>JANRKN010000085.1:0-61240 GCA_033763435.1 Planctomycetota bacterium
GTCCGCGCGACCTCGCGAGGCCAGGCCGAGAGCCCGAGCGTCACGCGCCGGCCCGCGCCCACGAGCCGGTCGATCGTGCTCAGCAGCTCGTCGATCCGTGCGGGCATCTGCGCGGGCGACATTCCCTCGCGCCAGACGGGCACCACCACCGCGCCCGCGCCGATGCGCCCGGCCAGTTCGGGGAGTGCGCTCATCACCGCGTCGGATCCATCGTCGCTTGCCACGCCCATGCGCACGCGATCGAGCGAGCCGCGCGAGCTGTCGCCACCGGGCAAGGGCTCGGGCGCGCCGCTGACGGGCGAGGGGTCCAACGTCCAGACCAGGTCTGTCCACGCCGAGCCGATCAAGCCCAGCGGGCTGTTCACGCCCATCGTGACGCGGTACCACCCAAGGCCCGGCAGCTTGGGCGTCCACGAGCTCTCGTTGCGCCCGGGCGGCAGCACGCGCTCGAGCGAGTCCACCACGCGCCCGTGAACGTCGCGCACCTGCGCACGCAGCGTCAGCGATTCGCCCGTCAGGTCGCGGATGACCATCTTCAGCTCGGGCGCCTGTGAGGCGAAAAGCACGTTCGAGGACCCGGGAAGCTGGATCTGGATCCGCGGCAATTGCACGACCGCGAGATCATCAAACCACGCGCGGGCCTTGTGATCTTCGGGCCAGATCGGCCCCCCCACCGGACCGGCGCTGTGCGGAGAGTCTTGGGCCGTCTCGCCGAACAGCTTGGCCAGCGCCGACGGCTGCGCGAGCAGCAGTTCGATCTGCAGGTACGCCGCCTCGTCGCTCAGCCCCACGACATCGACGCCGACGCTCGCCCACCCGTCGCCGGTCGCACCGACGGGCGCGCTGAAGACGGTGGGCGCCGACGGGATCGGCCTGCCCTTGCCGTCGAGCAGGCGTGCCGCGAGCACCGCGCGCGCGTGCGCGCAGCCATCGGTCCGCACGCGTGCGCTCAGCCGATAGTCCGCGCCCGGAAAGACCGGCAGCACGCCCGGCGCGAGCAGCAGGCTCGTGCTCCCCCCCGCCGTCGGAAGCATCACCGACGCCGAGCCCGGCCCGGCCTTGCCGGCCGTCAGCGTGGCGTCGAGCTCCGCGGCGTTCCAAGGCGGGAACGCGGGCCTCACACGCTCAGGCGGGTTGTTCTGCCCGCGGACCCAGTTCATGGGCACGGGGTCCGGGTTGGTCAGCGTTTCGTCAAAGTCAAAGACGCGCACCACGCGCCCCGAAGCCTCGGGACGGGCGCCGCTCCCCTCGGCGCTGGACGCCGGAGGAGTCTCCGCGGGCCCCTCGACCGGCTGCTGGGCCAGCGCCCATCCGCCGAACAGGGGAAGCGCGAGCGCCGCTGACCATGCCCACGCCCAGCGCCCCCACCCCCGGGCGGGGGGAGGGCAGCGGTGGGCAAGGTCGGGTTTGGCGGGCTGGCCGCGGGTCATTCAGCTTTCTTTATCGGTCGGGCTCACGGGCAAGCCCAAAGCGGACGACTATTCTCCGTCATGCCCAGCGTGCGTCCGCCCAGCCCCTCGTCGCGTCCGAGCCGTCAGCCCCGCGGGAAGGGTGTCCAGAGCCCGCTCGCCACGGCCAGCAAGCGCCATCCGCAGCTCGCACCGCCGCCGGAATACGTCCTGGGCACCGGGCTCGACGAAACCGTCCGGCTCGGGCTGCAGCACCGGCTCTGGTCAGCCGCGGCCCATGAGGCCTGGGAGCGCGCCCAGATCCGCCCGGGGCAGACGATCCTCGACCTTGGCTGCGGCCCGGGCTACGCGTCGCTTGACCTCGCTGAACTTGTCGGCCCCGGCGGGCGCGTGATCGGCATCGATGAGTCGGCGATTTTCTTGAAGCAGCTCCAGGAGCAGGCCGCGGGGCGCCGGCTGGCGAATGTCGAGCGCGTCCTAGGCGATGTGCAGGAACTCGAGAGCGCGCTGACCAGCGCGGGCGTCATGGCCCCCGCGGGCCCGGCGGGCCCCAAGCCGTTCATCGACCTCACCTACGCCCGCTGGGTGTTCTGCTTTGTCTCCGACCCTGAGAAGGTTCTGCGGGGCGTGGCCGACCTCACGCGCCCCGGCGGGCGCATCGTCGTGCAGGATTACTTCAACTACGAGGCGATGACCCTCGCGCCGCGCTCGGAGATCTTCTCGCGCGTCGTCGCGGCCATCGGACGCTCCTGGCGCTCGCGCGGCGGCGACCCCGACATCATGGGCCGACTGCCCGCGATGCTCGCCAAGCACGGCTTCCGCGTCGAACACCTCGATGTCCGCCAGCGCATCGCCCGCCCGGGCTCCACGCTCTGGCACTGGCCCGAAACGTTCTTCGGCAGCTACGTCTCCAAGCTCGTCTCGATGGGCTTCCTCACCGAGGGCGATCAGGCCGACTTCGCCAAGGCCTGGCGCGCGGCGTCGCAGGACCCGAGCGCGTTCATGCTCCCGCCCGCGGTGTTTGATCTCATCGCCGTGCGGGAGTAAGTCGCTCGCCTCATCCAAAATCGGAACACGGGCCCGGGGCGGTCAAGACGCCCGCGAGCCCGTGTCTTTGTGACGTAAAGGTGTGACGTAGGAAGTGACGTTGAGGCTCAGGCCGCGCGGTAGACGCGGACGCCGAGCTTGACGAGATAGGCGACGAAGAGGACGCCCGCGAGGACGACGAGCGAGACGAGGCCCGCGTCCTGCATGAGCTTGGCGCCCGAATCCACGGTGGTGCCCATGGCGCCGCTGGTGCCGCCCTTGATGATGGCCTTGGTCTCTTGGCCCATGAAGTGGTCGAGGATGAGCCACTGAACCCACATCGCGCCGATGACGGTCGCGAACAGGGCCCAGCGGCCGGCGATGAACTTCCAGCGCGAGATGCTGCCCTCGCCGCGGACGGTGCGGACGAGCTCCTGCACGGGCATCATCAGCACGAGCAGGATGTAGAAGACGCCTCCGATACCCGCTGCCGGCAAACCTGCGAACATGACCTTGGATCCTTTCCGGCGCGGGCCGCTGCGGGCCCGCGAGTTGAGTGTGAGTGATTGTGTGTGAGCGGTGAACGTGAGCAGTGAAGCCGGGCCGATCAATGGCCCTTTTCAAACGTGTGCAGGCGCCGGCCCGCGACGAACTCGTTCCAGAACGCGCGGATGACGAAGTAGGCATTCACGAACCGCAGCACCCAGAACGCCGGGAGGCTCGTGAGCGCCTTGACGAACTCGCCGCGCTTAGCCCCCGCGACGAGCACGGGCACAGCAATCGCCGGCAGGTCCAGCAGGTACATCATCAGGAAGATCGGGTGCACGAAGATCGCCATCAACGGCACGAGCACGAACATCGCGACCGCCGCGATCACCGCGTCCCACATCGCGACCGCGACCATCGAGCGCATGAAGGGCATTTCGAGCAAATCGGCCCAGTGAACCTTGACGCACTGGGCAAAGCCGGCCGTCCAGCGCTTGAGCTGCTTGCTCAGGAAATGCCAGTTGTGAGGCTCGACGGGCCGGCACACGGCATCGGCGGCAAACTTCACACCCATGCCCAGGCGATAGACCGACCACGTCAGGTCCATGTCCTCGCCGACGGTCCGCGTCGACCAGCCGCCCAAGCGCCGGAGCACGTCGGTGCGGAAGGCCGTGAAGCAGCCCGAGGCGATCAGCGGGCGCTCGAACCAGTCCTGGATCGGCTTGTAGAAGGTGAACGCGTAGAGATACTCGACATAGCGCCCGCGCTCCCAGATCGTTGAGACGTTGCGGGGCACCACCATGCCGCAGACCGCGGCGACCCGCGGCGTCGCGGGCCCGCCGGTCGCGGAGGGCGCGGGCGCGTCAAAGTGCTTCATCAGCTTCTCGACCGCGTCGGGCGCGAGCGTCGTGTCGGCGTCGATCGCCAGCGTGTACTCGCTGGTGGTGAATGAGAGCCCGAAGTTCAGCGCGGTCGCCTTGGAGCCGCAGTTGCGCTCGGGGCGGACGACGATCACCTCTTCGCCGCAGGCGCGCGCGACGTCGCCGGTCCCGTCGCTGGAGGCGTCGTCGATCACGATGATCTGATCGATGTGAACCGTCTGCGCCTGCACGGAGCGGACCGTGTCGGCGACGAACGCGGCCTCGTTGTACGCGGGGATGAGGACGGTGATGCCGCCCAGCGTGCGGGGCTTGCCGCCAGCGGGCGAGGGCTTCACGAGCGGGCGGCCGGCCCGTTCGAGCTGGGCCCGATCGAGTTGGGCCTGATCCACCGAAGTGAGGGTCGAACGAACCAGGGAAGGCGAGAACCCAAAGGCAGCCATAGCGATCCGACTCGGAACGACTCCCACAGAAAACCCCGGACCACCTTCTGCCAGCCCGTACAGCGACCCGGCAGGGGAAACCCCGGCCGAGCCGTGCTCTGGACGTACCTCAACCCCGGGCCGATATGCCCAACGGCGAGATGCTGGATGTGAGGGGGGAAACGGGTTGTCTCTGTGGGAGAGACGTGCTTGCGGGGCCGAGGCCTCACGAACACGGACGTGCGTGCGGTTGCCTGCTCGACTTTGGCGCCACGTTGGCACCCTGTCGACCGCGTCGGCCGCGGGCGCTTGACTCGCCGCGACTGTCCGCCAGGACCGGCAGCCCGACCGTTCCTTCGGGCTGCTGCACGAAAGTACGACCAATCTCACCCCCGGTTCCACACGGGGGCCCGTTCGGACCGACATTACCGGTGTTCTCCCGTGTCCAGGTCCCACGCGGGTGCTGCGCTCAGGCCCGGAAACCAGGGAATGAACGGACTTTGTTCGGCGGAAAGCTAGACCCCGTTCGGAATCAGGCCGCCGGGCCGACGTCGGGCGTTGATGTCGCTACCCTTGGGTCTATGGCCGAGAGCACGCGGAAGAATCAGTTGGTGGCCGTCACCGGGGCGACGGGTTTCGTGGGTCGGTTCGTGGTGCGGGCGCTGCTCGCGCGGGGGTACGAAGTTCGCGTGCTCGTGCGTGACCGGGCCAAGGCCAAGGCCGTGCTGCCGATCGCCCAGCTCCAGATCGTCGACGGCGACGTGACGGACGCTTCGGCGCTGGCGAATCTGGTCCGCGGCGCCGGGACGGTGGTGCACCTTGTGGGCATCATCCGCGAGGCGGGCAAGGGGCAGACGTTCAAGCGGATGCACGTGGAGTCGACGCGGCTGGTGACCGAGGCCGCGCGGGCCGCGGGGGTTGGCCGGTATCTGCACATGTCGGCGATGGGCGTGGGCCCGCACGGCAAGGCGGAGTATCAGCGGACGAAGTTCGAGGCCGAGCAGATCGTTCGCCAGAGCGGTCTGGACTGGACGATCTTCCGCCCGGGTCTGATTCATGGCCCCGGGGGCGAGTTCACGCAGATGGCGGCACAGTGGGCGCGGGGTGAGATTGCGCCGTATGTGTTCATGCCGTACTTCAAGCGCTGGGAAGAGGATTTCTCCGTGCCGCTGGGCCCGGTGAACGAGATCGACCCGGTGTGCGCGCCGGTGTACGTCGAGGACGTGGCGCGGGCGTTCGTGGCGTCGCTGGACACCTGCGACGCGATCGGCGAGGTGTACAACCTCGCGGGCGCCGAGAGCATGACCTTCCCGGACATGCTGCGGGCGTTCCGCGACGCGACGCCGGGCGCCGAAGAGGGCCTTGAGCCGTGGGGCATTCCCGCGGCGATCGCGGCGGGCGCGGCGACCGGTGCGGGCCTTGTGGGCCTGGGCGGGGCGCTGCCGTTCGATGCGGGCATGGCGTGGATGGGCGGCGAGGACACGACCGCCGACACCTTCAAGGCCCGCGAGCATCTGAAGATCGACCCGGCCCCGTTCCGCGCGGCGCTGAAGAGCTACGCGGGCACGCTCTGATCCCGCTCGCCCGCACGGCGGACCGTCAAGGTTGCGTTCGTGCCCGGGCGCTGGTCGGGAGATGGGGCGCTCGCGGCCGATGATGATGCTGTGGGATTGGGTCTGGCCTGGCACGTCCGGCGGGGCGCTCAGTGTGCCGCGCGGTGCGTGTGCGTGCTGAGGTGGAGTTGGGGTGGGGCTGAAGTGGGGTTGAACGAAGGCGCGCCCAGAGCGCGCGGAAGGATTTCTGGATTGAGTCTGAGGTTTACCAAGCGCATTCTCGAGCATCTCCGGCACGAGGGCTACACGCCCCGGCGTCTGGACCAGATCGCGATCGACCTGGGCATCGAGGATGAGCTGCGCGACGAGTTTGACAGCGCGATTGACTCCTTGAAGGACCGCCGGGAGATCGAGGTCTCGGGCACGGGGCTGATCTCGCTGCCCTCGCTCCGCGGCGTGGGGCTCGGGGGCGAGGTTGTCGGCACGTTCCGCAAGGCGATGAAGGGGTTCGGCTTCGTGAAGCCTGAGCGTTCGATGCGCGAGGGCGATATCTACATCCCGGCCGAGGACGTGCGCGACGCGCTCTCGGGCGACACCGTGAAGGTCATGCTCCACCGCGACCCGCGCGATCCTTCGGGGTTCGTGGGTTCGATCGTGGAGGTCGTCAAGCGCAAGCGCTCGGTGTTCACCGGGACGCTGGGCAAGCGCGGCGGGCAGTGGCTCGTCTTCCCCGACGGGCGCGAGCTGACCGACCCGGTCGTGATCCGCGATGCCGAGAGCAAGAACGCGCGCGAGGACCTGAAGGTCGTGGTCGAGATCGTGGCGTACCCGGAGCAGGGCGACGGCGGGTCGCGCGTGCTGGCCGAGGGCGTGATCACCAAGGTGCTGGGCGACGCGGGCCGGCCCGACGTTGAGACGCAGGCGGTGATCGCGGCGTACAACCTTCCGGGCGAGTTTCCGGAAGAGTGCGTGGAGCAGGCGCGCGAGGCCGCGGCGCAGTACGAGCGCGAGGTCGCGGACTATCAGGTGCGCGGGATCGAAGCGCTGCCCGACCGCGAGGACCTGACGGGCGAGTTCATCCTGACGATCGACCCGCCCGACGCGAAGGACTACGACGACGCGATCAGCCTCCGCAAGATCGACTCGCTCGACGGCGGGCTGTGGGAGCTGGGCGTCCACATCGCCGACGTGGCGCACTTCATCGACCCGAACAGCCCGCTGGACAAGGAAGCGCGCGACCGGTCGAACTCGTGCTACCTGCCTCGGCTGGTGATCCCGATGCTGCCCGAGGTGCTGAGCAACGGCATCTGCTCGCTGCAGGAGGGCGTGCTGCGCTACTGCAAGAGCGCGTTCATCACGTACGACAAGGAAGGGCGCGTGCGCTCCGAGCGCGTGGCGCAGACGCTGATCAAGAGCGCCAAGCGGCTCACGTATCTCGAAGCGCAGGCGCTGATCGACAACGACGAACAGGAAGCGCGCCGGCATGCCAAGACGCCCCCGCGCTACACCGACGAGCTGCTGGGCAAGCTGCGCGACATGAACACGCTCGCGAAGATGATCGAAAAGCGCCGGCACCGCCAGGGGATGATCTCGCTCGAGCTGCCCGATGTGGTGCTCAAGTACGACGAGCAAGGGCGCGTGGTGGACGCTGAGCGCGAGGACGACGCGTACACGCACAAGCTGATCGAAATGTTCATGGTCGAGGCCAACGAGGTCGCGGCGCGGCTGTTCGAGAACCTCGGCGTGCCGCTGCTCCGGCGCGTGCACCCCGAGCCGACGCCCGGCGACGTGGACACGTTGCGCCAGACGGCGATGGTCGCGGGCTATCGCGTGCCCAAGAACCCGACGCGCGAGGAGCTTCAGGGTTTGCTCGACGCGACGCGCGGGACCGACGCCGCGCGCGCCGTGCATATGGCCGTGCTGCGGACCCTTACGCGCGCGGAGTATTCGCCCGCGCTGATCGGGCACTTTGCCCTGGCCAGCGAGGCGTACGCGCACTTCACGAGCCCCATCCGGCGCTACGCGGACCTGACAGTGCACCGCTGCATGGCGGCGTTCGTGCAGGCGACCGAAAACGGCCGGCGCATGCCCCGCACCGAGAAGGACATGAAGAACCTCGGGCGCGACCTCATGCTCACGGACTACTGCCTGCCCGAGGACGAGCTGGTCTCGATCGGCAAGCACGCGACGTACCGCGAAGAGCAGGCCGACAGCGCCGAGAAGGAACTGACCAAGTTCCTCGTGCTGCAGCTGCTCGAGCAGCACGTGGGCGAGGCGTACGCGGGCGTCGTCACGGGCTGCAACCCGGGCGGCGTGTTCGTGCAGCTCGACAAGTTCCTGATCGACGGGTTCATCAAGAGTGTGGACCTGCCGGGCGACGTCACGCGCGGCAATGAGCGTCCGTTCTGGCGCATCGATCAGCGCTCGGGCGCGCTCGTGGACGTCAAGAGCGGACGCAGCTTCAAGGCCGGCGACAAGATCGTCGTCAAGGTCGCCGCGGTGGACCTGGCCAAGCGTCAGATGGAGCTGGTCATCGACGACCCCGCGAGCCGCGCGGTCGGCAAGGCCCGCACCATCACCCCCAAGGGCGGCGGACCCGGCGGCGGGCTGGGCGGAGGCTTCGGCTCGGGCGGTGGCGCGGGCTTCCGCGAGCAGCGCACGGGCTCACAGAAGCGCAGCCAGCGCTCGCGCGACCGTGACCGGCGCAAGAAGCAACACCGCCGGGACAACTAACTTCAGCGCACCGTGCCCGCAAGGATCGACTCGAGCCGCGCGGTGAGCTGAGCGGGCGTGAAGGGTTTTTGCAGGAACTGCACGCCCTGCGGGAGCCCCGCAGTCGCGTGCTCCTCGGCGTAGCCCGAGACGAGCAGCACGGGCACGTCGCGGCGGATCTCGCGGATCCGCGCCGCGACCTCGGTGCCCCGGATGTCCGGCAGCACCACGTCGGCCAGCAGCAAGTCGAACACCAGCCCCGCACGGACGGCGTCGATCGCGCTGCGCCCGTCGGGGAACTCTTCGACGCGGTATCCCGCGGCGCGGAGGACCTGCCCGTTCACGTCGCGGACCAGCTCGTTGTCCTCGACGAGCATGACGCAGGGGCGCCTGCCGCCGTCGCGCGAGCGGAGCGGGCGGGCCTCGATCACCGGCGCGGAGGCCGCGACATCGGGCTCAGTCTCGACGGGCCCGGGCAGAACGATCGAGAACGTGGTGCCGCGGCCGGGCTCGCTCTCGACCGTGATGACGCCCCCGGACTGGCGCACGACGCCGTAGCACATCGCCAGGCCCAGGCCCGCGCCCGAGTCCGATCGTCCTGACTTGGTCGAGAAGAACGGCTCAAAGCAACGGTCGCGCACCTCGCGCGTCATGCCCATGCCGGTGTCCGCGACACGCAGCTCGACGTAGCTTCCGGGCGCGAGCTCGGCGGCCAGCCTCGCATCGCCCGCCTCAAGGCGCACCTCCGCGACCGAGATTTCCAGCACACCCCCGGAGGGCATCGCGTCGCGCGCGTTGAACGAGAGATTGAGCAGCACCTGTTCGATCGAACCCGGGTCGACGGTCACGTACAGCGCGTAGGCGCCCGCGCGAACGCGCACGCGGATGGGCTCGCCCATGAGCCGTCCGAGCACGGGCTGGAGGTTGGTGACGAGCGAGGCGAGATTGACGACCTGGGGCGTGAGGATGCGCCGGCGCGAGAAGGCGAGGATCTGCGCCGTGAGGTCGCGCGCGTGCGAGGCGGCGCGGGTGATGCCGTCGAGCGCGGCGCGGGCGTGCGAGACCTCGGCGGCGCTGCGCGCCAGATCGGCAAACCCGAGGATCGCGGTGAGCGAGTTGTTGAAGTCGTGCGCGAGGCCCCCCGCGAGGCGGCCGACGGATTCCATCTTCTGGGCGTGGGCGAGCTGCTGCTCGAGGCGCTTGCGCTCGGTGATGTCCTGCACGATGCCGACCATCCGCGTGCCGTGCGGGCCCGGGAAGACGTCGGCCTGCTCGTGAACCCATCGGATGCTGCCGTCGGGTCGGACGATGCGGTGGTCGAGCGCGTAGCGCGTAGCGCTCTGGCGCGCACGGGCGTCGGCCTCGCGCACGGCGTCGCGGTCGTCGGGGTGAACCAGTCCGAAGAAGAAGCTCGTGCTGGGGCGGAACGCGCCGGGCGTGGTGCCGAAGATCTCGTGGACTTCGTCGGACCACCAGAGCGTGCCGTCCTCATCGCTGACCCACGCGCCGAGCGACGCGGCGCGCTGCGCCTGCTGAAGCATCGAGCGGCTCTCGATCAGCTCGCGCTCGGTGTCTTTGCGCGCGGTGATGTCGATGTTCACGCCCGTCAGTCGCACGGGCCGGCCTGACTCATCGCGGAAGACCTTGCCCGCGGCCTCGATCCATCGCATCGTGCCATCGGGCAGCGTCGTGCGGAACTCGCACCCTGAGAACTGGTCGATCGCGCCCGACTGAATGCCCTGCAGCACGCCAAGAGGCGCCCAGCGATCCTCGGCGTGAACAACGTCGAGCCAGTTGGGGATACGCACGTCGGCGCCGCCGGGCGCAAGGCCATAGAGACGCCACTGGTTGTCGGACCAGAACGCCTCGCCCGAGACCATGTCAACTTCCCAGGTGCCCGCGCCCGCGACCTGTTCGCTCCGGCGGAGGCGGTCGATCTGCGCTTCGAGGGAGTGGCGATAGCGCGACTCGCGCTCCTCGGCGGCCTTGCGCTCGGTGATGTCGGTGTCCACGCCGCTGGCCCGCAGAGCTAGACCGGCGTCGTTGTAGACGATTCGCGCCCGGGAGCCGATCCAGCGCTCCGAACCATCCGGCGTGCGGATTCTGAACTCGCAACTGAGCTCACGCTTGCCCTCGCGCCGCGTCTGGTCCACGATCGAAAGCACGCGCTCGACGTCCTCGGGCCGAACGACACTCCGCCAAAGATCAAGCGTGGCAACGTCTGTGCGAGGGATGTATCCGTAGAGCCGCCACTGATTCTCCGACCAGGTCGTCTGGCCGGTCGCGAAGTCCCAATCCCAGCTTCCGCAGGCGCCCGCAGCCTCAGCATCGCGCAGTCGCAGGTTCAGCTCGTTGAGCGCGCCCTCGCGCTCGATGCGCTCGGTGATGTCGAGCACCACGCCCACGGCGCCCAAGTACGCGCCCTCAGGAGAGAATCGCAGCCTCGCGGCATCAATCAGGTGACGCACGCGCCCGTCAGGACGAACAACTCGGAACGCATTCTGATAGGTCGGCTGTCGGCGCTCGATTGCCTCGGCGAACGACGCGCGCGCCTGCTCGCGGTCGTCGGGATGGACGACCGCGAGCCACCGCGCAGCCGACGGCGCGAACGAGTCGGGCTTGCGCCCGATGATCGCCCACAGCTCCGCGCTCCAGTGCGAGACACCGGCGACACGGTCGCTGGTCCACAGGCCCGCGCCGACGTGCCGAAGCGCCATCGAGAGGTCACGCTCGGTCTCGCGCCTTCGTTCCTCCGCGGCGTGGCGCTCGGTCACGTCGATCACCATGCCCACGCCCGACACCGCGCGGCCCGAGTCTCCGAGCCGGAAACGCCCGGCGTCAAGAACCCAGCGCACCGCGCCATCGGCGCGGATGATGCGGTACTCCAGCGTGACGGTCTCGGTGCCCTCGGCCAGCGCGCGCGTGTAGCGCTCGTAGACGCGATCTCGCTCGTCCGGGTGGATGAACTCGCGCCAATCGTCGAGCGTCGGCGGACGGCCAAAGGGCTCGACGCCGAGCATGCGCCAGATCTCCGCGCTCCAGCGCGATTCGCCCGTCTGCGCCGACCACTCCCACACGCCGCAACCCAGCGTGCTCACGGCCAGGCTCAGGCGCGTCTCGGCGGCGCGGCGTGCCTCCTCCTCGGCGCGGCGCTCGGTGATGTCGAGCACCACGCCCACGATCCGCGCCGGGCCCCCCGTCGGGTCGTTGACCACCGCGCTGTTGTCGAGCACCCAGCGCACCTGCCCGTCGGGCCTCACGATGCGGTACTCGCTCGTGCAGCGATCGGTCCGGCGTTGCAGCAGCGCTCGGTACTCAGCCCGCACGTGGTCGCGGTCCTCTGGATGCACGCGCGAGATCCACAGCGAGTCGCCCACCAGTTCGTCGGGCCCCACGCCCAGCAATGCGCGCGCCTCGGGGGACCACCACTCCTCCTCGCCCGTGATCGTGCACTCCCAGGCGCCCGCGCCGGTGGCTTCGATCATCGCACCCAGGCGCTGCAGCGCCCGGCGGCTCTGCTCCTCGGCCTGGCGCAGCTTGGTCACGTCGATCGTCACGCCCACGTACCGGTCATGCCCGTCGGCGCCCGTGACCAGTTCGCCGCGATCGATCACATGGCGGACCTCTCCGTCCGGGCGCACGACGCGGTACTCGGCCTCGTAGCGCGGGCCGCGGGTCTCATGCGCCTGACGCAGGAGCTGCGCCACGCGCTCGCGGTCGTCGGGATGGATGCGGGCTCGCCACGCACCGGGGACAGGTTGTCGCTCCCCGAGCCCTGCGATCGCGTACAGCGAGTCGCTCCACCACTGCTCGTCGGTGGTCAGGTCGTGCTCCCAGACGCCGATGTCGGGGGCGCGGAGCACCTCGCGCAGGCGGTCCTCGGTCCGGCGCGCGCGCTCCTCGCGCTGCTTCTGCTCGGTGATGTCGAGGCTGACACCCGCGACGAAGACCACGCGCCCCTGCGCGTCGAACTCGCGCCGGCCGATCTCAGTCAGCCAGCGCACGCCGCGGGTCGGGTGCTGCACGCGATACTCGACGCGGAAGTCCGGCGTGGACTTTCGCTCCATCTCGCGCAACTCGCGCTGAACGCGCTCGCGATCCTCGGGCAGCATGCAACGGAGCCAACGCGCAAAGGTCAGCCCCTCGCGGGAGTGCTCGACGCCGTGCAGCTCCATGTGCGAGGTCGAGCCACGCGCAACGTCGGTGAGGGCGTCCCACCGGAACAGCCCGGCGCCGATGAAGTCCTGCACGAAGCCGAGCCACTGATCGCGCTCGCGGATCTCTCGCTCGGCCTCGCGCAGCTTGGTGACGTTGCGCGCGACAACGATCCGCGCGCGCTTGCCCGGGAAGTGCTCCGTCTCGGCTCCCGCGGTTTCGACCTCGATCAAGCTTCCGTCGGCGGTGCGATGCGTCCAGGCGCGAGGCTCGGTGGGCCCCCGGCCCTCGCGACGCTCCGCGACCGCCTCGCGCAGGCTGATCCGATCGCTCTCGGGGCGGATGTCCTCGAGAGTCATCGCGAGGAATTGCTCACGCGGGTACCCGTACTGCGCGATCGCCGCGTGATTCACCTCGAGGAAACGCATCGTGTCCAGGTCGTAGACCCAGACCGGATCGGGATGGCGTTCGAACAGCTGGCGGAACTTGGCCTCGCTGCGCGCAAGCGCGTCGGCGGCCTCGCGGCGCTCGGTCAGGTCGGTGACGAACCCGGTCGCGACGCCGTCCTCGCCCGCAAAGGCCTGAACCTCGATCGGCACCACGCGCCCGTCGGGCCTGACGAGCGTCCATTCGCCCCGGTGGGGCTCGTCCGCGCGCAGCGAGGCCAGCGCGGGCCCCAGCCTCGCGGCATCCTCGGGCGTGCACAGAGTCCGCAGGTCGCGGCCGATCAGGTCCGAGCGCGGGCGCCCGCTCAGCCGCTCGTACGCCGGGTTCACGTCCTCCAGCGTGCCGTCGCGGAGCACGCGCGTCATCGGGACGCTGGCCTCCATGAACATCCGCCGATAGCGCTCCTGCTCGGCGTCGCGCTGGGCCTGCGCGGCGCGCAGCTCGGTCAGGTCGCGGACAAAGTTCGTGATGATGCCGTCGGCGCCCAGGCTCGAGTGCGCCTCGATCTGCCGCTCGGTCCCGTCCGGGCGCACCAGCGTCCACAGACCCCGGTGTACGCCCCCGGCCATCACGCGCGCGAGCTCGCCGGCGAGGCGGGGCAAGTCGGCAGCCGGGGCGAGCTTCCCGAGCGGCGTTCCGATGAGCGCCTCACGCGACCGGCCGGCCAGTTCGGCGTACGCGGGGTTGACGTCGATGATCGTGCCGGCGCCGTCGAACCGCACGATGCCCGTCGGCGCGTCCATAAACACCGTGCGGAAGCGCTCGTGCTCCGTCTGACGCTCGCGCTCGATGCGCTGGAGTTCGGTGACGTCACGGAACAGCCCCAGGCGCCCGCCGGTGGCCAGACGCATCGAGTCAATCTGTACGAAAAACTCCGTGCCGTCTTTGCGAATCGCTGGCCAGATGCCCGAAGAGATCTCACCCGGAGCCGCGCGCCCGACATACTCGGCGACGCGCTCGCGGTTGTACGGCGGCGTGATGATCGATCCATGCTTGCCGATCAGCTCTCCCGGCTCATAACCCAGCATCTTCTCCATCGCCGGGTTGGCCTCGAGGATGGTGCGGTGCGCATCGCTCAGGATGATGCCGATGAGGCTCGAATCGAAGATCGTGCGGTAGCGCTCGTGCTGGCGCTCAAGCTCTGTGCGTGCCTGTCGGAGGGGCGTGTGCTCGACGCCCACGACCAGGCAGCACGGGGGCTGATCCTCGCCCGTCCGTATCGGGTGCGCAGTGCCGATGAACCAGCGCCCTTCGCCGATCGCACACTCGAAGCTCCGCGACACGCCCTTGGCCAGCACGTCGCGATACACCGCGGACGTCTGGCGCACGAGCTCGGGGTCAAAGCCGCTCTCGAGCCCGGTGCGCCCGCGGACGCGCTGCGGATCGGTCCCAACCACCGATGCGGCGCCCTCGCTCATTTCCAGGATGCGCGTGTCCTCGCCCTCGGGCCGGACCAGGGCGAACATCAGACCCGGCGTGCGTCCGATCGCATCGATCAGCGCCGAGGACTCGCGCGCGTGCCGTTCGGTTTCGATGATCTCGGCGATGTCGCGCGTGACGACCATCACCGCGCGGACGGCGCCGTCCTCGATCACCGGACCCGCGCTGCTCTGATACCAGGTGGCTTCACCGACAGCATTGCGCGAGCGCAGTCGATACCGCACCGTCTCGCGCCCGTCCCATGCCCGGGCGATCACGTCACGCAGCAGGTCGTGGTCGCGCTCGTCGCAGAAGTCAAAGGCCGAGCGACCGACCATCGAGCCCAGCGCCGCGGCGACCTCCGGCTCCTCAGAAGGGCTCGCGAAGGTGATCGTCCCTTCGCGGTCCAGAAGAAAGAACACTTTGGGCGCGACGCGCATCGCCGCCGACCAGAGCGACTCGGGACGGATCGGCGGCAAGGGTTGGCTCGGGCTCGCGGGCCCAGGCGCAGTCACGGCGACAGTTTACAGACCCGAAGCGTTCAAGGGCTCCCACGGAAAGCCCGGCGGGATCAATTCTGGTCGGTCGTTGAGGTATCCGACCAGGAACTCCTGCGCATCCACCAGCCGGGGCCCGGGGCGGTTGAACATCTGCGAGCCGTCGACCAGCGCGACCCGGCCGGCCTTGAACGCGGGCAGCGCCCGGAACCAGGGCTGGCGCGCCAGCTCGCGCGCGAGCGGGCGGATCTGGGCCAGACTCAGCCCGCACGGCGCGATGAAGACCACGTCGGGCCGGGAGGCCGCGAGAACCTCGGCGGGCACGCGGATGCTCTTGCCCGCTCGGCGCGAGGCTTGCTGGGGGCCGATCGCGGCGCCGGAGCCGGGCACCGGCGCGGTCGGATTCAGTGGATGGCGCCCCCCCGCGCGTTCAATCAGCTGAGGCGTCCAGTGCCCGCCGATGAACAGCGGGTCGGTCCACTCCAGGAACGCGACCGTCGGCCCATCGGCGAACGGGTTCACGTAGTCGATCGCCTGGGCGAGCCGCTCGCGGAGCTGGACGATGACCCCCTCGGCGCTCAGGCCCATCGCCTCACCCACGCGCCAGAGATCGTCCAGCACGCCCTCGATCGTCTCGGGGTTCAGGCTCAGCACCCGCGGCGCGGGGGTGAGCCGCTCGGCGACGCGGCGGACGGCGTTCAGGTCGACCGAACAGACCGAGCACAGGTCCTGGGTCAGGATCAGCTCGGGCCCGAGTGCCGTGAGCTTGGCCTCGTCCAGCGTGTACAGCGACCCGGCCTCGAGCTGCGATCGCACTTGACGGTCAATCTCCGCGGCATCGATCGGGCCCGATGCGTGCGCCAGCCGGCTGGCGGTCAGGATTGGCAGAGACTCCACGCCCAGGGGAAAGTCGCACTCGTGCGATCGGCCGACGAGCGCGGGGAGGCCCCCTAGGAGCGCGACCATCTCGGTCGCGGAGGGCAGAAGGCTGACGGTTCGGGGGAGTGTGGGCATCCTGTGGGCCAAGCGGAGGTTGAGCCGATCTGAGAGGGTTGAAACCCCGGGCCCCGGAGCTCGGGAACATCGCGGGAGAAAATGGTAGGGAAAGGGATGGGCGACGCCGAACATTCGGCGGATGGGCCATAATCCTCCGTCTGGGGCGTTGGGGGATGGTCGGGATGGATCGAGGGGTGGGGTTGATGGGGGTTGGGGTGGTGATGGAGCGCAGGTCGATGACGCAGAGCCGCGGACGGACGAAGACGGTGCGGGCGGGGGTGTGGATGGCGGGCGCGCTTTCGGCGGCCGCCGGTCTGGCGATCGCGCAGAACGCGGTGCCCGTGCCTGTGTCGCCGAATGCTGTGCCGGGCCAGCCCGAGCAGCCTCAGCCAGCGCCCGGCGCGACGCCGGCGCCCAGCACGCCCTCGACCAGCACACCCTCGACCAGCGCGCCCCCGCCCGAGCCGCTGCCCGAGGGGCTCGCGCCTGACACCGTGAGTTTCGGCGACTTTGCCGAACCCGTCGAGCTGACGACGCTGGTGCAGATGGTCGCGCGGACGCTTGAACTGAACATCGTGATCACGGGGACGCTCACGGGCTCGGTGGTGTTCAATGCGCCGGTGGACGTGAGCAAGGACGACCTGCTCAATCTGCTCGACGCGCTGCTGGAGCAGCACGGATACACGATTGTGCTCGACCCGGCGGGCTTCTACTCCGTGCGCCCGCTGAACGAGGTGCAGATCAACCTCGGCGGCGATGAGCCCACGACGCGGATCATCCCGACGCCGAGCATCCGGCCCTCGAGCCTGCGGACGGCGATCGAGTCGCAGTTCGGGGGCGGCGGGGGCGCGAACCCGGCGCAGCCCGGCCAGGCCGTGCCCGTGCAGGGCGGCGGCGGGCGGAGCATCGCCTATCTCGACGAGCTGGGCGTGATCGTCATGACCGATTCGCTCCGGCGCATCGTCGCGGTCGAGACGCTTGTGAACACGCTGCTCGAGGAGTATCGCAAGAGCTCGTTCCACCGCATCGAGGTCAAGAACGTGTCTTCGGTCGTCGCGCGCGAGCGAGCCCTCGCCCTCGTGGGCCAGGCCGGCGGCGCCGCGACCACGGCCACCAACAACCAGAACAACCAGTTCCGGGGCGGTTTCCCCGGTCAGTTCAACCCAGGCGGTGAGCAGAACCAGAACACCGGCACGCGCACCGCGAGCCTGGACAATCTCGCCGACCGGCTCGCGATCGATCCCACCGGCAACGCGCTGATTTTCCGGGGCCGGCGCGAGGAGAAGGACCTCGTCGAGGGCCTGATCCGTCAGATCGACGTGGTCGCGGGCCTCGAGTATCGGGCGTATTTCGCGGGCACGGCCGCCCGGCAGGTCGCGAGCCTGGCCGAATCGCGCGGGCTCGGTCAGGTCACGACCATCGAAGCGCCTCAGACGCCCAACCCCAACCAGCCGTTCTTCTTCGGCGGATTCGGTCAGCAGCCGACGCAGACGGGTTCGACGTTCTCGGGCGGCCCGGTGATCGTGGTCGACGAGGCTCGCGGCGAGCTGCTGTACTACGCGACGCCCCAGCTGCACACGCAGATGCAGGCGATCATCACCGAGCTGCGGACCGACGACGACGAGATCGTGCTGCGCGAGTACAAGCTCAAGCACGCGGACGCGGGCAGCGTCGCCGAGCTCGTGCTGGGTCTGCTCCAGAACCAGACGCCGGTAGGCTCGGCGCCGCTGCTCACGGGCGACACGGGAGGCACGGGCACCGCGTCGAATCGGACCGGCGCGACCAACCGCCTGGGCTCGACCAACAGCGCCGCCCGCCGGACCAATACCAACGCCGCGACCAGCCGCGTGACGCCCACGACCACCTCGGGCGGGCAGGCCTCGGCCATCCGCGCCAGCGGTCGGACGGCCGGCCAGCCCGGGACACTCGCGAACGTGACCGACGACGGCACGATCTCGCTTGCGGGCGCGGACGACTCGTTCGTCATCGCCGACGTCGCGAACAACCAGGTCTTCGTCAAGGCGCCTCGCAAGCTCCAGAGCGACTTTGCCAAGCTGATCGAGCGCATTGACCTGCGCCGGCCTCAGGTCTACATCCAGGCGCAGATCATCTCGGTCTCGGCGAGCAAGGAGCAGCGCCTGGCGTTTGAGACCCAGCTTTTGAACGCGGGCGGGACCGGCGGCCTGCTGCAGACCAACTTCGGGCTCTCGACGGCGAATGCCGCGGGCGTGACGGGCCGGCGCAACGTGGCGCCCAACCTCGACGGCCTCACCGCCGCGATCGTCAAGAGCGACCAGATTCCCATCATCATCAACGCGCTGGGCACCGACATCGACGGGCGGATCATCTCCAGCCCCCAGCTCCTTGTGAACGACAACGAAGAGGCGACGATCGCCTCGATCGACCGTCAGCCCACGACCGAGACCAACCTGGGCACCGGCGGCGCGGCGAACACGACGACGTTCGGCGGCTACGTCGACGCGGGCACGAACCTCACCATCACGCCGCAGATCTCCGAGGGCGGGTACCTGCGCGCCACGCTCGAAGCGCAGCTCTCGAGCTTTGTGGGCAACACGACGGCCAACGGCATCCCGCCGCCCATCCAGGAGAACACGGTCGCGACGCAGGTGACGATCCCCGGCGACGCGACGGTGGTCATCGGCGGCATCCGGTTCGACTCCAAGACCAAGACGGTCGTGAAGGTGCCGCTGCTGGGCGACATCCCGATCATCGGCGCGCTGTTCCGCGATGAGAACAGCGAGGACCGCGAGAACTATCTGTACATCTTCCTCACGCCGCGGATCATGCGTGATCCGTCGTTCGCCGACCTGCGCCTGCTGACGCAGGGCCCGGCCGGCCAGGTTGATCGGCCCAAGGACCTGCCCGCGATCGAGCCCACGGCGATCGACATCGTGCCGCCCACGCCCGCGCTCCCCACGCCCCCCGCGAACTGAAACCCCATGCCCGAACCAGCCTTCAACGTGCTCGCGAAGATCCGCGGCAAGGACGGCGCCAAGGCCCCCGAGCCCGACCGCTCGGCCCTGGCCGCGGCGATGGAGTCCGATGCGCGGCGGATCGCCGAGCTCTCGGGCCCCTTGGCCATCCGGCCGGACATCGTTCGCTCGTTCCCCACGACCGACGGCACCGACGAAGAGCCGTGGGACATGCTGCTCTCGATGCTCGCGGTCGATGAGCACCAGGCGCTGAACTTGCTTAGCCAGCGCACGGGCCTGGCGTTCGTGCCCGAGCCGCGGCTGGGCGACACCGCCGGTCGGTTCTATGAAGTTGTCCCCCCCGCGGTCGCGCGCCAGCAGCACGTCGCGGGGCTTTCGTGCGACGGCCCGCCCGGGCATCAGGTCATGACCGTCGCGACGGCGCAGCCCATGCAGCCGGCGGTTTTCGCGATGCTCGAGGAACTGCTGCAAATGCCCGTGCAGCTCGTGCTGAGCCCGCGCGGCGCGGTCGGCAACCTCATCAACCGCGGCTACGAGCAGCGCCAGGACCTGGTCAGCGAGATCATCGAAGAACTGCCGCTCGATGAACGCGCGATCGCCTCGGCCGCGGGCTCGATCGGCCAGAGCACCGACCTGCTGCAGATCGCCAAGCAGACGCCGGTCATCCGCCTCGTGAACATGATCCTGTTCGAGGCGCTGCGCCGGCGCGCCTCGGACGTGCACGTGCACCCGGGCGAGAACAAGCTGAACATCCGCTTCCGGATCGACGGCATGCTCGTCGATGCGTTCAGCCCGCCGCCGACGCTCGCGCCCGCGATCAGCTCGCGACTGAAGGTCATGACCGAGCTGGACATCGCTAACCGACACAGCCCGCAGGACGGCCACACGTCGGTCCGCATCGGCTCGCGCAAGGTCGATATCCGCTTCTCGTGCATCCCGACGGTCTACGGCGAGCGGCTCGTGCTGCGCCTGCTCGACCAGACCCAGAACCGCCTCTCGCTCGACGACCTGGGCATGACCAAGCCCATGCAGGCCCAGCTCGTCGACCTGATCGACCGCCCGACCGGCATCATCCTCGTCACGGGCCCGACGGGCTCGGGCAAGACGACCACGTTGTACGCGGCGCTCGAGCGCGTCGATCGCTTCAGCCGCAACGTCATGACCATCGAGGACCCCGTCGAGTATCACCTCGAGGGCATCTCGCAGATGCAGGTCAACGTCAAGCGCGGCGTGACGTTCGCGACGGGCCTGCGCGCCCTGCTGCGCCAGGACCCCGACGTGATCCTCGTCGGCGAGATCCGCGACCAGGAAACCGCGCAGCTCGCGATCCAGGCCTCGCTCACGGGCCACCTCGTGCTCGCGACGCTGCACACCAACGACGCCCCCAGCGCCATCACGCGCCTGATCGACATCGGCATTGAGCCCTACCTCGTCACCAGCTCGCTGCTGGCGGCGCTGGCTCAGCGCCTGCTCCGCAAGAAGTGCACGAGCTGCGGCGGGACGGGCAAGGACCCCCGCGGCGCACGCCGACCGGGCGCCGACGGCGACCGCTGCGACGCGTGCTTCGGCTCCGGCTACAAGGGCCGGATCGCGGTGTACGAGATCATGACGATGACCGACGAGCTTCGCGACCTGACGGCGCAGCGCGCCGACGCGGTGAGGCTGTACGAGGCCGCCAAGCGCTCGGGCTTCCGCACGATGCGCGACGACGCGAACGAAAAGATCCGCATGGGCCTGACCGACGAGCCCGAAGCCTTCCGCGTGCTGCACTGAGGCGAGGCGTCGCGTACTGCGCCGAGTGGGCGCTCACGACCCGCGCGCCTGGAAGTTGGTGAGCTGGCGGCGGATGCTGCTGGCCTTCTGCCCCTCCCCCGCATCTTCGAGCGCGCGGACGGCGACCATGCCGAGCTGGAACCAATTGCTCCCGCCCAGGATGCCCGGGTCGGTGTCGCCGGCGGGCATTGCCATGCGTCGCCAGGCGGTGGAGATCATCTCGGCCGCGTCGGCCTGACGCCCCTGCGCCGCGTACGCCCTGCGGATTGCCTCGGCGGCGGTCACGGCGTCGGGCGCGTCGTCGGCAAACTCGCTGATGATCCGCTTGTAGAACTCGCCCGCGCGGTCCACGTTCCCTGCCTTCTCCCACAGCTGCGCACGCCGGAACAGGATCTCGCTCGCGACGGTCACGCTCCGGCGCGACTGATCGCTCGCCTGGCGGAAGAAGTAGCCGAACGCCCAGTCCCAGAGCTTGTCCTGCTGGACGGGGTCGGTCGCGGCGGTGAACATGCCGCGGAGAATCTCCATCGAGAAGTCGGGGTTGTCGCGCCCGAGCATCTTGACGAGCGCCTCGGCCCAGGGCCTCACGGCCTCGGGCGCGAGCGTGCCCTGCTGCGCCATCGCCGAGACGGTGTCCCACGCGCGCGCGTAGCCCGGTCCCTGATTGACAGCCTCGCGGAGGATCTCGAGCTGCACCGCGGTGTCCGCCGCTCGCGCCGCACGGGGCGCGGGGCCCGCAAGGTCCCACGCCGGGGGCCATTGCGCGACCTCAGCGCCGTCGGCGCGCTGGCTGATCTTGAACAGTCGCCGCGCGCCGTGCGTCAACGCGGCGGCCGCACGACGCTTCTCCACGCGCAGCCGCAGGTACTCGGCCATCAGGCGCAGATGCCCCTCGGAGAGGGACCGGCGTGTCGCGGGGTCGGTGATCGTGCCGCGGAGCACGCGGTAGGACTCGTAGCGCCCCGCGTCGAAGTTCCAGGTCGCGTTGCGCCCGGAAATGTCCAGGAACCCGAGCCACGCGTGGCCCATCGTCGGGCCCCGCGCGCCCATCTGCACGGTGGGGATGCCCTGCGCCTTGCCGGCGTGGGCCGAGAAGTAGGCTTGGTGCGCGCAGACGCCGCCGGCCTTGGCGATGTTCTCGAGCGACACGCCGACCTGATTGATCTTCAGGAACTGCATGCCACGCCGGAGCGCGTCGTGGTCGTACGTCACCCACGCGTAGAGCGGCGCGATGTTGCGCCCACCGTGCCGACGCTCGATCCACTCCAGCTCCGCGACCGGCTCGGTCGTGTCCACGACGTAGATCAGCACCTCGGCGGGCATGTCGCGCAGCCGGTTCAGCAGTTGCCTCTCGCGACCCGCGAAATAGTCGAAGATCTCCAGCGCATCGGGGGCCTTCGCGGCCGGGCGCTTCTCGGGCGGTTCGGAGCCGTGCGACCAGGTCAGGGGCTCATCATGCACGAGCGCGACGGCCGCGGCAAGCTGCGGAAACTTCGCGACCTGCTCGGGGCGCTCACGCACGAGCCGATCCAGCAGCGTCAGTGACGCGCCGGGCTTCTCAAACTCAGCGTTGGTCACGAACGCCATCGCGTCCGCGAGCTCGGGCTGCGCGCGCAGCGCGATCAAGAGCCTTCGGCGCGCCTCGGCATCGGGAACAAGGTCCAAATACGACAGCAGCATCGTCCAGCGCGCCGCTTCGGCGAACGCCTCGCCCTGCTTGAGGTCGCCGTACGCGAGCAGACGATCGAACTCGGCCCGCACGGCACCCCGTGCGGCGTTCCAGTCGCCGCCGGTCTGCAGCGCATCGATCGCGGCCGTCACGCGCGCACGCACCGCCTGCGCCGACAGCGGCGGCGGAAGCTTCTCCTTGCCCGCGGGCGACATGGCCGGCGTGGGCGGAGGCGTCGGCGCACCCTGCGCGCAAAGCAACGACGCGGGGATCAGCATCCCGACTGCCAACCCGACCGACATCCCCGCTCTGAGACCGCTGAGGGCGACCGTGCGCATCACTGAGGCCTCCGTCGCCCGCGGCACGCGGGCCCGCCCATGCTACCCGATCCCGCCCCGCCTCCGCAATACGCGCGCGAACCCGCCTCAGCCGACGTATCGTGCTGCCAGCGATCGGACGCCCGGCAAGCCCGATCGCGCGGGGTGGTTCCGGGGCTTGGTCGGGCGGTTGTCCCGGCCTCCGCAGCCTCTTTTCAGGAACCGCCCGTGACCGCTCCCTCCAACCCGTCGTCCACTTCCGCACGCGGCGTGCCCTCGGGCACTCCACTTGGCGAGCTGCAACGCCGGATCGGCTTCTGGGGCGCCAGCGCCGTGATGGTCGGCGTGATCATCGGCTCGGGCATCTTCCGCACGCCGACCGAAATCGCCCAAGCGCTGCCTCACCCGCCCATGATCCTCGCGCTCTGGCTCGCGGGGGGCCTGCTCGCGCTCGCCGGCGCGCTGACCTATGCCGAGCTGTCGTGCCGATATCCCGCGTCGGGCGGGCTGTACGTCTTCCTGCGCGAGAGCTACGGGCCCGGCGCGGCGTTTGTGTTTGGCTGGACGTACATGCTGGTCGCCAAGCCCTCGGCCGCGGCGGGCATCGCCGTGATCTTCGCCCAGCACGTCAACACGCTGCTGGGCGTTGACTGGGACCCGCGGATCATGACCATCGCTTCGGTCGTCGGGTTCACGGCGCTCAACGCCGCGGGCGTCGAACTGGGCGCGCGCGTCGCCGAGGTGCTTACGGGCATCAAGGTCCTCGCGCTCGTCGCGGTCGCGGCGCTGGTCTTTGCGCTCGCCAAGGACGGGAGCTGGTCGAACTTCACGCCCTCGCCCGAGGCCTCGGCCCAGCTCTCGGTCAAGCTCGGCGAAGTCTCGCTCTGGCTCGCGCTCGTGCCCGTGATGGCCGCGATCCTCTGGACCTACGACGGCTGGGCCGACGTGGGCGCGATCGCGGGCGAGGTGCAGAACCCCCAGCGCACGCTGCCGCGTGTGTTCATGATCGGCACGGGCTTTGTGATCCTGCTCTATGTCTCGGTCAACGCCGCGTACATCTACGCGCTGCCGATCGAGCGCATCGCGCGCGAGTCCACCCTTGCGCCGGTCGTCATGGACCTGCTGCTGGGCAAGGCCGGCGCGGTCGCGGTGACGGTGCTGGTGATCCTGTCCACGCTGGGCTCGACACACGGATCGATCATGACCGGCGCGCGCGTGACCTATGCGCAGGCCCGCGACGGGCTGATGTTCCGCCCGCTGGCGACCGTGAGCCGTCGCGGCACGCCAGCGATCAGCCTCTGGACCCAGTGCGGGCTCTCGTGCATCGCGGCGCTGTGGCTGGAGACGTTCGACAAGCTCGCGGGCTCGTTTGTCTTCACGATGTGGATCTTCTACGCCGCGGCGGGCGTGGGGCTCTTCATCCTCCGCCGGCGCCAACAGCGCGAGGGCATGCCCGCGCCACGCTTCCTGTGCCCGGGGTATCCGGTCGTGCCCGCGCTGTTCGTGCTTGCCGCGGCGGGCATGACGGTGCTTGCGATCCGTGAGGATCCGAAGATGACGCTGACGTGGATCGGCGTGCTCGCGGCGGGCGTGCCGGTGTATCTCGTCTGGAAGCGCACGCACCGAACCGGGCAAGGGCCCCGGAGCTAAGCCGGGTGATCAGGCTCAGCGCTTGCGGCGCGAGGTCTTCTTGGAGACGAGCTTCTTGAGCTTGGCGACCGCGCCATCCACCGCGGCATAGAAATCCGCCGCGTTGGATTCGACATGCACCGGCCCGCCCCCGCCCGCGAGCGCGACCTGGATCGCGCAGCGCTTATCAAGTTGGCGCCCCGCGCGCTTGGCCGGGCTGTTGTCGTCGAACAGCCGAACGTCGATCCAGCCGACGCGGAGCGCCAGACGATCCAGCGCGCGGCGGACTTTGTGGGTCGCGTGGGCGACAAGGGTGTCCGAGGTGGGTAACGGGCCGTCGATCACTCGCAGGTCCATCGCAGTCCTCCCGAAAAGGGGCCGACACTGCACGACCTACGCCCGCGTGGGCGCGCAGGTTCACGGACGACCTCGGGCGGACTGCCCCAAGACCGACCTAAAGTCATTTCAGGCAAGGATTTGCGTTGGCGGATCCAGCGGCAGCATCCGCGCCAGCCGCAGATAGCCCTCGTACGCCGACTTGAGCTCGGCGAGGGAGTCTGACGGGAACTTGTCCGTCAGCACGCGGGCGACCTCGAACGCGACGACGTTCTCCATGACGACGCTCGCGGCCGAGACGGCGCAGACATCCGAGCGCTCGTACTGGCTCATCTGCGACTCTTTCGTGTTGAGATCGACGCTGGGCATGCCGCGAAGAAGTGTCGAGATGGGCTTCATCGTTCCGCGGACGACGACGGGCTGGCCGTTGGTCATGCCGCCCTCGGTGCCGCCGGCGTTGTTGGAGTCGCGCGAGAAACCGAGCGTGGGCTCGTTGACGCGCGCGGCATCAAAGCGGATCGGGTCATGCACCGCCGAACCCGTGCGGCGCGCGCACTCGCGACCGAGGCCGATCTCGACCGCCTTGAACGCCTGAATGCCCATGACGGCGTAAGCGATGCGCGCGTCGAGCTTGTCGCGCCAGTCCATGCACGAGCCCAGACCGGGCGGGCAGCCAAAGACGTGCGCCTCGACGATGCCGCCGACGGTGTCCTTATCGATCTTCGCCTGGCGGATGATCTCGCGCTGGCGCTGGGTCACCGCGGCGTCGGGGCAGTAGGTCTCGCTCGCGTCGCGCGCGGCGCGCAGCTCGCGCCAGTTGCTCTCGGTCACGCTCACCGACGTCTCAGAATCCAAGATGGACCGCACGAAGCCGAAGGCCTCGATGCCCAGCTCGCGCAGCAGGCAGCGCGCGACCGCCCCGGCCGCGACGCGCGAGGCCGTCTCGCGGGCGCTGGCGCGCTCGAGCGTCTCCCGGCAGTCGGTCGTGAGCCACTTGATGCTGCCGGCGAGGTCCGCGTGCCCGGGGCGCGGGCGATAGACGGGCGGCGTGCGCTGCAGGTCATCCAGGCGCGAGTCGTTGTTGCGGATCACCATCGTGACCGGCGCCGCGATCGCCTTGCCGCGCCGGACGCCCGTGAGGAACTCGACGCGGTCCTCTTCGATGTTCTGACGCCCGCCGCGCCCGTAGCCGCCCTGCCTGCGCGAAAGCTCGGCGTTGATGAAGTCCAAGTCCAGAGGCAGCCCCGCGGGCAGCCCCGTGACCGTGATCACCAGCGCCGGCCCGTGCGATTCTCCCGCGGTCTGTGCGTCAATCCTCGGCATGGCCAAGCGTAGATCGGCTCGGCCCCGCCCGGAGTTCTCACTCCCACACGAACACGCTCAGGATATTGGACCTTGCGTCGGTCCACAGCACGTCCCGACGCGGATCCACCGGGTCCAGCGGCTCCCAGCGCGTGTCGCGTCGGAGCGGCAGCAGATCCTCGCCCCGGCGCGCGACCACGACCCACCATGACGAGTACTTGCCCTCCCGGCGCTGGTCGTCGGTGAGCTGGCGGTCGTAGAAGCGGGCCGTCTCGGCGCCCAGCGCCTGCGCCTGCGCCGCGATCACAGGCGCGAGGTCAAAGTGCCGGTTCGAGACGTGGTACGCGACCAGCCCGCCCGGCGCAAGCCGATCGAGATAGAGCTTCATCGCTTCGAGCGTCATGAGATGGACGGGGATCGAGTCCGAGCTGAACGCGTCGAGCACGAGCAGGTCGTAGCGGGCTTCGGTGTTGCGCGCCAGCGACAGGCGCCCGTCGCCGAGCACGACGCGCAGGCTGCCGCGGGCGTCGGACATGAACGTGAAGAAGTTCGGGTTGCGCGCGATCGCGACGATCGCGGGGTCGATCTCGTAGAAGGTCATGCTCCGCCCGGGTTCGGCGTACGCGGCGGTGGTTCCCGCGCCCAGGCCGATGACGCCGACGTTCGCCAGGCCCCGCGTGCCGTCCTCATTGGCGCCGCCCAGCGACTTGAAGATCGAGCCCAGCGGGCCCGAGCGGTGGTAGTAGGTTCCCGGGGTGTTGCGGACGGCCGGGTCCTGCGATGAATACTGCAGGCCGTGGAGCGTCGTGCCGTGGTAGAGGTTCTTCCAGCCCGTGCCGTCGAGCGCGACCAGGTGCACGCCGAAGAACGTGCGCTCCTGGAGAAGGGGCACGCCGTAGTTCCCGCGGCTGAGGACCTGCCCGGCGAGCATCAGGGCGGCGACGCCCGCGGCATACCTCAGCGTGCCGTCGCCCGCGCCCAGCCACCGCGAGCGGAAGAGGAGGACAAAGCACAAGACACACGGCAGCCCCGCGCGGATGATCTTCCCGAACGTCGCGTCGGTGTCCATGTTCAGCCGCCGCACCCAAGCGGCCGCCGATTCGGAAAGCTGCCCCTCGTCGGCCTTGGCGATCAGAAGCTGCGAAACGATGCCCAAGCGCTCGATGAAGATCAAGAGCAGCACCATCGCCAGGCCCCAGACCCCCGCGATGAACACGGGGCTACGCAAGGCCGAACGCGCGGGCTTGTCCGTCGGCTCGCTTGCCGCAGCCTCGTTCCCTCCTCGCGTCGGCCTGGCCAGCCTCAGCGCGAGCGCGAGCGCCAGGACGATCGCGTACTCGTACACGGACTCAAACGCCAGCGGCGCGACGAGCGCGTTGAAGCTGCCGCCCAGCACGCCGCCCACACTGAGCCAGAGGTAAAACTCGGTCAGCCGCGCCGGGCCCGGACGGTCGGCCGCGAGGCGCCCGTGGCAGAGCAGCCCCGCGAGGAACAGCATCACGAGGTGCCCGAGGACGAGGAGCCAGATCGGATTGCGCGCGTTGAGCAGCACGCCCGCCGCGAGCGCAACCGCGACCAGCGCCATCAGCGATGAGACGCGGACCAAGTTCAGCCGCCAGCGCGAGAAAGCGACAATGAACGTGAGCAGATAGATCGTCAGCGGGATGACCCACAGCAGGGGCACCGCGGCGAGATCAGTCGAGATGTACTGCGTGCAGCCCAGCGTAAGGCTCGAAGGCACGGCCGCGAGCAGCACCCACGTCGCGCGACGCTGCCAACTGAGTGCGGGTTCGGGCGCGAGCTCGGTCGCGGGCGCCGTGGGGGCGACACTCTGCGAGGCCTTGGACCGCCTGAGCGCGATCACGCCCGAGCCAATCACCAGCAGCGCGAGCACGCCGTAGCCGATCGTCCACGCCCAGCCCTGCGCCCGAAGGTCCAGCGCGCGCTCGACCAGCAGCGGGTACGCCAGCAGGCCGATCAGGCTGCCCGCGTTGCTCGCGGCATAAAGGAAGTACGGATCGCGCGCCTGCGCGTGGTCCGTCCGCGAGAACCAGCGCTGCACCAGCGGGCCCGTCGTGCTCACGACCAGAAACGGCCCCCCCACCATCACCGCGAGCAAACCCAGCATCCACGCGATCGGCCCCAACCCGTCCGCCTCGGCCGGGGGCGTCCACCCTGCGGGCAGCGCCAGCGGCAGCGCGATCGCGCCCAGCAGCATCACGCCCGCGTGCACCGCCACCTGCCCGCGCAGGCGCAGCTTCGTGCTCACGACGTGCGCATAGCCATAGCCCAGCAGCAGCACGGCCTGATAGAACACCATCGCCGTGTTCCAGACCGCGGGCGTCCCGCCGAGCAGGGGCAGAATCCACTTGGCCGTCATGGGCTGCACGAGAAACAACAGCCCGGCGGAGAGAAAAATCGCGAGCGCAAAGACGAGCAGCATCGCCCCAGCGTACACGCCTGACGCCACACGGGCCGATCCTGAGCTCTCCCGCGGGTTCCTAACCTCTGCTCCGCATGAGCGCCCCCTCCGAGCCCCCGACCAGCCCCAGCCGCCAATACGACGCGGTCGTCTGCGACATCGACGGGTGCCTGGGCCCGGAGTCGCACGAGCCGCTGGACGCCCACGCGCTCGCGGCGCTCGCCGACTACAACCGCGCGGCGCACGAACAGCGCGACCGGCCCGTCATCACCCTCTGCTCAGGACGGCCCCAGCCGTTCGTCGAGGCGCTCTCGCGGCTGCTCGGCAACACCAGCGTGCCCTGCGTCTGCGAGAACGGCGTCTGGGTCTACGACCCGCGCGACAACGGCTTTCACCGCGACCCGGCCATCACGCCCGATCACCTCGCCTCCGTCCGCGATGCGCAGGACTGGATCGAGCGCGAGTGGGTGACCCGCGGCGCGGTGATCCAGCCCGGCAAGGCCGCGTCGATCTCCGTCTGGCACGCCGACACCGCGCTCCTCAAGGGCGCGATCACCGAGAGCATCCGCGAGCGCGCCGCCCGGCACGGGTGGCCCCTTCGCGTCTCAGCCACCGTCGCGTGGATCAACTGCGACCTCGCGCACATCCACAAGGGCACGGGCATCGACCGCGTGCTCGCGCTGACCGGCCTCGCGCGCGAGCGGCTGGCGGGCGTGGGCGATTCGCCCTCGGACCGGTTCATCGCCCAGCGCGTGGCGTTCTTTGCCGCGCCCTCCAACGCACACCCGGACCTGCGCGACGCGTGCCATTTCATCGCGCCCGAGCCCGAAATCGCCGGCGTGATGACCATCCTGCGGGCGCTGATCGGGGCGGGGGCGGGGGTGAGTGCGCGATGAACCCCGACGATGAAGTGTGTCTGTGCTTCCACGTGACGCTGCGGAAGATCCGCGCGTATCTCGCGCGCGAGAACCCGCCCGTGGCCTCGCTGATCTCGGAGTGTCTGGGCGCGGGAACGGGGTGCATGTGGTGCGTGCCGTTTCTGAAGCATCTGCACGCCGAGCACCGCGCCGGGCGCGAGCCGGACCTGCGGGTCTCGCCCGAGAAGTACATCGAGGCACGCGCGGACTATCGCGTGAGCAAGTCGCGCGACGAGGGCGTGGTGCGCGAGGCGACGGAGTCCCCCGAAAACGAACAAGGCCCGGCCGATGGCCGAGCCCCGTGAATTGGTGACTGAATGCGCCGGCTCAGGCCAGCGTGCGGAGGCCCAGGCCGTACTCGACGAGCCGCTCCTTGACTTCCTTGAGCGAGGTCGCGCCGAAGTTCTTGACGCCCATGAGCTCGGCCTCGGTGTGGCTCGCCAGGTCCCCCAGCGTCTGGATGTTGAGCAGCTGAAGGGCCTTGCGGGCGCGGACCGAGAGGGCCAGCTCGCTGACGGGCTTGCCCAGCACGGCTTCCTTGCCCGAACCCTTGTACTGGTCCATGAGCTGGCGCCGGGCCGCGCGGTGCGCATCCTCGAGCCCCGCGCCCAGGCGCAGGCCCTTGACCGACAGCATCTTCTTGATCTCGCCGAGGCTCGAGTCGCCGAAGTTCTTGTAGCTCATCAGTTCGGCCTCGGTGATCTTCACGAGATCGCCCAGCGTGCGGATGTTCATCTTCTTCAGGCACGTGCGGGCGCGGACGGACAACTCAAAGTCCGTGACCGGCGTGTCCAGCAGCGCCTTCTTCTTGAAGGCATCGCGGTCCTCGTCATGCTCGACGATCGCTTCCTTGGAAGCGAGCACGTCCTTCATGTAGAGGCGCGCGCGCGGGTGGTTCGGGTTCGTCTCCAGCACCTGGCGCAGGCAGCGCTCGGCGCGGAGGTAATCGCCCCGGTCCTCGTACATCACCGCGAGATTGATCAGCGCGTTCACGTTCGCCGGCGGCTGCTCAACCGCACGCTCGAGCGCCACCAGCGCCTCGTCCTCTTCACCCACCAGGTCCAGGTGGAACGCCATGCGGAAGAGCGCCTCGGCGTGGTCGGCGTCGGCCATCGCGGCCCGCTTGAACTCGAGGATCGCCGCGGTCCGGTCGCCGTCCTTCGCGGCCTTCACGCCCGCGCTCACGTGCTTGCCCGCCGTCGCGCTGTCGCGCTTCGACGCGTCGTCCACTCCGATCACCATGTCCATCGGGTCGTTCGCCATGCGTTTGGGTCCTTGAAAGAACGGACAGAAGTTTAGGCAGGCCCGGGCGCTACAGCATGCCGTCGGTCGTCATCGCGCTCTGGGCGTCGGCCGGGTCGGCCTGGTCCTTCACCACCTTCATGCTCTTCCACTTCCCGGTCAGGAACCGCCCGAGCAGGATCACGCACAGCACGGCGATGTACGCTGCCGCGGCAATCCAGCCCCCGAGACTCTCGAGGCTCGGGAACAGGTTCACCATCGCCAGGCCCCCACCGACAATCACCGTCCAGGCCGCGACGACCGTGCACACGCCCGGAAAGACCGTGTCGCCCGCGCCGCGGAGCGCGCCCGACATGACCATCGCGACGGCATCGAAGAGCTGGAACGCCGCGGTCGCGATCAGCATCTGCGCGCCGAGCTTCATGACCATCTCCGCCTCGGCGGGGGGAGTTTCGCCGCTGACAAAGACGCCCACGAGCTGATCGCGGAAGATGACGAACGCCGCGCCGCACAGGCCCATGTAGACGCACGCGATCCGCAGCCCGAGCCACGCGCGCTGCGCCGCGAGGTCGGGCCGGCCCATGCCCATGCACTTGCCGACGAGCGCCGTGACGGCGACGCTGATGCCGACCGCGGGCATGAAGCTGAGCGACATGTACTGATGCGCGATCCACCCGGCCGTGGCGTGCGCCTTGCCGAAGTGGCTCACGAGATAGACCATGAAAAAGCCCCAGCAGACCATCTCGTTGCCGAACATCAGCCCTCCGGGCCAGCCGAGGCGGAACAGGTCCTTCTGGTGGCTCACGCTCAGGCGCCAAGCCGAGCGCGTGCGGGCCTTCGCGTGCATCGCGGGCGACAGGAACACCGCCAGCGGGATCAGCAGCTCCAGCCCGGTCGCGATCACCGTACCGATCGCCGAGCCGGGGATGCCCATCGGCGCGATGTTGAGCGCCTGCGCGACCGAGCCGCAGGCGCGACCGAACAGGCCGAGCGACTCGGGCATCGGCCCATTGCCGTACACCAGCACGCAGGAGATGAACAGGTTGAGCACGTTGGCCGCGACGCCCGCGACGAGCACGACGCCCGCGCGATGCATGCCGTAGAAATACTGACTCACCGCCCGGCACATCAGCGTGAGAAAGCCGCCCAGCACCAGGATCTGCGCGTACTCAGCCGCCATCGCCCCCTGGCGCTCGTCCATGCCCGAGACGCTGAAGATCCAAGGCAGCGCCAGCGCGTACGGCACCAGCAGCACCAGCCAGTACGCCACGGCCAGCCACATCGCGTTCCACGCGTACGCCGGCCCGCGCTCGGGCTTGCCCGCGCCCAGGTTCTGCGAGACGTAGGTGTTGACGATCATGATCACGCCCTGCGCGACCGAGATCGGCACCCACGCCGCGAGGCCCCCGTTGCCCTGCGCGCCGACGTAGATCGGGTCGGGCCCGATCTGCGAGCAGAGCCACTTGTCGGTCATCGTCATGACGGTGTACGACGACATCGTCGCGACGGTCGGCACCGCGACCTTCGCCAATTCCCACAGCGGACGATCCTGCCCGCCTTGGGGGGCACGATCCACCGCCGTCGCGTTGTCCGAACGCTCGCTCAAAGTCACCTCTTCAGTTGGCTGAGTTGTCCCGTCGCTGCCCCCGGTCTGAGCCCAGTTTAGCCCCGCGAGGCCATGCGGATCGCCAGCGCCAGCGCCGCGTGCATGCTGCCCGGGTCGGCGCGGTCGGCGCCCGCGATGTCGTACGCGGTGCCGTGGTCTGGGCTGGTCCGCACAGCCGGCGCGCCGCCGATGCCCTTCAGCCCGATCGTCACGTTCACCGCGCGATCAAAAGCCAGCAGCTTCACAGGGATCAAGCCCTGATCGTGATACATCGCGACGACCAGATCAAAGCGCCCCTTGAGCGCCTGCCCGAAGATCGTGTCGCCCGGAAAGGGCCCGCGCACATCCAGCCCCAGCTCGCACGCCGCCTCGACCGCCGGGCCGATCACGCGCTCCTCGTCGTCGCCCAGCAGCCCCGCCTCGCCCGCGTGCGGATTCAGCCCGCACACCGCGAGGCGCGGCTCGCGCACGCCCAGCCTCTGCATCGCCTCCGCGCCAAGCCGGATCACCTCGAGCACGCGCCCCATCGTGATCGATTCGCGCACCCGCGCCAGCGGCACGTGCGCCGTCACCAGCACGACATTCAGCGTCGGCGCGCCCTCACGCACGCCCGGCGCGTGAAACATCATCGCCACGCCCGGCGCACTTTCGCCCGCCCCCCCCCTCCCAAACCGCGCCGCGAGACGTTCGGTGTGCCCCGGAAACTCACGGTGCCCCGCCAGCGCCCACGCCTCTTTCGAGATCGGCGCGGTCACGATCGCGTCCGCGCGATCATCATCATCCGCCGGCAAGCGCGCGAGCCGGATCGCCTCTTCCACGGCGCGGAACGAAATCGCCCCGCCGCGCGCCGTCGCCTTGGCCTCAAAGGGCCCGACCTCGCCCGAATCCACGACCACCACGCCGTCATCTGCATCAGCGCCCCGAACGCCCGCGGGCACGACGGACCAGAACTCTTTCAGCCCCCCGCGCCTCGCCGCGGCACTCATCGCCCACGCCGGGCCCAGCACCCGCACACGCGCCCGCGCACGCAGCCCCGCATCGCACAGCGCCTTGACGACCACCTCGGGCCCAATCCCCCCCGGGTCGCCCATCGAGATCACCACCCTTGGCCGACGGTCAGCGCTCATGCGCCAGCGTATCACCCGCGCCGCCTACCCTCTGACCCGATGAACGCGACCAAAGCCGTCATGATCACCACGCTGCTCGTCGCCGGCCTCGCGGGCTGCTCCAAGGAACAGCTCGCGTCGACGCCCGCGCCCAGCAACCCGAGCACCAGCAACCAAAGCACAGGCAACCAGAGCCCCTCCAACCAGGGCGCCACGAAGGACTCCGCCGCCATGCCGAACACCCCCGCCGCCGCCGAACCCGTCACGCGCCCGGATGGCCTCATCATCCAGGACCTCGTCGTCGGCACCGGCAAGGTCGCGCCCCCCAGCTCGACCGTCACCATCCACTACCGCGGCACGCTCACCGACGGCTCGGAGTTCGACTCCTCCTACTCCCGCGGCCAGCCCGCCACCTTCCCTCTCGACCGCCTCATCAAGGGCTGGCAGGAAGGCATCCCCGGCATGAAGGTCGGCGGCAAGCGCAAGCTCACCATCCCCTACCAGCTCGCCTACGGCGAAGCGGGCCGCCCGCCCGTCATCCCGCCCAAGGCCACCCTCATCTTCGAGATCGAACTCTTCGACGTGAAGTAAGCGCGAATCGCGAGTGGCGAATCGCGAGTCGGGCAAAGGCCAACCGAGCGTCAACGCTCAAGCCGCAGATCCATATGGATCTCCGCGGCGCCTGTGCCATCGACCCGCAGCGCATCGCTCTCGCGCCCCCACGCCACGAACCCGAGCCTCTCATACACCCGCAGCGCGGCGGGCGCGGTCTCGCTCACGCTCAGTTGCACCTTGCTCACGCCCCAGCCGCGGGCGATCTCGATCGCGCGCCCCACCACCTCGCGCGCGAGCCCCCTGCCCCGGCACGCGGGTGTCACGTACACACCCCAGATGCCCGCGACGTGCCGACGCTTGGGGCGCTCTTCGCGCGTGAGCCCCGCAGCCGCGACGAGACGCTCACCTCGCTCGAACGCGCCGACGATCGCATAGACCTCAGGCGCACGCCGCGTCAGCGACAACCGCACGCCGTCCTCATTCACGCCTCGGTCGCTCTCGACGCTCGACGCAAAGCTCAACGGCGCATCCGCCAGCATCTCACGCCGGAGCGCGACGTACGCGGGCGCATCCTCGGGCACAAGCCTGCGGATCTCGAAGCTCACGCGCGCTCTCCCGAAGGTGACGCACCGTCGGGCGCCTTGGCCGCGGGGGGCTGAAAGACCTTGAGCCCGACGACGCCCGCGACGATGAGCGAGAGACAGACCAGCCGCGCCACCGTCGCAGGCTCGTTGAGCAGCCACATCCCGACGATCGCCGTGCCCACCGCGCCGATCCCGACCCATACGGCATACGCGGTGCCGATCGGCAGGTCCTTGGACGCGACGCCCAGCAGCCCCATGCTCGCGATCATCGCGAGGATCGTCCACACGCTGGGCCAGAGCCTCGTAAACCCCTCGGTGTACTTGAGCCCCACGGCCCAGCCGACCTCGAGCAACCCCGCCAGAATCAGCAAGAGCCAAGGCATCAGAGTCTCCTCGTGCGCGGAATCGACCGCAACTCTATCGCCCTGCGGGCACGAAAAAGGCCCGCACGCGCGAGGCGTACGGGCCTTGGTGGATGACGTCAGATCAGCGTCGGATCAATAGTCCTCGCCGTGGTCATGGTCATGGCCGCCGGCGGGCTTCTTCTTTTCCTTGATCTCAACGATCGCGGCCTCGGTCGTGAGCAGCAGGCCCGCGACGCTCGCCGCGTTCTGCAGCGCGACGCGCTCGACCTTGGTCGGCACGATCACGCCCATCTTCACGAGGTCGCCGTACTCGTGCGTCAGCGCGTTGTAGCCGAAGTTCGTCTCCGTCGCTTCCTCGACCTTCGACGCGATCACCGAGCCATCGAGGCCGCAGTTGGCAGCGATCTGCTTCACGGGCGCCGACAGCGCGCGATGGATGATGTCCATGCCCGCGCGGACGTCGCCCTCGGCCTTGCTGCGGGCCTTCTCGATCGCCTTGCGCGCACGCAGCACGCTCACGCCGCCGCCCGGGAGGATGCCCTCCTCAACGGCCGCGCGGCACGCGTGCAGCGCGTCCTCGACGCGCGCCTTCTTCTCCTTCATCTCGACCTCGGTCGCCGCGCCGACGTTGATCTGCGCGACGCCGCCGGCCAGCTTCGCCAGGCGCTCTTCGAGCTTTTCGCGGTCGTAGTCGCTCGTCGTGATCGAGACTTGGTGACGGATCTGCTCGATCCGCGCCTTGATCTCCGACGTCGAGCCCGCGCCCTCGACGATCGTCGTATTGTCCTTGTCGATCGTCACCTTCTTCGCGCGGCCCAGGTCGCTCAGCTCCACGGTCTCGAGCTTCAGGCCCAGCTCTTCCATGATCGCCTTGCCGCCCGTGAGCGTCGCGATGTCGCCCAGCATCTCCTTCCGGCGGTCGCCGAAGCCCGGCGCCTTCACCGCCGCGATCTTCAGCACGCCGCGGAGCTTGTTGACGACCAGCGTCGCCAGCGCCTCGCCGTCGATGTCCTCGGCGATCAGCAGCAGGCTCGCGCCCGCGTCGGCGATCTTGCCGAGCACCGGGAGCAGCTCCTTCGCGCTCGAGATCTTCTTCTCATAGATGAGCACGTAGGGGTTCGTCAGCTCGCACTCCATCGTCTGGAGGTTGGTCACGAAGTGGGGGCTGAGGTAGCCCTTGTCGAACTGCATGCCCTCGACGAGCTCGACCTCGGTGTTCAGGCTCTTGCCCTCTTCGACCGTGATGACGCCGTCCTTGCCGACCTTGTCCATCGCCTCGGCGATGATCTTGCCGATCTCCGAGTCCTGGTTGGCCGAGCAGGTGCCGACCTGCGCGATCTCCTTGTTCGACTCGATCTTCTTGCTCATCTTCTTGAGCTCATCGATCACCGCGGTGACGGCCTGATCGATGCCGCGCTTGACCTGGTTCGGGTTCGCGCCGGCGGTGATGACCTTGAGGCCCTCGGAGTAGATCGCCTCGGCGTAGATCGTCGCGGTCGTGGTGCCGTCGCCCGCGTCCTTGGACGCCTTGCTGGCGACTTCCTTGACCATCTGCGCGCCCAGGTTCTCGTACTGATCCTCGAGCTCGATTTCCTTGGCGACGGTGACGCCGTCCTTGGTCACCGTCGGCGCGCCGAAGGACTTCTCGAGGACGACCACGCGGCCCGAGGGGCCCAGCGTGACCTTCACCGCGTGCGCGAGCTTCTGCACGCCGCGGAGAATCCGCTCGCGGGCGTCGTTGTTGTACGCAATCGATTTCGCAGCCATTCTTCGTGCTCCTTCCGGCGACCTCAGCCTCGCCGGCATGTCAGTGGTTCAGATCTCAGTTCTTCAGTCCGATGCGGATCCACGCGACCCGCTCCGCGTCCACGATGAAGATCGCCTTCCCGTCGGTCACCTTTACAAGGTGGTCCGGCTCGTCCGGGATCAGCATCGCGTGCCGAACGAGCAGGTGCGAGGCGCCAGCGTGAGGCCCGGGAGGGGCCAAGCCCGCGAACGCGATCTCAAGGTCGCGCTCGCCGTTCAGTTCACGCAGCGCCGCGCGGAGCTGGTCGTTGGTCATCGATCACTCCTCGATCACCGCGAGGATGTCGTCCTCGCTCATGATCAGGAGCTCGTCGTCGTTGAGCTTGACCTCGGTCCCGGCGTACGACGAGAAGATCACCTTGTCGCCGCGCTTGAGCGTGAGCGGGATGCGCTCGCCCGTCTCGGTGTTCAGCGCGCCCGTCCCGACGGCCTGGATCACGCCGGTCTTGGGCTTGTCCTTGCTCGTCTCGGGCAGGAAGATCCCCGACTCGGTCTTGGTCTGCGCTTCGTCGCGCTTGACCAGGATCTTGTCGCCCAGAGGCTTGATCGTCGCTTTCGCCGCCACAGAACCCTTCGCCATCGTCATACTCCCTAAGAACTCGCGTTCACCACCCCGCACCACTCCAGCCGTACCACCCAAACTCACACCTCAGATCCCACCCGTTGGCTCATCACACCCCGCTCGGCCAGCGCCCCTCATAAAACCGCGTCAGGCAGCGCCGGAGCACCTCGAGCATCAGGTTCAGCTCGTGCGTATCGCTCGGCCGATCCACCACCGCGTACGCCCCCGCGCGCAGCGCCGCGTTCAGCTCGCGCGTGTCGTCGCGGTGCGTGCGGGACCGCCTCACCACCACCGTCGGAGGCGGCTGACTGAGCCGCGCGAGCAGCTCCAGCAACCGCACGCCCCCCTCGGCAAACTCCACGTCCTCGGGCCGATCCAGAGGCAACGCCAAGTCCACAATCGCGATGTGGATCGGCATCGACTCGATCACCGTCGCGGCGTGCTTGCCGTTCTCCGCCCGGTGCGACACGACGCCCATGGGCTCCAGAAGCCGGGGGAGCCGATCCACCCACGAGTCTTGCTCCCACCCGCCGTGGGACAGCAGCAGATTCAGCCGCCCCCCACCATTCGCCCCACCGCCCGCCCCACCGCTGGCCCCACCGCTGGCCCCACCATTGGCCCCACCGGTGGCCCCCATTCCGCACGCGGACATCCCCTGCGCAGCGTCGCCGCCGGCACCGGGAGCCTGGGGAAAGAGAGGATGGAAGCGGACATTCCGCATCGTGCCTGACGCATGGCAATCGGCGTACCAGTCGCCCCCCGGCTCGCCGGCTTTCGCCGCGGCTTTCCTCGCCAGCCAAGGCCCGCCCGAACGCCCCTCACTCGGGCCGAGGGCCCATCGCGGGGCCTGCGTGAGCCGACCCCGTCCGCCCAAGACCGCGCGCCGGGCACCCCGGGCGTGCCCAGCGGAGCCATTCCCCCCGCGCGCCGGTGCCAGTTTGGCAGTCCCAGCATTCCGCGGCGCCCGGGGCTGACACCCCTCTGTCAGCCGAACGGCACGGGCTTTGGAATGCGCCCGATCGGGTCTGGACGAATCCTCGCCGGGCGGTACGCTCCGCTCATGCTCGAAACCGTGGCGGTCATCCTGGCGCTGGGCGTGGTGGGTTTGGCGGGTGTGCTGGTCGTTGTCTGGCGGGGTCGGTCGGCACTGGTCGCCTCGGCCGCGGGCGCCGAGGCCCGCGCACTGGCCGCCGAACAGCGCGTCGCGTCCGAGGTCTCCCGCGCGACCGAGGCTGAGAAGCGGGCCTCTGACTCCGACGCCCGCGCCCGCGAGGCCGAGCTTGCGCGCACGCGTGCCGAGGAACAGCTCAACGCGCTGAACCTCCGCCATGCCGCGGAGCTCAAGAGCGCGCAAGAGCGCCTCACCGAAGAACGCGAACGGCTTCGCGAGCTCGAGTCGCGGATGCAGGCGCAGTTCCGCAGCGTCGCCGACGACGTGCTCAAGAGCAGCAACGCGGCGTTCCTTCAGCTCGCGCAGGAGCGGTTCAAGTCTGTGCAGCTCGAGGGGCAGAAGGCCCTCGACGAGCGCCGTGCGGCGGTCGAACAGCTCGTGAAGCCCTTGTCCGACACGCTTGCACGGACCGAGAAGCACCTGCAGGAGTTCAACACGCAGCGCGAGGCCTCGTTCTCGAAGCTGGGCGAGCAGATCGCAGGCGTGATGCGCTCGAGTGAGCAGGTGCGCGACAAGGCCGACGGGCTGATCAACGCCCTCCGCAAGCCGCAGGTGCGGGGCCGGTGGGGCGAGGTGCAGCTGCGCCGCGTGCTCGAACTGTCGGGGATGGTGAGCTACTGCGACTTCACGGAGCAGTCCTCATCGCGCGACGACCAGGGCAAGCAGCTCCGCCCCGACGTCGTCGTGAAGATGCCCAGCGACCGCGTGCTGGTGATCGACGCGAAGGCGAACATCGACGCGTACCTCGACGCGACGCTCGCGCAGAGTGACAAGGAGCGGGAAGACCACCTCGAGCGCTTCGCGACGCACATGGCCGACCAGGCCCAGAAGCTCGCGGCCAAGGCGTACTGGTCGCAGTTCGAACGCACGCCCGAGATGGTCGTGATGTTCATCCCGGGCGATCAGCTGCTCGATGCCGCGTTGAACCGAAGGCCCGCGCTGTTCGAGGACGCGTGCAAGGCGGGCGTGGTGCTTGCGACGCCCTCGTCGCTGATGGGGCTGCTGCGCGTGATCGAGATGGGATGGAAAGAGCAGCGCCTGGCCGAGCAGTCGCGCGAGCTGCGCGACCTGGGCGTCGAACTGCTCGACCGCGCCGCGACGGCGATGAAGCATTTCGTGGAGCTGGGCGGCCTGCTCGACCGCGCGGTCGACAAGTACAACTCGTTCGTCGGGTCCTACGACACGCGCCTTCGGCCCACGCTTCAGAAGTTCCACGACGCGGGCGGCGTGAACTCGCGCGGGATCATCGACGCGCAGATCATCGAGGCCAGGCCCAGGACAAACTCGCCGGCACCGTCGGCCGCGCCGAAGGCTCTGCCTGCGCCGGAGCAGTAACCGGCGCCGATACCGCAGGCTGCACGCCCGCGACGCGACGCGCCAGTTCGTGCGTGGGCAGGTTGGCCCGCACCGCGACGACCGGCGTGCGGCCTGTCTCGCGGTCAGAAGCCCGCTCGGGCTCGGGCGCTTTGGTCCAGCCGGCCGCATCGGGCGCGAGTGAGATCGCCGCGTCGAGCATCCCGCCGTCCTGCACGATCAGCGCCGAGGCGAACACTTCGCCGCGAAGCATCGCGCCGGGCCCCACCAGCACCGCGCCGTAGCAGCGAACAACGCCCTCGACGGTGCCCTGCACCTCGACACCTTCACCCGCCAAGATCAGCGGCGACTGCACGCGGACCTTGGGCTGCACGACGACAAGGCCGGCCGTGAGCAGCTTCGAGCCCATGTGCGTCGCGCGCAAGATGAGGTCATCGAGCACGAGGCCCCGGTAGCACGACCCGCAGGTCATCGTCCGCGCGTGGGCCGCGACGGCATGGACCGCGCCGCAGTGATAGCAGCGGATGGGCCTGGGGCCCGAGGCCTCGCCGCGCAGGAGCGCGCGGGCCATCGACCCAAGCGTCGCCTGAGCGGGCGCGGACTGAGACTGGGGCGTGGGCGCGAAACGGTGCATGCGCACAGTCACCATCGGCCCGACAGGGCCGGGCTGTGGAATCGTCGGAGCGAAACTTGCCCGAGGGGGCTGGGGCGGGTTTGGACGTTACTGCACGCCGGGCACGGCCGGGGCCGGCGGGATCGCCGCGGGCCAGACCGAGCGAACCTGCGCGGGGCCCGAGCCGGGCAGCGCCGACGCCGCGGGCGTGCCCAGACGGTTCTTGAGCTCGAGATCGGTGTCGATCGTCTCGGTGCGGGGCTTGACCGCCGTCGTCGATCCGCCCGCGCCGCCCACGCCGATGCGGCAATGGCCCATGAACGAGGCGCCGGCCGCGACGACCAGCGTCGCCGCGGTGATATCGCCCGCGACGCGCGCCTTGGACGAAAGCTCGACGCGGTCCTTCGCGGCGATGTTGCCCTCGATCGTGCCATCGACCATCACCCGCGCGGCCTCGACTTCGGCGTTGCAGCGCGCGCCCTCGGCGACGTGCACCTCGCCCTTGGCGGTGATCTTGCCCTCGAAGGTCCCCAGGATCCGCGCCGCCGCATCAAAGTGCATCTCGCCCTTGATGTGCGTGTCAGGACCGATGACCGTGATCGCCTTGTTGGTGTCCGCCATGTTCGCCGAGCCCTCCGTGGTCGCGCGGGATCGTGCGGATCCCGGCCTGCGTACACGATAGCCGAGACGCGGGCTGCTTGGCAATCCGCTCGCAAGACTTCACACCCGCGCGACCGTTTCCGACCGCCTCGCCCCCAGAAACCGGGGCTCTATCCTCGGGCATGGCTTCCACCTCCCGTCGGCTGCGCACGCCCGTCTTCGTCGGCTCATGGAACGCCGGCCCCGCGGCCAAGCTCGCCCTGAAAACCCTGCTCGCCTCGGCGCGCCCGCCCCTGCTCGACGCCCTGGTGAAGGGCATCGCCCTCATCGAGGACGACCCCGAAGAGATGTCCGTGGGCTTGGGGGGCCTGCCGAACGAAGTCGGCGAGGTCGAGCTCGATGCGGCGTTGATGGATGGCAATCTGCACCGCGCGGGGGGCGTCGCGGGGCTCAAGCGCGTGAAGAACGCCGCGGCCGTCGCGCGCGAAGTCCTCCGCCGGACCGACCACGCCCTGCTCGTGGGCGAGGGCGCCCTGACCTTCGCGCGCCAGTGCGGCTTTCCCGAACAGGACCTGCTCACCCCCAAGGCGCGCGAGGCCTGGCTCGCCTGGAAAGCGCGCCTGAGCATCCGCGATGGATGGATCGGCCCCGACGACACGACGCAGGACTTCGGCGATGCCGTGTGGGCCGGGCACGAGTCCAACGACACGCCGGGCCGGCCTCCTGAGAAGAAACCCGCCACGCCTGCGCCGGGCCAGTCTTCGGGCGCGCCCGAGGTGCCCTTCACGTTCGGCACCGTCCATCTCTCGGCGCTCGTGCCCGGGCAGACTCAGTCAGGCCAGACTCAGTCGGGTCAGGCTGAACCGGAGATGGCCGCCGTGACCAGCACGTCGGGCCTGAGCTACAAGATCCCGGGGCGCGTGGGCGATTCGCCGATCGTCGGCGCCGGGCTCTACTGCGACGCCCGCACGGGCTCCGCGGGCGCCACAGGTCGCGGCGAAGCGACGCTCCAGTGCGGCGCGGCGCTGCTCGTCGTCGAGGCCATGGCCCGCGGCATGGACCCCACCGAGGCCTGCGTCGACACCCTCCGCCGCATCGCCTCGCGCACCCGCGAACGCCGACTCCTCGACGCCCACGGCCGGCCCACGTTCAACGTCACCCTCTACGCCCTCCGCGCCGACGGACTCACCGGCAGCGCCTCCATGCACGCCGGCTATACCCACGTCGCCTCGCGGGGCGGGCAGATCCGCCTGGTCCCGTCGGCGTATCTTTTTCCGAAGCCCGAGTCGGCGGGCGCGGGCCCTGCCCCGCGCCGGAGGGACCGCACACGGGCCAAGGGAGGTTCACGATGAAACACACGCGGTTCACGGCGGCGATTGTCTCGGCCTCGGCCCTGCTCCTGGGCGCGGGCGTCCTCACGGGCTGCTCCACGACGCCCCCCACCAGCGCGGGCGAGTATTCCACCGTCGGGCGCAAGCTCAAGAGCACGCAGGACGCCTCGCTTGAGAAGGCCTTCGAGGCCGCCAAGGGCGCGATGGGCGACCTGCAGTTCACGCTCAAGGAAGATCGCAAGGACGCGCTCGCGGGCGTCGTCAAGGCCGAGCGCGCCGACAAGACGCCCGTCACCATCGAACTCACGAAGATCACGGACAAGACCACCGAGGTCTCGATCCAGGTCGGCACGCTGGGCGATGAGGCCCTCTCGCGCACGATCCTCGACAAGCTCAAGGCGCGCCTGTAAACCCGGCGCCGAGTTCTGAGATATTCAACCGCACGCCCTCGCACACCGAAGGCGTGCGGTTGTTTTTTAGCGCCGATCGAGCAAGCTCAGGATCATCTCCGCGTGCGTGCGGCTCGCGCCCTGGCGCGTGCGGATCACATCGCGCCCCGCATCGGCGAGCTTCTCGCGCGCGTCGCGCGAGGCGAGCAGATCCCCCACCACGCGCGCGACGTTCGCCCGGTCGGCGCGTGCAAGACCCCCGGCACGCTCAAAGTCCGACACGATCGCGCGGAAGTCGTCCACGTGAGGCCCGATCACCGTCGCACGCCCGAGGCCGATGGGCTCGATCGGATCGCTGCCGAAGAGATCGCCCATGAACGAGCGCCCGACGATCGCGACGTCCGCGAGCGCGTACGCCGCGCGGAGCTCGCCGATAGTGTCCAGCAGGAACAGGCCCGCCGGGTTGGGGCCTTGCGCGGGTTGGCCCTTGGTCACCGAGCGCCTGACGCAGCCGGGCATGGCCGCCGCGGCGTCGGCAAAGCGTTCGGGCTTGCGGGGTGCGCACAGGAGCTGCACGAGCGTGCCGAGCCGCGCCGACCATTCGTCCCGCGCCGCGACGAGCAGCGCCTCTTCGCCCGGGCCCGTCGAGCCCGCGACGACCAGCGGCTTGGATCGATCGATGCCCAGGCTCGCCGCGAGCTCGTCCATGCCCGGCACGCTGTCGGCGATCACGACCGAGTCCCACTTCATGCTGCCCGTCACGACGCAGCGCTCGGCCAGGACGCCCATCGCGACAAAGCGCTCGCGATACTCCTCGTCCTGCACCGCGGCAAAGCGCAGCGAGGCGAAGATCGAACGCAGGTACGGACGCAGCTTGCGATAGCCCTTGAACGAGCGCTCGCTGAGCCGGCCATTGACGACGCCGACGGGGATGTTCCGCGCGCCGCACGCGCGGATGAAGTTGGGCCAGAGCTCCAGTTCCACCAGCGCGACGGCCTGGGGCTTGGCGCGGTCGAGGAACTTGCGCACGGCCCACGAGGCATCGAGCGGATAGCGCCGAACGTGCGCCGCGGGCTTGTACAGCTCGGCCGCGCGCTTGAGGCCCGTGTCGGTCGAGGCAGTGACGAGCGTGTCGGCCTTCGCGCTGAGCAGAGGGACGAGCGCGCGCGAGGCGTTGGTCTCGCCAACGGAGACGCCGTGGAGCATCACGCGCGGGCGGACCGGCGCGGGCAACGGCTCGATGTTGCCAAAGCGCTCGGGCCAGCCGCCGCGGGCCTTGCGGGCCCAGAAGGGCGCGGAGAGCGCGGCGACGGGGAGATAGACCAGATCAAGCGCGTTCACGGGGGCGATTCACGGGGGCAGTTTTCGATCAACATGGGCAGGCCGGGATTCGAACCCGGGACCACTCGCGTGTAAAGCGAACGCTCTGGCCGCTGAGCTACCCGCCCGGGGCAGCGTCACGATAGGAGCATCAGGCCGAGGCGCGACGGGCGAAGAGCACGCCGCCCACGATGAACCCGACGAGCCCCATCGCCGTCAGGATCGCCAGAGGCAGCGCGGCGCTGGAAAACTCACCCCCGCGCCAGATCGCGACGTCCAGCCCCTGAATCGCCCACCTGAACGGGCTGACGGCCGAGACATTCTGCATGAACGGCGGCATGAAGAACAGCGGGATCGACCCGCCGCCGATCATCGCCAGAATCAGCAGCAGCGCACGCCCCAGGCCCCCCGCGCCGCCCTCAGACTTGCTCAGCGTCGCGATCAGCATCATGAGCCCGACGAACCCGAACGACGCGACCACGACTACCAGCGCGAGCAGCGCGGGGTTCTGGGGCCGCACGCCGAAGAACCCGACCGCGACGCCGAGCATCGCGAGCTGCACGACGATCGCGGTGATGAAGCACGCCAGACCCTTGCCCGCGAGGATGTGCCAGCGCGCCAGAGGCGACGCGGCCAGACGCATCAGCGTGCCGCGGGTGCGCTCGGAGACGAGCGAGGTCGCGAAGGCCGTCACCGCGCCCATCAGCCCCCAGACGCAAGCCTGTGGGAAGCTCACGGCGAACGCGTTGGGCGGGCCGTCGCGCTTGACCGTGACATCCGTGAGCTGCACGCGGATCGGCGCAAAGCCGTCACCGCTCCCCGCACCGCCCCCCGCGGCCGGCGCGTCGTTCTTCTGATTCTCAATCGGCGGTTGGGCCTGCGATTGGGCCTGCGCGCGGGCGTTGCGGCTCACCATGCCGTCGAGCGCGCCCAGGAACGTGTCGAACACCAGCCGGTCCGCGGCATTCAAGTCCTTGCTCGATCGCACCTGCTCGCGCGCCGAATTCATGAACGGCCTGAACTGGTCCGGGTTCTGGAACGTCCGCGTGAACTGGCGGAACCCCAGCTCCGTGAGCTTGCCCGCAATCAGCCCCGCCTCAGCCCGGCGCGAAGGATCGACCGCGCCCTCGATCGTGATGGGCTTGCCTTGAAACAGCCCCGGGCCGATGCCCCCCTCGGCCCCGCCGAAGCCGGGCGGCACCACCACCGCCGCGACGATCGCGCCCGTGCGAACGCGCGCGAAGGCCAGCTCACGCGAGGAGAACTCTTCGACCTTGAACTCGGGCGCCGCGCGGACGTCGTTGGCGAACGCTCGCGCCGCGGGCGAAGTGTCCTCGAGCACCAGCCCGACGCTCATCTTCCCCGAGCCCCCGCCGCCCGAAAAGATGTACCCAAAGAACAGCCCGAAAACGACGGGGAAGAGGAACGTGAAGAACAGATCGACGCGGTCGCGCGACAGCAGCCGGAGGTCCTTGATCGCCATCGCCCAAATCGCGCTCACGCCCGAGGCTCCTTTCAGTCGCGCAGCCGCCGCCCGGTCAGGTGCAGGAACACGGCCTCGAGGTTGGGCCGATCGACGCGCACACCCGTCACCGCCGAATCTGGTGACGCAAGCCGCCTCGCGAGCTCGCCCACCGGGTCGGCCGTCGTGACACGCGTCTCGCCCGCGAGCGATTCGATCGTCACGATCGACTCTCCGCCGTGCGCGTTGATCAGCGCGTCGACGGGACCCTCGGCCAGCACCTTGCCCTTGTCCATGATCGCGACGCGATCGCACAGGCGCTGCGCCTCTTCCATGTAGTGCGTCGTGTAGACGATCGTCCGCCCCTGGCCCTTGAGCTCGACGACCAGATCAAGAATGTTGTTGCGGCTCTGAGGGTCCACGCCCGCGGTGGGCTCATCGAGCAGCAGCAGAGGCGGGTCGTGGATCATCGCCGCCGCGAGGTTCAACCGGCGCTTCATGCCCCCCGAGTACCCGCCCACGGCATCGCGCCTGCGCGGCGAGAGCCCGACCATCTCCAGCACCGCCTCCACGCGCGCCCGCAGCCGTTCGCCCCGCAGGCCGAAGACGCTGCCGAAGAACCGCAGGTTCTCTTCGCCCGAAAGCTCGTCGTACAGCGCGAGCGTCTGGGGCGCGACACCGATCCGCGCTCGCACGGCCGGGTCCGAGGTCGGTCCGTGCCCCTCGAGGTGCGCCTGGCCCGAGTCGGGCCGGATGAGCCCGACCGCCATGCCGATCGTCGTCGACTTGCCCGCCCCGTTGGGCCCGAGCAGCCCGAAGACCTCGCCCGGGCGCAGGTCAATCGAGACATCATCGACGGCCACGAGCCCGCCGAAGGCCTTGCGGAGTTGGGTCAGACGCAGCACGCGCGGATGGTACACGCGTGGGCGCGGGGGCTACCGTGGGGCATGAGCCGAATCTGCCGCGTGGGCCCCGTCGAGATCGGCGCGGGCCGGCCCCTCACGATCATCGCCGGTCCCTGCGTCCTGGAGTCCCTGGAGCTGGGCCTGACCGTCGGCAAGCGCGCCTCGGAACTCTGCCGGCGCCTTGGCTTCTCCTACATCTTCAAGGCCTCGTTCGACAAGGCCAACCGTTCGTCGATCCGCTCGGCGCGCGGCCCGGGGATCGATCAGGGCCTGGACTGGCTCTCGACCATCCGCGCCGAGCTGGGGTGCCCCGTCACGACCGACATCCACGAGCGCCAGCAGGCGATCACCGCCGCGGGCGTTGTGGATCTGCTGCAGATCCCCGCGTTCCTCTGCCGGCAGACCGACCTGCTCGTCGCGGCGGGCGAGGCCGCCGTGCGCTCGCGCCGCGCGGTGAACGTCAAGAAAGGCCAGTTCCTCGCGCCCCACGACATGACCGGTCCGCTGCGCAAGCTGACCGAGACGGGCTGCAAGGACGTCCTCTTCACCGAGCGGGGCACAACCTTCGGCTACGGGCGCCTCATCAACGACTTCCTGGGCCTGGGCGACCTGATGCAGGTCAAGGTCAGCGACGAAGGCGCGCCGCCGGTCTGCTTTGATGTCACGCACTCGACGCAGACGCCCGGCCTGGGTGGAAGCGAGACCACGCAGGGCCGGCCCGACCGCGCGCCGCTGCTCGCGCGCGCTGCGGTCGCCGCGGGCGCCCACGCGCTGTTCATCGAGAGCCACACCGACCCGAGCAAGGCCATGTCCGATGCCGCGACGCAGATCCCGCTCGAGCAGCTCGAAGCCCTGCTCGAACCCTGCGCGCGGATCTTCGACGCGCTGAGGTAACGCGCCGAGGAAAGGCTCGCACACGGGGCAAGCGGCGCTTCAGGCACGCGGGCGAGCAGAATCCCCGCGGGCCGGCGTCAACCGGCGGCGGGGTCAGGGGAGAACCAGACGATCAGCGACGACGGCGCGCGGCGGCAAGGCCCATCACGCCCAGCAGCCCCATCGCGCCCGGCGCGGGAATCGCGTACACATTGCGCCAGTGCACGTCGTAGCCCGAGTCCGGGAGCGACGCCGCGTTCGACGCGTTGCCGAAGTTGAACGCCTGCACCCACGTCGTCCGCAGGTCGGAGAACCCGATCTGCGAGTACGACGCGCCCGAGTTGGACGCCACGAGCGCCCCGTTGATGTAGTACTCGTGGCTCGTGCCCGTGTTCACGATCCGCAGCGAGTTGTACTGATCCGTCCGCACCGCCACGCTCAAGTTTGTCCAGCCCACCGTCGAGTTCCAGACGCGGAAGCGCGGGCTGAAGCCGCCCGCCAGCGGGTTGAACCCGTCAGCGGGATCGTTGTTAATGAACCCGGCGATCAGATACCGGGAGCTGCCCTCGTCAGGGTTGTTGTCGCGCGCCCACAGGTCCGACCGGCGGAGCGTGCCCGGCTGCAGCCACGAGGCGGGGATGAAGATCTCGCCGCCGACCTCCCACGTCCCGGCGATCGCCGACGCGCGCTGGCGCCCCTGCGTGTCGTAGAACGCGCTGTTGAACGCGCCGGGGCGCAGGTCGCGCCGGTCGGCGTTCGAGACACTGATCCGCAGCGACGCCCCGCCGAGCGGATCGGTCGCGCCCCCCGTCCAGCCCGCCGGAGCGTACCGGTCGGTCGCCCAGTCCGCCGTTGAGAACGTCCCGGCAGCGCCGGACTCGAAGAAGGCCTGGGCAGAGACGGTGCCCGCGGCCGCCGCAACAAACAACGAGGCAAGCAGAACCTTCATGACTCTCTCTCCTTACTTGGGCGGCCTGATTGCCGCCGACCCCTCGACCGACCCGGGCCGAGCGAAATCCCGGACCGCCGCGTCAGCGACGGTCCGAGCGCGAGGAGTGCGTGCCGATTCAGCGACGGCGGCGCGCGACGATCAGGCCCGCCAGGCCGAGCAGGCCCGCGGCGCCCGGCGTCGGGACGACGTTGACGACGATGGTGCTCCGGTTGATTTCAGTGCCCAGCACGTCAAACGCCGCGAGGGAGATCGTGTACAGGCCCGGGGTGTTGCGGCTGAAGCCGGGAACCGCGAAGAAGGCGTAGCTCCACGAGTTCTGCGCGACGCTGTAGAGCCCGATGTTGCTGGCGTAGTTGACCGGCGTCGAGACGATGTCACTGGCCGCGGTGGTCGAGTTGTTGCCCAGCGAGTGGTCGGCGAACGCGACGTTGATCGGATCGAACGAGAAGAAGTTGGTGCCCGCGGAGGGATCGCCGTCGAGGCTGAGGACGTACGAGAAGGCGTTGAGCTTCACGCCCGAGGTGCCCGAGAGGTCGGTGTTGATGCTCCACTCGAAGTTCCACTCGGGCCGCACCGGCGCGGCAGGGCCACCGACGTTGAACGTGTAGCTGCCATCGCCGTTGCTGTTGAAGATGTTCTGCGGCTGGCCGTTGGCGTCGTACCGGAGCTTGGCGCGCAGGCCGATCTCGGTGTTGTTCGCCGTGCCGGTGGTGAAGCTGCCGTTGGCGTTGCCCGAGCCGAAGATCACGCCGGGGTTGACGTTCTGATCGAACGCGGTGCTGGCCGACGCCGCGCCGGCCGACCCGGCAACGATAATCAACGCGAGAGTGTTCGTGCGCATGACTCAATCCTCCAAGTGATCGCCCGTGAACCGGACGAAGGACGTGAACGCCCGCGGATGCGGGCGGGAAACCGGTCGGAACTGACCCACAGACCGACCAACAGCCCCGGCCGAGCCTTCGCCCCGCCGTGCCTTCAATCGCCTCAACGTTGAACGACCGACCCTCTCTTGCCCGAGCAACTCGCCCGAGCCTCTCAACCTCTGCCGCAATCCTCCTGCGAGCGGGTATTATCAGGATTACACACCGCGATTCAACGTCCCTGTTTTGGCATAATGAGGGACTGCCTGTTGAGGGAGTGGTGATGACCTCATCCTCTCAGCCGCTCGCGAAGGAGCCCACCGCGATGACCACGCCCCGCCCCAGCACCATCGGCGACGACCTTCTCCCTCGCGGCTGGTTCGACGCTGAGGAGGCCGCGTTCTATCGCGAAGAGGCCTCGAAGATCCGAGGCGGGCTGATCTGCGAGATCGGCGTGTACCTCGGGCGCAGCCTCTCCAGCATCGCCGCGGCCTGCCGGGAGAACCGCACAAGGCTGGTCGCGATCGACAACTGGCGCGGGTGCGTCGAGATCGGCGAGCAGAAAAACTCTCAGCTCCAACTGCTGGATCACTTCCGCGCCAACATGCAATGGCTCGGGCTCTGGGACGCCGTCGAACCCGTCGAGGGCGACAGCGCGGGCGCCGCAAGCGGCTTTGCCGACCACTCCATCGACCTGGTCTTCATCGACGCGAGTCACGACTTCGAATCCGTCTGCCGCGATGCGCGCGCGTGGTGGCCCAAGCTCAAGCCCAACGGCGTGCTGATGGGCCACGACTACTACCCCGCCGTCTGGCCCGGGCTCGTCAGCGCGGTCAACCACCTCTTCACCGGGCCCGACCGCGTCCGAGGCACCGTCTGGAAGGTGGGCAAGAACGCTGAATCGCGCCTCCGCGCCTAGCTGGCGCTCGGCCCGAGCCCACTACGCTCAGGGCATGAACGTCCTCGACAAAGTTCGCTCGATCGCCAAGGACCTCTCGCTCGGCAAGGGCTCCGCGAGCGAGCACTGGGCGCTGGCCTCGCGACTCCTCGGTCGGCTCACGAGCGACGAAGCGCGCGTGAAGGCCGTCGTCGATGCGCGCGACCCCGCCGGCCTCGTCGCGCTGCTCGACGCACTCGAACAGAAAGCCTCGGCGCCCAAACCCGTCCGCGAGTTTCCCGCACAAGAGATGGACGCCGCGCTCCGCGCGTTCATGAAGAAGCTCAAGGTCAGCAGACTCGCCGACGAATCCAAACTCGGCGGGCGCTACACCTCGGGCGGGCGCAAGTCGGCGATCGACGCGATGCAGCCGCCCGACGAGTTCCCCGCAGAGATCTGGCCTGCCCTCGTCCGCGCCGGCAAACTCCGCGACCTCGGCGGCGGGTTTTATGGGGATGTGGTCTAACCCTTTGGGAGGTCGGCTCTCCGAGCCATCTCCCCCCAAACGCACACACCCCGAGCGCGGGGCCCGGGGTGTGGGTGATGGTCAGAGATTCGGGGCCGTGACGACCCGCGGAAGCCCGGCTGATTTACTTCGCGGCCTTGGCGGGCGCGAGGTACATCGGGCGGTTGGCCTTGGGGTCGAGCGGGTCGACGTGGACCTTGCGGCCACGGAAGACGACCTTGCCCGTCGCGACGGAGAACAGCGTGTCGTCCTTGCCCCGGCGGACATTGAAGCCCGGCATCAGGGGCGTGCCGCGCTGGCGCACGATGATCGAGCCCGGCGTCGCGATCTCACCGCCGTAGAGCTTCACGCCCAGGTACTGCGGATTCGAGTCACGCCCGTTCTTGGTCGAGCCCTGGCCCTTCTTATGTGCCATACGCCTCAGTCCTTCCGTCGAAATGCCCTGCGGTGAAAAACGGCCTCCACACGCCGGGCCTCAATGCTAGGCCCCGCCCCCGCCGAAAATCCAGTCCGCCCCCACCACGCCCCCACCACGCCCACCGCCCCCAAACACGCCCCGAAGCGCCTTACCGCATGATCCAGCGCGACTCGCCCACTTCCAGCGGCTTGTCGCCCTGGTTGTGCACGTCGCCCCGCATCGGATACCGGACCATCATCGTCTTCCGCAGCGTCGCCCGCGTCATCTTGCCCGGGTTGTTCACGTCGGCGACCTCGATCGTCCGCGTCTCACCCGAGAAGCCCGACGCGTAGACCACCATCTCGCCCGACGAGATCTGCGAGGCGGGCCAGATCACCAGCCCTTCCTTGGCGTTCTCCTGCCCCTGCAGAATGGTCCCGATGATCTGGACCTGGTCCTGCAGCAGCGGGTTGTCGAGCTTCTCCAGCAGCCGACGCGTCACGACCGGCGGCACCTCGCGCCCGGCGCGGTAGGTCGTGCCGTCCTCGGTCACCAGATCGAACGCGGGCGCGAAGATCAGGTCCTCGCGCGTCGGGTTCACGGCCTTGTACGTGAGATACCAGTACAGCCGCGCCTCGCCGTTCGGGCCTTCGACGCGCGCCAGACGCATCGGGCCCACTTCGAGATCGATCTGCCAGCGCCGGGGGACCGGATCGGGCTCGGGCGCCAGGCCCGCGGCGGTCGCGATCGACAGCACAGCGAACGTGCCCAGAACGGAGGCGCGCACCGAGGCCCGCGCGAAGGTCATCGCGGCCGTGAGGCAGGTCGAAACTCGAGAAGCTCGGCTGGGCATCGTGGTCAACTCCGGGGCGTCCGCGCCACACCATCGCATCGCGGGGAGCGGATCATACAGGCCCCCGCCCGCCGTCGCCAACTCGGGGCCCAAACGCGGGCCGCGGACAGCACCCGGGCCGATCCCGTACAGTGATCCCCGACGTGCCCGACCTCCCGACTCACCCCGCACAAGCCCAGCACTCCCCGACGCCGATCCAGCCGCGGGCCGAGCGGTTGGCGCCCGCGCATCGGCTCGCGGGCGCGGTGAGGCTCGTTGGGTCGCGCTCGCCCTCACCCCTGGCGGCCGGGCGCAAGTTCCTCGCCTCGGCGCCCGCCCACGGGATCGACCTAGACCTGTTCTTCGGCACCGTCGAGGCCCGCATCGGCGACGAGCGCCCGATCGCCGACTGGGTCTCACAGGTCGTCCTCGTCGTCCCGGGCGCCGGCCGAACGGGCGTCGTCTTTCTTGCCGACCCCAAGCCCGGCGTCGCCGACGGGCTCGACCATGCCCGCCGAGTCGCCTGCCTCCGGGCCGCGACAGAGCACGTGCGCGCCCTCGGCGGCAGCATCCAGATCCTGCAGTGCCTGCCCGAGCCCACCGAGCCCTGGGCCGACAAGGCCTTGCGCGAGGCCGGGTACGCGTTCATCGGGCACCTCCTGTACCTTCGCCGGCCTTTGCACGAAAAGAGCGCGACCGAGGCCTCCGTCGACCCCGGCGCGCCCTGGCCCGAGGGTGTCCAAGTCCTTCGCATGAGGGACCTTGCGGACCCCGACGAAACGCTCAAAGCCGGGCTCGAAAGGACCTACATCGACACGCGGGACTGCCCGGGCCTCACGGGTCTGCGGGCGACCGAGGACGTGATCGCAAGCCACCGTGCGCCCGGGGTTTATGACCCGGCACTCTGGCACGTGGTGCTGCTCCACGGTCAGCCGTGCGGCTGCGTGCTGCTCAATCGCTGCCCGGAGCTTCGGTGCTTTGAGCTGGTCTACCTGGGCCTGGGGCCTGAGGTGCGCGGCATGGGGCTGGGCAAGCGCCTGATGGAGCTGGGGTTGCGCACCTGCCGCGAGTCGGGCGGGCTGGGCGGCAAGGGGGGCGCGTGGGACGTGACCTGCGCGGTCGATGCGAGCAACGCGCCCGCGATGAAGCTCTACGAGGGGCTGGGTTTCCGGCCTTTCCAGCGCCGGATGGCCTTTGTGCTGCCGATCGGCCGTTGAAGCCCTCGCCGAACACCCCCGAATCGACGATGCCCTCAGTCAAGGCGCTTGGTCCTTCATTGGGCCTGAACAGTCGGAAGTGGTTCCGATTTCGAGGATTAGCACTGGTGCGGGCAGAGTTATTCACACGTTGTTCGCAGCGTGTGCGGAGGCCGTGGACAAATCTTTTTTGCGCGTCGGAAGTGTCGGAGAAACCGGGGCGTAGCGGGTGTGGGCGGGCGGTGAACGGCGTGTGGCTCGTTGAAGAGCGGGCGGGCATCGTTTACGTTTGGTGCTCGCGGCCAGGGATGCGGCCGCCGAATCTTGCTCTCCCTTCGCACCGGTCTCGGGCGGATACCGAACCGAGTGATCCCAAGCCGAGTTGTCGTTCCAACCCCGCGGGTGTGCGGGGCGGGCGATGAGTGCGTCTCCGGTGCGGGAGGCGCGTCGGCATGGGCACGCGTGCGGGGGGTTGTGCGGAGCGGGGTTCGACTTCGGAGGGATCCGACTCGTTGAGGGTTCTCTGATTCGCGCGTGGAGTTGGGCTTTCGGGCCTTGGGCGCGCGGGTCGGACCAGGTCGGCGAAACTCGCCGGAGAAAGTGTGCCGCGGTGGAGCAGCTGCACGCTGGAATGCTCGGGGGCTTGGACCATGACTCATCAACCACGCAGGACCGGAGCGCGTCGGACCGGGCCGTGTCTGATCGAATTCTGGGCCGGCTCTCGGCGCAGGTCGGTTCGGCGACGGTCGAGCGGTACTTCGACCGGCGGACGTCGGTGCGCGTCGACGGCCGAAACGTCCGCGTGACGGCGCCCTCGCGCTTCGCGGCCGATCTGCTCTCGCGCCGGCTGGGCGAGCCCCTCCGCCGGGTGATCAACGAAGAACTCCCGGGCGCGGACGTGCGCATCGCGGTCGAAGAAACCGAGGCCCCGAGCGCATCCGCCTCGCCAGCTCCCGTCCCCACGTCCCCCACGACGTCCAGTCCCGGCGCTCCGATCGTCTCCGCTCCGACCGCGACCGCGTCGATCGTGCGTGAGCCGACGCGTGCGATGCCGCGGCGCGGCTCGTTGTCGCCCGCGCGCTATCGGCTCGAGGACTTTGTCGTCGGCGCAGCCAATCGCCTCGCCTACTCCGCGACCATCGAGCTCGTGCAGGATCCTCAGCGAGCCAAGGCGTACAGCCCGCTGGTGATCCACGGCGAGTGCGGCCTGGGCAAGACGCACCTGCTTCACGGCGCCGTGCAGCGTTCGCGCCAGCTCTTCCCCGATCGCCAGGCGCGCTATGTCACGGCCGAGGCGTTCACGAACGACTTCATCGCCGCGGTGCGGGCGAACAAGGTCGACGCGTTCCGCAAGGCGTACAAGCAGGTGCAGCTGCTGGCGATCGACGACCTGCACTTCCTTGCGGGCAAGGACGCGACGCAGAGCGAACTGCTGCACATCTTCGACGAGCTGGACCTGTCGGGCGCGGTGGTGATGCTCGCGAGCGATGAGCACCCGGGGCGGATCGAAAAGCTGAGCCGCGCGCTGCAGTCGCGGTTTGTGTCGGGCGCGGTCGTCGCACTCGAAGCACCGGACCCGGAGCTGCGCTCGCGGCTCGTGCGCAAGCTCGCCGAGACGCGCGGGCTGAGGCTCGAAGAGGCGGCGGTGTCGCTGCTGGCCGAGCGTTCGGCGCGGGCGATCGGCACGCTGGGCGGGTTCGGCGGCTCGGTCCGCGAGATCGAAGGGCTGCTGACGCAGGTCGAGGCGGTCTTCAGGCTGCTGCCCGAGTTTTCCGGGCTGGGTTCGGGATCCGGGTCGGTCATCAACACCACCGGCGCGATCGGCGCGGCGCTGGTCCGGCGGGCGCTTGGGCTGGATGGCCCCGGGTCGGGGATGATGAACCCGGGCGCCGCGGCGGACGTCGCGCTCGCGAACTTCAGCGCGGCCGCGGGCGCGACGCGCACGGGTCAGGCGTTGTCGGGCGGGACAGGCTCGGGCTCGTCGATCCGCGCGAGCGTGCTGAGCCCGGGCGCGCTGCGGGCGCGCCAACCGATCCCCGCCGAGGTGATCGCGCAGACCGTCTGCCGGCTGCTGGGCGTGACGATCCCCGAGCTGATGGGCCGGACGAGGCATCGGCGCGTGGTGCTGGCGCGGGGCGTCAGCGTGATCCTCTGCCGACGGCTCACGACGCTGAGCTTCCCGGAGATCGCCCGCGCGCTGGGGCGGCCCAACCACTCGACGGTCATCACCGCGCACCAGCGGCTCGAGGGCTCGATGCGCGAGGGCTCGCTCGTGCAGGAGCTTTGCCCCGAGGTGATGCAGGACCGGGGCGCGGCGCAGTTCGGCGGCATGACCGCGACCGAGCTGTGCGAGCGTCTGGCCGAGGAGGTCCGCCGGGCCGCGGCTGACCCCGTCGGGCTCGCGTCGGGCGCGGCGGCGCGCTGAACACGTCTCACGCGTGCATCGGGGCGCGTGCATTCTGGCGGGTGCGTGAACGGCGGGGCCTGATCGGGCCGATAATGTCCGCCATGTCGGACCATGAGATCGCGCTTTCCAGGCCGGATGTCGGACCGCTCGAAGAAGAGCTCGTGCTGAGCGTGCTGCGCTCGGGGCGGCTCTCGATCGGGCCCATGGTCGAAGAGTTCGAGCGCCTGGTCGCGCACCGCGCGGGGTGCCGGAACGCGGTCGCGGTCAATTCGGGCACCAGCGGCCTGCACCTGGCCCTGGCGGCGCTGAACATCGGGCCCGGCGATGAGGTCATCACCACGCCGTTCTCGTTCATCGCGAGCGCCAACTGCATTCTCTTCGTTGGGGCCAAGCCCGTGTTCGTGGACATCTGTCCGCGGACGCTGAACATGGACCCCGCGAAGCTCGAAGCGGCAATCACGCCCCGGACCAAGGCGATTCTGGCGGTCGAGACCTTCGGCAACCCGGCGTACATGGACCAGTACGCGCAGATCGCCGCGAGGTATGAGATCCCGCTGATCGAGGACTGCTGCGAGGCCCTGGGCGCGACGCTCCGAGGCAGGCCCGCGGGCCACTTCGGGCGCATCGGCGTCTTTGGGTTCTATCCCAACAAACAGATCACGACGGGCGAGGGCGGCATGATCGTCACCGACGACGATCGGCTCGCGGAGCTCTGCCGATCGATGCGCAATCAGGGCCGCCCCGTGCCCCGCAGGCCTGAGACGGGCGGCGCGATGTCCGGTGGAGCGGGCAGCGGCGGCATGGTCGCGGGCTCGGAGATCCAGCCCCAGGGCCTGGTGTCGGCGGGCGGGAGCCCGATGGGGAGCTGGCTCAAGCACGAGCGGCTCGGGTACAACTATCGCCTCAGCGAGATCAACGCGGCGATCGGGGTCGCGCAGATGCGCCGGCTCGATGAGATGCTCAAGGCCCGCCAGATGGTGGCCCAGCAGTACATCTCGCGCCTGGGCGGACACCGCGACCTCATCATGCCCACGATCGACCCCGACGTCGTCATGAGCTGGTTCGTGTTCGTCGTGCGCCTCGCGACCAGCTACACGGGGGAAGAGCGCGACCGGATCATCCGCGGCATGCGCAATCACGAGGTCGGCGCGGCGGACTATTTCCCGTGCATCCACCTCCAGCCGTTCTACCGCGAGAAGTTCGGCTTCCGGCCGGGCATGTTCCCGATCGCTGAGACGGTCAGCCAGCGGACGATCGCGCTGCCGTTCTACAACCAGTTGCCCGCCAAGGACATCGATCTGGTGGCCCAGACGCTGGAAGTGATGATCGGCCGGGAGAATCTCAAGCGTTCGTGAGGGCGGGGCGGGGTTGGCTCCGAGCACTTGAACCCGGCGGGGGCTGGGGCCTAGCATTGAGGCCCGGCGCGGATGGCTGCGCTCGGATCTGAATTGGAGTCCTTCGATGCGTCACTGCGAATTCACCGGCAAGAAGCCTTCCCGCGGTATGAGCCGCGTGTGGCGTGGTCAGGCGGTCTCCAAGGGCGGCTTCGGCCTCAAGCCCACGGGCATCAACAAGCGGTTCTTCCGCCCCAACCTGCAGGAGGTTGTCGCGGTGGTGACCGACGCGAAGGGCACGACCCGCGTGCGCCGCGTGAAGGCCTCGGCCAAGGCGATCCGCACGGGCATGGTCGTCAAGGCGCTCAAGCGCAAGTACGGCTACACCCGGGCCAAGAAGGCCGCGGCTCAGTAAGCCTTCGGTCGGAACGATGAATCTCACGCCCCGTGGGCCCGCTGGCCCGCGGGGTTTTTCTTTGTCCGGGGGCGTCTGATTCCCGGGCGGGGCTGGTGCGGTGCGGCCGCTCGACTTAGACTCTGGGCGTGAAGTGCGACCAGTGCGACAAGGAAGCGACGGTCCACGAAGTCACGATCGTCAACGGCGTGGCGCTTGAGCGGCACCTCTGCGAGGGCTGCGCGCAGGCCCAAGGCCTCGCGACCGGACCCGGGCCGACGGGCACGATCCCGCTTGAGGAGTTCCTCAAGCAGTTCGTGATGCCCGCGGCGAGCGCGCCCCCGCCCGAACCTGAAGAGCCAGAAGAACCCGCGATGCCCCCGCCGCCGACGATCACGCCGCCGGTCATCAAGGCGGGCCCGGCGGTGGTCGTGGGCGTGGGCGTGCCGGCGGTGGTGATCGCTCCCAGTGCGCCGACGGGGGGTGCGCCGACCGGGGGCGGGCCGATCGGCGCGTGCCCGTCGTGCGGGATGACGTTCGAAGAGTTCCGCCAGAAGGGCGTGCTGGGGTGTGCGCACTGCTACGCGGCGATGGAGGCTCAGCTCGGGCCGCTGATTGAACGGGCGCACGAGGGCGCGACGCACCATGTGGGCAAGGTGCCCAGGCGGCTGCTTAAGGGCGAGACGACCGCGGCGGCCGAGCGGGCGGCGCGGCTGCTGGGCACGATGAAGGATCACCAGGAACGCATCCGGCTTCTGCGCAAGCAGCTCGCGGAGGCCGTCGGCGCGGAGCAGTACGAACGGGCCGCGGCGATCCGCGATGAGCTGCGACGGTTCGGCGAATTGCCCGGCCCGACGGCGGGTAAGAACTAGACCGAGTCACGCCCCTCCGGGCGTGAGGTCCGAGTCACGCCCCTCCGGGCGTGAAGAGCATTTGGAGCCTGTTTTTCAGGGGTTTTCGCGCATGCCCGCACCGATGCCCAACCCGACCCCCGGCCCCGAACCCCGCGGTGATGGCGCTGCCCCACATGCGGCTTGGGACGCGGGCGTGCCCTGGCTGGCCGGGACGGGCGTCGATGCCGACGTCGTCATGTCCTCGCGCGTGCGGCTCGCTCGCAACCTCGTTGTGCCCGGGCGCGGGGGCGAGGGCCTGAAGTTTCCCGCCCGCAGCTCGCGCGAAGAGCGCGCCGAGGTGCTGGCGCTCGTCAAGGCCCGGATCCTCGAGGCGCTCGCGGGTCAGGTCACGTGGGTGGACCTTCACCAGGCGAAGGTCACCGACCGGCACCTGCTCGTCGAGCGGCACCTGATCAGCAAGCAGCACGCGCGCGGGCGCGCGGGGGAAGTGATCCCCGAGTCGGCAACGCCCGCGGCGATGGCGGCCGCGCTGCACGGCGACAGCGCCGGTCGCAGCGAGCTCGACCCGCGGGGCGTCGCGTTCAGCGTGCCCGATGAGCGCCTGTCGATCATGGTCAACGAGGAAGACCACCTGCGCATCCAGCACGTGGACCCTGGGCTGAGCCTGGCCGAAGCCTGGCGCGAGGCGGACCGGGTGGACGACCTGCTCGAGGACGCGCTCGACTTCGCGTATGCGCCGCGGTTCGGATACCTGACGGCGTGCCCGACCAACTGCGGCAGCGGGCTGCGCATGAGCGTGATGCTGCACCTTCCCGGGCTGAAGCTGACGGGCGACATCGACAAGGTCAAGCGCGCCGCGACGGATATGAACCTGGCTGTGCGCGGGTTCTATGGCGAGGGCTCGGACGCGATCGGCGATTTTTATCAGCTCTCGAATCAGACGACGCTGGGCAAGCCGGAAAGGGTCATCCTGCATGAACTTGCGCAGGAGATCCTGCCGCAGGTCATTGAGTATGAGCGCCTCGCGCGGCGGACGCTGATGGCCAAGCGTCGCTCGGCGCTTGAGGATCAGGTCTTCCGCGCGCTGGGCACGCTGACGCACGCCCGGCTGATCTCGACCGAAGAGGCGATGGGCGCGCTCTCGCTCGTGAGGCTGGGCGTGATGCTCGACCTCGTGCGCCTGCGCGGGCGCGAGGAGGACCATCGCCTGGTGAACCACCTGATGCTGCTCGTGCAGCCCGCGCACTTGCAACGGATCGCGCAGCGCGAGCTGGATCAGGACCAGCGCCGAACGGTGCGCGCGGAGATGATCCGCACGCGGCTCGGCAAGTAACGCGCACGCAATATGGTTGGCTGACCCCGACGTCGGCGCCTGCGTGTGTCTGCCTCGTCGCGATGCCAGGAGCTCGCCACAATCGCCTTGAAACTCGGCTGATTTGGCACCCTGAGCCCTTGGTGCCCGGCGCGGGTGTGGTAGATTGGCGCGCATGGCCGAGCGGGGCGAGGTCAGCTCAGAGCGGACGGACGGCGTGTTTGTTTGGCCGCCGCGCGCGGTCGATCCGCGCGAGCTGGACGCCCCACCGAACGAGAGCGGGTATTGGAAGTGGAACCCGCGTGAGCGCACGCTGGCGCCGATCGATGAGCTCGAGGACGAGGGCGATCCGTTCGCCGACGACCTGGAAGAGCCGGAGGCGGGCGAGCCGGAAGCACGGCCCGAGCCCCGCATGGTCGAAGCGCGCGGCCTGCGATGGTTCGCGCGTGCGCTCGAGCGGGAACTGCTGGGACGAACGCTCGATCCGATGGCCGAACGCGTGATCGGCGAGTTCGAGGCGGGCCAAACGTGCGGGCGGTGCGGCGGGGTGGTCGGGCCGTACGAGGAGGGCGACCGCGGGTGTCCGGCGTGTGTGCGTGTGCGCGTGCCGTGGGATGCCGCGGCGGCTCTGGGGCCCTGGCGCGATGGGCTGCGCCGGGCGATTCTGGATGTGAAATTCAGGCGTGCCGAGCACTTGGGCGTGGCGCTGGGCGAGCGGCTCGCCCGGCCTGTTGCGGGCGCGATCGAGTCGGTGGGCGCACGAAGTGAGCGGAATGCGGGCGGGCCGATCGTCGTCGTGCCCGTTCCGATGCCCGCGTCGCGAAGGTTCGACCGCGGCATCGACCACGCTGAGACCATCGCGCTGGGCCTCGCGCGCGGGCTCAAGCGCCATCCGGAGCTGCGGGGCCGCGGCGTGTCGGTGGTGCCGATGCTTCGCGCCAAGCCCGGACCGACCCAGCTGGATGTGACGCCCGCGCAGCGCGCGCGGAACGTGCGAGGGCGCTTTGGTGCAACGAAGTTCGGCTGGGCGTGGAACGCTGGCAGGGCCGGGGGCGGTGGAGCGTCGACCTCGGCGTGGATCCGCGGCGTGCTGGCGGGGCCGGTGTGGACCTCGGCCGGAGTGCTGGCGCGCGCGGGCGTGATTGTGCTGGTCGACGACGTGCGGACGACGGGCGCGACGATGCTGGCGGCGGGGCGATCGATGGCGGCGATGCTCAGACGGGCGGGCCTTGCCGCGCCCGGACGGGCTGGCAGGCAGGCAGCCAAGAGGGCGGACCCGCGTCCGGGACCGGCGGTGATCGCCGCCTGGACGGCCGTGGTGCCCGGAAAGGGCCGAAGCCGGCCGGCAAGACCCGAACATTCACCAACCCCTGAGAATGTGCGGAATGGAGCGGTTGGGGCGGAGTGATGCAAACCGTTGGTGGAGTGCGGCTTGCGCAGAGGCTGAAGAAATCGTGAAGGGGGCTTGCTTGACCCGGGCGGGGGAGGGGTTATGCTTCCCCTCGCCGAATCACCCGGTCGGAAACGCCCGCGAGTGACCTGTCGGAGCCGGCCGCAAGGCTGGTGCTGAAAGGTCTGAAGTCTCGCCGACGCGTCTGACGGAAGGGTGGTTGGGCCCGCGGCCCGAAGCTGCGGCTGATCTTTGACATGTGAGCAGTTGGGAAAGAAGCGCGAGAGTGTGCGACCCGGACATGGTTCACGACCAGCCCCGCTCGGGGCGGTCCGGTGTCGATCCAAATCACCCTGCTGGACAAATGAACAAGTCCAAGTGGGACCGAGCGGCCGATGTTCACAGCATCGGCGTTGATTCACATTCTCGTGAGAAAACTCTCGTCGGCCTACCTTGGGCCGGCGAGACAGCGAATGTGAGTCGTCCACCGTCCGGATGAATAGGACGGCGTCAGGGAGTCATCCCTGATGAGACCGGCCCTGTGACGAGTGTCGCAGGGTGCACGGGTCGAATGCTTCAAGTGATATCAACCGTCCCTTACGGGGCGGACACGAAACTCAATTGAAGAGTTTGATCCTGGCTCAGATTGAACGCTGGCGGCATGGCTAAAACATGCAAGTCGAACGTGCCCGCAAGGGCAAGTGGCGGAAGGGTTAGTAACGCGATCGAACGTACCCCGAGGTGGAGGATAGCGGTGGGAAACTGCCGGTAATACTCCATGATCTC
>JANRKN010000086.1:0-3359 GCA_033763435.1 Planctomycetota bacterium
CTGCGCGCTCGCCGCGCCAGCGACCGCGCAAAGCGCGGCCAGAGCAACCATCTTCATGTCTCTCTCCCTGTCTCGCGTGCGACCGGCGCCTCGGCACCGACCACACGCTGTCCTATGAATGATCGACCACGAGCGGATCACAAAGCCCTTGGTCAGTTCGGAAACAACCGACCAAAGACTCCGCTCTGCCCTTAGTCTACAGCGAACTCACGGCCGGTCAACCACTTCCGTACGCTCGAGCCTCCGGATTCTCCCCGGCACAGCCGACGTGAAGGTCTCATATCCGGGGGAATGCCCTAGAAATTCGGAATGTATTCGGACCGGCAGGGTTGGAATTGGATAGGCCGGGGGTTCAGGGCCTGGTCGCGCTGACCGGTGGCAGGCCCGCGCGGACGCGCTCGCCCGAGCCCTCGGCCGTGATCGCTGCGACAAAGGCCGCGAACGACCGATCCGCCGCGTCGAGGTCCTCCTCCAGGTACGCGCGGAAGACCCAGGGCCCACGACGATTGCGGAAGACATTGGACTCCACGCCCAGACGCTCGTTGACTCGCGCGCTCATGCGTCCGCCCGCGGCATCGGCGAGCAGTTCGCGGAGCTTGGCGCGCCGCGTGGAAGTTGTGCCGTCGGGCTCGGAGATGAGCCACGCGGTGAGCGCCCACGCCCGCGCGTAGTACCCCAGCGCCGAGGCGTCGCTCCCGGCCTGATCGACCAGCAGCTCCTGAGGCGTCTGGTCGAGCAGCTCGCGCACACTGAAACGTTCGCCCGCGCGGGCGAGGCGCGCGAGCTCCGCGTGCCGTTCGACGTTGCCCCACGGGACGAAGCTCACACGCCCGTCGGCGCCCACGCGGTGACCTTCCATCCACGAGGCGATGCCCTCTTCGAGCCACACGGGCAGCGGCTCTTTGAAGGCCGTCTGCGTGTACTGATGCCAGCCCTCGTGCGCCGCGAGCCTCAGCGTGTCGTCCGCGCCCAGGTCGTACAGAAAAGCACGCCCGCGCCAGGAGAACCCGCCGCGCAGAATCGCCAGATACGGCCCCGCGTCCTCGCGCAGTTCCTGACGCGTCATCCGCGCCCACTGCTCGCGGTCGCGCAGCACGTACACGTCCAGCAGCACCGTCGGCTGGGGCAGCGGGCCCAGCTCGCGCGTGTAGGTGCCCAGTGCGCGCTCCATGAACGGCGCAAGTCGATCGCGCGCGCGCCCGGGCGCAAGGGTCGTGAAGACGCGATAGCGCCGGGTGCGCTCAGCAACGCCCCGGTGAGGCCCGAACTCCCACGGCTCGCGCGAGAGCACTTCCACGGGCTCGAACGGCAGCACGACTCTCGGCTCGGGCGCGGTTTCGCGTCCGGTGTCGAGGGAGGATTCACGCCCCGCGCGCTCCGCCGACGGCGCGGACTCGCCGCCCGGCGCGCACGCGACCAGCGCAAGCGACAGCGACAGACATACCGCCGCGACCGCGGGCCCACGCCTCACGTGCCGAGCCTCGCGAGGGCCCTCTGCGCCGCGTCGCGCTCGGCCTGAGCCTTGGCAAGCTGGTCGCGCGTCTGCTGCACCATCGCAGGCGGCGCGCGGTCGGTGTAGCCCGGGTTCGCCAGGCGCCCCTCGAGCGTCGCGATCGACTTGGCAAGGTCGGCGATCTGCTTCTCGAGCCGCGCGCGGTCCGCGCCAGCATCGACCGCGTCGGCCAGATCGCTCAGGCGGAACTCGACGCCCCCGACCGTGAACGCCACGTGAGGCGTCGCGTCGTCGGGCATGGTGTTGTTCGCCTTGCCCAGACCGCCGAGGGTTTCGACGATGCCCGGGAAGATCATGAGCTTCTTGATCTCGCCGCCGGGGCCGTGGAGCGAGACCTTGCGCTTGGGGGGCACGTTGTGCTGCGCGCGCACCTCGCGGATGCCCGTGACGAGCGCACGCAGATCCTCGAACTGCGCCTCGGCGTGTTCGTTCCGCAGCGTGGGCGCGAGCTCGGGCCACCCCGCGGTGCAGAGCGTGCCGCCCTTGCGCGCGGGGCTCAGCGTCAGGCCCGGGATCGCCGGCTGCGGGTACGTGCTCAGCCGCTCCCAGATCACCTCGGTGACGTAGGGCGCGACGGGGTGCAGCAGGCGCACGATCGTGTCGAGCGCCGCACGCAGCACCGCGCGCTGGCCCCGATCTTCGCCCACCGTGGGCTTGACGATCTCGAGGTACCAGTCGCAGAAGTCACGCCACATGAGGTCGTAGATCGCCTGCGCATAGTCGCTGAAGCGATACTCGCTCAGCGCCTTCTCCGCGTCCGCCAGCCCCTGCGTCAGGCGCGAGAGCATCCAGTGATCGACCAGCGAGAGCTTCGACGGATCGATCGGCGCCTCGCCATCATCCGCGCGAAGGTTCTGCATCGCAAAGCGCGCGGCGTTCCAGAGCTTGTTGCAGAAGTTACGCCCGAGGTCGAACTTCGGGCTCGTGTTCGCGCCCGTCGCCGAGTCCTTCATCACCGGCAAGCGCACGTCCTGCGTGTCGGTCGCCATGTGGCAGAGCGTGAATCGCATCGCGTCCGAGCCGTGCGTCGCGATGATGTCGAGCGGATCGACGCCGTTGCCCAGGCTCTTGGACATCTTCCGGCCTTCGCCGTCCTGGATCACCGCGTGGATGAACACATCGCGGAACGGCACCGGGCCCTTGCGCCCGTCCTTGCCGAGGAACACGTGGTTGAACATCACCATGCGGCTCACCCACAGCGTGATGATCTCGCGCGCGGTGCACAGCACGCTCGTCGGGTTGAACGCCCGCAGCAGATCACGCAGCGACGGATCGCCCTCGATCTCCGCGGCCTTGTCAGGCTCGGGCCAGCCCATCGTGCTCATGGGCCACAGCGCCGAGCTGAACCACGTGTCCAGGACGTCCGCGTCCTGCACGAAGCCGGCCTTCTCAAGCTCCGCGGCCAGCGCCGCGTCTTCACGCCTGAGACACACGTGCGTTCGGCCCTCGGAGGCCTGCGCGCTCGAGGCGTCGCCGCGCGAGATGGCCGCGCTGACGCCCGCTGGCAGCGTGCCGCCGCCCGTCCACACCGGAATCCTGTGCCCCCACCAGAGCTGGCGCGAGATGCACCAGTCGCGGATGCCGTCGTGCCACTGTTCGTACGTCTTCGCGTAGCGCTCGGGGTGGAAGGTGAGCTCGCCCGCACGCAGGGCCTCGTTCGCGGCCGGGGCCATGCGCGGGTCGGTCACCTTCACGTACCACTGATCGCTGAGGTAGGGCTCGATGATCGCGCCGCTGCGGTCGCTGATCGACTTGGTCTGGCGATACGGCTTCGTCGCTTCAAGCAGGCCGCGGGCTTCGAACTCCTTGACGACGGCCTTGCGCGCGTCCTCCATCTTGAGGCCCA
>JANRKN010000087.1:0-2446 GCA_033763435.1 Planctomycetota bacterium
CATGGTCGTCTACTCCGACTCGCCCAAGGCGATCGCGAATCAGAAGGCGGTGATGGAGTATCTGCTGATCAACCACCCGCTGGACTGCCCGGTGTGCGATCAGGCGGGCGAGTGCTTCCTTCAGGACTATTCCTATCAGTACGGTCGGGGCGTTTCGCGCTTTGAAGAGCAGAAGGTCAAGCAGCCCAAGAAGGACCTCGGGCCGCACGTGTACCTGTACAGCGACCGCTGCATCATGTGCACCCGCTGCGTGCGCTTCACGCGCGAGGTCTCGGGCACCGGCGAGCTGATGGTCCAGGGCCGGGGCAACAAGGAAGAGATCGACGTCTTCCCCGGCGTGCCGATCGACAACGAACTCTCGGGCAACGTCATCGACCTCTGCCCCGTCGGCGCGCTGCTGGACAAGGACTTCCTCTTCGCCCAGCGTGTCTGGTTCCTCAAGGAAACGCCCGCGATCGACCCGCTCACCAGCAGCGGCGACAACATCACCGTGCACCACAACGAGGGCACGATCTACCGCGTCAAGCCCCGGCGCAACCTCGCGGTCAACAAGTGGTGGATCTCGGACGAGGTCCGCTACGGCTGGAAGTTCGTTCACAGCGAGAACCGCCTCACGCAGCCGCTGCGGAAGCAGTATGGCACGCTGGTGCCCACCGACCACGCCCGCGCGTACGCCGACATCCTCGACGCGGCCCGCAAGGCCCTCGAGGGCGGCAAGCGCGTCGCGCTGATGGTCAGCCCCACGCTCGCGTGCGAAGAGGCCTTCACGCTCGCCCGCGCCGTCCGGCAGATCGACTCCAAGGCCCACCTCGCGCTGGGCCCCGTGCCCGTCCGCGGCAGCGACAAGATCTATCCCGTCGGCGCCTCGGAGACCGACCCGCGCGCGTTCCGCGTCTGCGCGGAGAAGTGCCCGAACTCCCGCGGCGTGCGGCGCGTGCTGCAGGCCTTCACCGAGCCGAGCCACGTCGCGTCGTACGACCTGTTCCTGGACCTGCTGGGCCGGGGCACCGGCGCGTCGCAGGTGGGCGTGGTGATCCTCACGGGCAACTTCCCGACCGAGTGGGTGACCGACGAGCTGCTGAGCGCGCTCAGCGGCAAGTTCGTGATCGCGATCGACACACTCGCGGGGCGGATCCTCGAGAAGGCCGACATCGTGATCCCGGGCGCGACCTTCGCCGAGAAGGCCGGCACGTTCGAGAACCACAAGAACATGATCCAGGCCTTTGAGCAGGCCTTCGCGCCCAAGGAACTGGCCCGCAGCGAGGGTCAGATCGGGTTGGATCTTTCCGCGGCCTTCGCGGGGACGCTTTCCTCGGCGGGGCTGTACAACGCGGCGAACGTCCGTCGGGAGATGGCCTCGTTCTCGCCCGCGCTGGGCGTGTTCCAGACGCAGGTCCACCTGCCGACGCTCTCGGTCGCGCAGGAGCCGGACATGGAAGTCGTGGAGCTCTGACCCTCGGATGTCACTTCCGGACGCGGGGTTGGTCGATACATCCTCCGTGCCGGCCGCATTGATGCCATCCCGCTGGGCGCGCTTCCTGACGACGCCCGTGCCGACCGTTGAAGCCCGCCGCGAGGCGCTGGGCGACCTTGTCGCGCGCCGGTTTGCGCCTGAACTGGCCGAGCGGGTTGCGTCGGCGTTCAAGCCCCCCGCGTGGGTGCAGGGAGGCGTGTTCCTTGAGGACGCGGTGTTCCTTGCCGACCTGATCGCGGCGCTCTCGCCCGCGCGGATCGTCGAGATCGGCACTTGCTCGGGCGTGTCGACGGCGCTCATGCTCCGCGCGAGGCGCTGGCTCGGGCTGCCCGATGCCGCGCGCTCTGACGCGGGACCAGAGACGGGCTCGTCGTCGCCCGCGATCGTGTCGTTTGACGTGACCGACTGGCTGTACTTTGACCCGACGCGCTTGGTCGGCTCGGCGATTGCCTCGCTCGCCTCGGGGGCCGACGCGGGGATCGAGCTCCGTCGGGGCACCGCGCTCGACGCGGGGCGCGAGCTCGCGCCCGGCTCGGTGGAGCTCGCGCTGATCGACGCGGACCACCGCCATCCTCACCCGTGCGCGGACCTGGCGATGCTCGCCCCCGCGCTGGCGCCCGGAGCGTGGGTCGCGATTCACGATGTGAACCTGTCATCCGTGTGCGACGCGTGGGAGCGCACGTTCGGCGAGGAGTTCCCGTTCCGCCAGGTCGGGCCCCGCACGCTGCTCGAGCACTGGCGGGGCGAGTCGCGCGTTTCGGCGGGGGTGCACCGGAACATCGCGGCGCTGCGCTGGCCCGAGGGCGGGTTGCGCGAGGCGGGGCCGTGGATCCGCGAGGCTTGGCGGGCCTGCGCGTTCGAGCACGAGCCTGACGAAGCCGAGCTCGGGGCGATCGCACGCCTGCCGGGGTAAGGCCAAACGGGGCGTCCTAACATCGCGGGCATGCGCTGGGACACGCCGATCGTCATCGC
>JANRKN010000088.1:0-18935 GCA_033763435.1 Planctomycetota bacterium
ACGCTGGCTCGTGGGCGGCATAACACGCGGGAGCTGGTTGGGACTGCTTGGCGCCGAGTGGGCGCTGACCGAGGCTGAGTCGACGGAGAACTCCGCGGATGTGCGGGCGGCGCTCGCGTTCGCGCTCTGGCACCAGACTACGGCTCTCGATCACTTTCGACGCCAACAGGGCAAGCCCGATCTTGTGCCGCTGGAACTCGTCCCCCGCGTGCTCGCGGCGTTCCGCTCAACGGTGCTTGAGTCCGACGTGCCGATCGAGGGCGATGCAGCGCTGGCGCTGATCGTCCACGCCGACTACGGCAGAAACACGCCCGAAGCCCTCGAGTGGGCCACGCAAAATCCTGAACGACGCGCGACAGGAGAAGCCACACTCAGCGCGCTGCGGGCGAACCCTGCCCGACTGCTCGGCCCCACCGCACGCCGTCGCTGGGAGCAGGCCGAGAATCCGACGGCCGTTGTCGATCCTTAAGCCGCTCACTTCCCGATCCAGAACCAGTCGGCGTCGAGGGCCTGCTGCTCGGTCCAGGCCTTGGCGAGTGCGAGCCAATCCTCGCCGTTGCCGGCCTGGGCGTAGGCCCGTGCGGCGCCCTCGGCGTCCACGCGCACAAGCCCGGCCCACGCGCGCTCGCGACTTGTTGGCCCCTGCGCAGGCTTCCACACCTCGACCGCGTACCACCCCGCGCCCGCCAGACGACGGTTGGAAAGCGCCGACGAAAGATCCCGCGGCGTCGTCAGCCGATCCACGCTCAGCCGCCCCATGTCGACCAGCCCGAAATGGTCGGCGAGTTCTACGAGCCCGCGCTCGAGCGTCGCGGGCGAGGGCGGGGCCTTGGGGTACACGCGCGAAAGCACGCCCCGCACGAACGCCTCACCCGTGCCGGGCGCGTCCAGCGCCTGCGCGACGGGCTGATCCGTCGGCGTGGGCTGGGCGACGGGCCCCGGCGCGGGGCGCTCGGTGATGAGCTCGCCCCCCGAGCCCCAGGTCAGGCCCGGGCCCACGCGCTGGCCGTTCTGATAGAACGAACGCCCGCTGAGGCCGCCGGCGGGCCACATGGTGACCATGACGCCGTTCATCTCACCCGCTCGCAGGCGCGAACGCTCGACGAGCGTGTGCATCCGCGGGCCGGCCTGGTTCAGGTCCTCGCTCCACTTCTCGCGCAGGCCCTGTTCCTGCCCGGCGGCGTTGATCGTGCGTTCCTGCAGCCGGCCCGAAGGGAAATAGCGCAGCTCGGGGCCTGAGAGCCGGTCGGCGTCGAAGGTCTGGGTCTGCATGACGGGCGAGCCGTCCTGATCGCGAAAGCGCGTCCAGAGGCCCGTGCGCTTGCCGCGGGAGAACTGGCCTCGGTCCTTGATCCGGCCTGACTTGTAAAACTCTTCGGAGGTGCCATCGCGGACGCGCTGGCCATCGAGCAGCTTCCACTGATAGCGCACGCGGACGATCGACGACTCGGGGAAGAGTTCTTCTTCGGTCTGGTTGGCGGCCTGATTGGCGGCCGGTTGAATCAAGGCCGCGGGGGCGTTGCCGGGCATCGCGCCCAGGGAGAGGCCCGCGAGGGCAAGGAGAACAGCCGATCGGCGCGCGTGGGTCATACGTATTCAGATGCTACCCGGTCCGGCCCGTTCCTGTGTCGGGGCCCCGGCGGGAGATCTTGTCGGCCAGCGGGTCGCCCAGTGGGTCATCGTGCGGCGCAAAGTTCATCGCGTACGCGTTGCATTCGGGGCAGTACGGCACCTGCACGCCCCGAAGGTCGTACCCGCACCGATGGCACAGCGGCAGGCCCCGCGGCCTCACCCACACCGGATCCAAGGGCGCCCGCGCTCCCGACCGCACCCACGCGCCGACCGCCCACACCGCGCCCACGTGCCACACGGCGTGGGCGGCATAGGTCCAGATCGGGTCGAGCCTGCCGAACGCCGGCGCGATGCCGGGCGCCCCCGCGAGATACCAGCACGAGGCGCTCGCGAGCGTCGCGCCCAGCATGAGATACAACCCCGCCCACCAGCGCGTGAGGCCCCAGACCAGCGCCGAGGTGATCGCGCCCGAGGCGAGCACCATCCCCGCCTCGGTGCCCGAGCCGCCCAGCCCCATCCCTTGCAGCACCCACGCGGGGACCCAGCCGAGCGCAAAGCCCACGGGGCGGAGATAGAACAGCCACATGGGGAACGTGAGGACCGCGAGCAGCAGGATCAGCGCCTGGGGCGTGCGGAGGAGTCGGCGGTCGACCAGCCGGAGCGCCAAGAGCCACGCGAGCAGCAGAAGGAGCGTCGCGCCGCCGAGCGCGGGGCTTTCGGGCGCGCGGTGCGGCAGTCCCAGCGTGAGGATCGAGCGCGGGCCCTGGCCTTGGTACCACCAGGGAATGACGGGCGCGAGGCCCAGCGCGAGGGTCAGCAGCAGGCCGCCACGGAGCCGGGATGGATCGACGGAGGCGGGCATGGGTGGGGCATGGTTCAGAAGGGCGCGGGGGCGTGGAACTCGATCCGGCGCGCGGGGTTGTCGGGGTCGAACAGGCTCAGGAACTCGGCATGGAGCGCCAGACGCGGGAATGTGGATGCCGAGCCATAGAGAACGTCGCCCAAGATTGGTGCGTTCAGGCCCGGGGCGTGGGGATGGGCGCAGTGGACGCGGAGCTGGTGCGTTCGGCCCGTGATGGGTTCCAGGCGCAGGCGGGCGCGATCCAGCTCCCGCGCGAGGATGCGATAGCGCGTCTGCGCGAGCTTGCCGAAGGTGTGATCGACGATCTGGTACGGGCGGTTGTCGATATCGGTACGCAGCGGGAGGGAGATTTCGCCCGAGTCGGGCGCGTGGTCGAGGGTGGAATCGACGAGGGCGAGATAGGCCTTTTCGACGCGGCGTTCTTCGAACTGGATCGAGAGGTCGCGCTGGGTGCGTTCATCGAGCGCGACGGCGAGCAGGCCCGAGGTGTCGGTGTCGAGGCGGTGGACGATCATGGGGCCGCGGGCGTGCGGGAAGAGCTTTTTGACGCGGGCGATGGCGCAGTCCTGCTTGTCGGGGCCCTTGCCCGGGACCGAGAGCATGCCGCTGGGCTTGTCGATGACGACCAGACGCGCGGACTGGAAGATGACCGCGGGGTCGGGGAGGGATTCGCGGAAGGCCTGGGTTGGCTCGGTGCCGTCGCGCACGCACGGAGCGTACGGGCCTTCGGTACGATCGGTGCATATGACGACCGCCGCCCTGCTGTCGCTGCTGGCCTTCGCGCAGCCCGCCCCCACCACTCCCACCACTCCAGTCCAGCCCGCGCCGACGTACAAGCCCGACATGGACGGGGACTGGCGCGCGCAGGAGTCGGCGTACTTCGCGCGCACCTGGCAGATCACGCGCCCCGAGCGCTTCAGCCGCGCGGGCGAGAGCTACTTCGCGCCCGACGGACGCTGGGTGATCTTCCAGGGCATCGAGAACCCGAGCTTCGGCCGCGCGATCGGCGCGCCGGCGTCGGAGCCTGAGCCTTTCTATGGCATGTACGTGATGCTGGCCGACGACCCCGCCGCGATCGCCTCGCGCGAGGTCGAGCCCGTCATGGCGCGGATCTCGCCCGCGGGCAGCGCGAATACCTGTGGCTGGTTTCATCCGACGCAGCCCGGCCGCGTGCTGTTCGGATCGACGCGCGTCAAACCCGCGGATGAACAGACGCCCGGGTTCCAGGTCGGCTCGCGCCGATATCGGTGGGCGTTTCCGAAGGACATGCGCGTCGTGACCGGGACCATCGGCGCGATCGCGCAGGAAGGTTCGGCCAAGTCTCCGGGCGCGCTGAGCCTCGATGCGGAGCCCGAGCTGCTCTTCAAGCCCCCGGCCGAGGGGTACGCCGCCGAGTGCTCGTGGGACCCGACGGGGCAGATGGTGCTGTACGCGCTGGTGGACCCGGCGCGTCAGCCGACGGGCGACGCGAAGGCCGCGGGAAAGACGTGGACGGACCTTTATATCTGGGACGCGCGGACGGGCAAGCACCATCGTCTGACCGATGCGCCCGGGTACAACGGCGGGCCGTTCTTCTCACCCGACGGGAAGTCCATCTGCTTCCGCGCCGACCGCGCGGGCAACGACCTGCTCCAGCTCTATGTCGCGAAGCTGAAGTTCACGCGCGATGCGCTGGGCGCGATCGAGACCATCGGCCTTGAGCAGGAATTCGCCCTGACGGCCAACGAGCACGTGAACTGGGCGCCGATCTTCCATCCGTCGGGCACGTATCTGGTCTATGCCTCGAGCGAGGTCTCGCACGCGAACTACGAGGTGTTTGCGCTGCCCGTGGACTGGGCCGCGCTGGAATCGGGCGTCGGGCCCGCGTCGATCCCGCGCAAGCGCCTCACCTTCGCGCCGGGCGCCGACGTGCTGCCCGCCTTCAACGCCGACGGCACGCGGATGATCTGGACCAGCCAGCGCGGGCCCAAGCTCGAGGGCCAGGACCGCCCCACGAGCCAGGTGTGGATCGCGGAGCTGACCGGGGCGATGGCCTCGGCGCAGGCGCTGTTCCAGCCCCAACCGCCCAAGTGAGCGGGGCGTTTGGGGGCGCCCGCGGCAGCGTCGGGTACACTGGGGGTGATGCAAGGCCCCGAAGATTTCGGGCTCTCGGCCGTCCGAACGCTCGCGCGGGTCGGGTCGGTCGCGCCCGCGCCGGGGCACTCGATCTTCTGGCAGCACTGGCACGCCGCGGTCGATGCCGCGGGCACGCCGCGCATCCAGGCGCGCACCCCCGCCGAGCTTGACCCCTCCGACCCGAGCGCCGACCACGAGTTCATCAGCCTCGGCGGCGTGCGCGTCGGCTGCCGGCTGGACAAGCCCGCGGGCGGGCGCTCGGCGCTCCGGGGCGCGGTGATCGTCCTGCACGGCTCCGAGGACGTGCCCACCTGCGAGAGCGATTCGGCGCGATGGTCGGCCCTGCGCGAGCGCGGGCTCGCGACGCTCGTGCTGCGCGTCCGCGGGTTCGCTGGCTCGCGCACCGACACGGGCAACCTGCTCACCGACGTGGGCTTCGCGGCGCGCGGCCTCGACGCGATCGGCGTCCCGACGGCGGGCGCGGGCATGAAGCCCGAGCGCGTGATGAGCTGGACCGTGCCTCAGGCGATCGCGGATGTGGTCCTCGCCGCGCGGGCGCTGCGGGGCGCGCTGCCCGGGGGCCTCACGCTGCCCGAGGGCGCGATGGTCGGGCTGATCGGCGAGAGTTTCGGAGGGGGCCTGGCGGTGATGGCTTCGGCGCAGCTCAGCGCCGCCGCGACGCGCACCGCCGACATCGATCGGCTCGCGATCGGCCTGCCTTCGCTGGGCGACTGGCCCTGGCGGCTGGAGCATCCGGTGTTCGCTTCACCCACGCACGCGGGGTTCGCGATTCGCTCGGCGCTTGAAGCGGCGCGCGGGACGCCCCGGTTCGGTGAGCTCTTCGACGCGGTGAGGCTCTGCGACGCGGTGGTGCACGCGCCGCGGGTCCGCGCGTGGACGCTGTGCAAGCTGGCCGAGCGCGACGATGTCGTCCCCGCACCCGCGGCGGCGGCGGTCTTCAACGCGCTGGGCACCGACCCCGGGCGCAAGTGGCGCTTCGTGACGCCCTTCGGCCATTTCGACGGCGGGCTGCGCGCCGCACGCCGGCACGCGCTGTTCGACCGTGCCGCGGCCGACTTCTTCGACCCCGCCCACGCCCCCGACGACACCCTCGCGCGGTGGGAGGGCGTGCTGTCGGGCGCGAACGATCAGCCCCCCACGACCTGAGAGGTTCGCCATGACCACCCCCGCCCGCTCGCTCTCCACGCTGCTCCACGGCATCATCGACTACGCCGGGCTGTTTCCCCCCGCCGCGCTCGACATGGGTCGCGCGGTCGAGTCGTTCAACCGCGCGCGCATGGGCGAGCAGGCCTGGATGCTCGGGCGGTTTGTCTGCCCTGCCTCCAAGCTCCGCGCGTTCTCGCAGGCGGGCGCGCCCATGATGCCCGGCACGTTCGCGACCAGCGGCTACCGCGAGATGGCCGACGCGGGCGAACCGTGGCGCGTCTCGGTGCTGGTCGATGGCTCGCTCGACGAGGCGCTGGACACGATCGATCAGTTCAACGCCCACCACGAGCGCGAAGAGAACGGCCTCGCGCGCGCGGACACGCTGGAGATGAAGGTCACCAGCGCCGGGCAGATCGACCCCGCGGTCGAGAAGATCCCCGAGGATGTGTTCCCGTTCTTTGAGATCCCGCTGGGCGCGGATTGCCGGGGGTTCGTCGCGGCGCTCGCGGGCGAGCCCGTGGGCGCGAAGATCCGCACCGGGGGACTGACGCCCGACGCGTTCCCGCAGCTGCAGCACGTCGCGGAGTTCATCCACGCCTGCGCGGTCGCCGACGTGCGCTTCAAGGCCACCGCCGGGCTGCACCACCCGGTGCGGGGCACGTTCAACCTCACGTACGAGCCCAACTGCGCGCGGGGCGTGATGCTCGGGTTCCTGAACCTGTTCCTGGCCGCGGCGATGGTCCGCGCCGAGCGTGTGCCGATCTCCAGGACGATGGAGATCCTCGAGAACCAGGACGCGAGCAAGTTCAAGTTCGCCGACGAGTTTGTGAGCTTCGGCGGGAGCATCGTCGAAACCGCCAAAGTTGCCCGCGCGCGAGAGAGCTTCGCCCTCTCGTTCGGCTCGTGCTCGTTCGATGAGCCCGTCGCGGATCTGCGGACCCTCGGGCTGCTCTAACCGGATCCGCGGCGACAATTCCCCGGCGGCTCCGTACCCTCGCCCATGAGCACGTTCGATCCGCTGGCGCTGGACTTCACCCACGACCCCAACCTCAAGAGCTGGGTCGCCTCGGCCAACCGCGAGGGCACCGACTTCCCCATCCAGAACCTCCCCTTCTGCCGGCTCGAGGCCCAGGGCGAGATCGACGACCTCCCCGAAGAGTTCCTCTCCGAGGAAGACGAGCGCGAGGCCTACGACGAAGTGCTCGATCGCCTCGGCGTGCGGATCGGCGATGAGTTCTGTGACCTTCTGAAGCTGCAACTCCACGGCGCGTTCGACGACTTTCCCCGCGTCGACGAGCTCGAAGACTTCCTCCGCGAATGGTCCACGATGCGCGTCATCGTCGCCTCGCCCGAGTTCCTGCGCGACCTGCGGCATTTCCTCGTCCGGTTCCTGGCCGACACGCCGGGCGGGGCTTCGGGCGGGCAGAAGACGCGCCGGCTGAGGCAAAAGTGCGTGTACCCGCTCGATGAATCGCGCCTGCTGCTGCCCGTGGAGCCCGCGAACTACACGGACTTCTACGCGTCGATCCATCACGCGACGACGGTGGGCAGCATGTTCCGTCCGGACGCGCCCCTGCTGCCCAACTACAAGCACGTGCCGATCGGCTATCACGGGCGCGCGAGCAGCATTATTCCGTCGGGCGCGGCGATCGTGCGCCCGCGGGGCCAGACCAAGGCCGACGACGCGGCCGCGCCCACGTTCGGGCCCTGCGCGATGCTGGATTACGAACTCGAGATCGGCTGCGTGATGATGGCCGACAATCCGCTGTCCGAGCCCGTGCCGGTGGGCGAGGCGTGGCGGTCGATGCTCGGGCTGTGCCTGGTGAACGACTGGTCGGCGCGGGACGTGCAGAAGTGGGAGTATCAGCCGCTGGGCCCGTTCCTCGCGAAGAACTTCGCGACGAGCATCTCGGCGTACATCGTGACGCTCGACGCGCTCGCGCCCTTCCGCGCGCCCCTGACCAGGCCCGAGGGCGACCCGGCGCCCTTGGACTACCTGCGCGACGCGCGCGACCAGGCCCACGGCGGGTTCAATCTCACGCTCGAGGCGCACCTGCGCAGCGCGAAGATGATCCAGGCCAAGCAGCCGCCCGTGCGGATCTCGCGCGGCAGCTTCGCGAGCATGTACTGGACCTTCGCCCAGATGATCGCGCATCACACCAGCAACGGGTGCAACCTGCTCGCGGGCGACCTGCTCGCGTCGGGCACCGTCTCGGGCCCCGAGGCGGGCTCGCGCGGGTGCCTGCTCGAACTCACCTGGAGCGGGCGCGACGAGGCCGGCAAGCCCAAGCCCCGCACGCCGATCACGCTGCCCACGGGCGAGACGCGGGTGTTCCTGCAGGACGGGGACGAGCTGACGATCTCGGCCTTTGCCGAGGCGCCGGGCCGGAGGCGGATTGGGCTGGGCGCGTGTTCGGGCGTGATTCTGCCTGCGCGGTAAGGCGCCGCGACCGGAGCGCTTGGGGCGGGCGGTGATTCTCTCGCGGAAGTGCCGCGGGCGGGTTCCCAAGAACAGAAGCACTATCCTTGGACAGCGGTTTGGCGGAGACCTGACCGGACCCTGACCGGCTTGATGTTGGGTGGCGTTGGAGGGATCGGCTCGTGTGGAAGTCCCTGATCATCGCGGCGGCCATTCTCGCGCTGGGTTGTGTGGGCGCGGGGTACTTTGTCGCCACATCCAAGGCGGTGCAGGACCAGCTCCGCGCCCTGGACCCCAGCCAGAAGCTGACCGAGGTCCGCGTCAACACCGCCGCCAAGGGCTCGCTCGTCCGCGTCGTCAGCGCGCCGGGCACCACCGAGCCCGAGACCAAGGCCGAGATTTCGGCGCAGGTCGCGGCGCGGATCCTCGAGCTGCCGTTCCGTGAAGGCGCGAGCGTCAAGCGAGGCGATGTGATCGCGCGGCTGGATGCGGTCGACCTCGTCGCGAACCTCAACGCGAGCAAGGCGAACCTGCGCGCTGAGGAGATGCGCCTGCTGGGCCTGCGATCGACGCTGACCAACGCCGAGAGCGAGCTGGCCCGCCAGAAGAAGCTGCTCGAGACCAACGACACGAGCAAGGCGCGCTTTGATCAGGCGCTGACCGACTATGAGCGCGCTCGCTCGAGCGTGCAGGCGGGCGAGGCCGAGGTCGAAGCGGCCAAGAGCCGCATCGAGCGCGCCCAGAAGGACGTGGACAACACCATCGTCCGCGCGCCCTTTGACGCGACGATCATCAAGCTCGACCGCGAGATCGGCGAGCTGGTCGTCGTCGGCACGCTGAACACGCCCGGCTCGGCGATCATGACCGTCGCGAACATGGAGAAGATGATCGTCAAGGCGCGGGTCGACGAATCACAGGTCGCGCCCGTCAAGCCCGGCCAGACCGTCCGCGTCTATATCAACTCTTTCCCGGGGCGCACGTTCCCGGGCGCCGTTGAGCACGTGACGATGCAGCGCACCGTCGACCGCGACGGAACCGCCTACTTCGAGACGCGGATCGCGCTGGAGAAGGTCGGCGACGTGCAGCTCTACTCGGGCATGACCGCCAACGTCGACATCGAGGTCGAAACGTTCAAGGACGTCATCAAGGTGCCGTCGCAGGCGGTCGTCGACCGCGCGCTCGAGGACCTGCCCAAGGACCTGGTGTCCAACTCGCCGCTGATCGATCGGAGCAAGAAGTTCGCGCGGGTGGTGTTCGTCTACGAGAACGGCAAGGCGCTGGCGGTCCCCGTCTCGACCGGGCCCAGCGACCTGACCGACACGGTGATCACCGCGGGCCTGGAGCCCGGGCGCCAGGTCATCGTCGGGCCGTTCAAGGCGCTCACCGCGCTGCGGAACGATCAGAAGGTCGCGCTTGAGGCCGACACGCCCAAGCCCGGCGAAGTGCGCACCGCGTCGAACACCGACGACGGCGACGATGAAGAGGCCGCGGACGCGGACGGGCGCTGAACCCATGGTCATCCGCATCGACAAGCTCGAGAAGGTCTACGCGATGGGCGCAGAGAAGGTGCACGCCCTCCGCGGCGTGGACCTGGCGATCCGCCCCAACGAGTTCGTCGCGATCATGGGCGCCTCGGGCTCGGGCAAGAGCACGCTCATGAACATCCTGGGCTGCCTCGACCGGCCCACGCGCGGGAGCTACGAGCTCGCGGGCGTCCGCACCGAGACGATGAGCGAGTCGGACCTGGCGGTCGTGCGCAACAAGCGCATCGGGTTCGTGTTTCAGTCCTTCGAGCTGCTGAGCCGCGCGACGGCGATCCAGAACGTCATGCTCCCGCTGATCTACTCCTCGCGCAACTGGTGGTGTGCGCGGCGCAAGGCGATCACGGCGCTCGAAAAGGTCGGGCTGGGCCCGCGCCTGACGCACCGTCCCAACCAGCTCTCGGGCGGGCAGCGCCAGCGGGTCGCGATCGCGCGCGCGCTGGTCAACGAGCCCTCGATCCTGCTCGCCGACGAGCCCACGGGCAACCTCGACTCGGCGACGAGCCTCGAGATCATCGCGCTGTTCAAGGCGCTGCACGCCTCGGGCCAGACGATCATCATCGTGACGCACGAGGAGGACATCGCGGGGCACGCCGAGCGCATCGTGCGCCTGCGCGACGGGCGGATCGTGAGCGATCACCCGACGGCGCAGGACCCGACGCACCAGAACTTCCTCCGCGCCGCCGCGGAAACCGCCCAGCGCAACGCCGCCGAGGCCGGCGTCCTGCCCGGGGCCGCGGCCGCCGCGCCGTCCAGCGCGGGCAGTCCCGCGGGAGCGAGCTGACCCATGTTCATCCTCAAGGTCCTGCTTCAGACTGTCGCCACCGCGATCGCCCAGATCTGGGCCAACAAGTTCCGCGCGCTGCTCGCGACGCTGGGCATCATCGTCGCCGTCACCGCGGTCCTCGCGACCGTCTCCGCGACCCGCGGCCTGCGGCAGTACGTCCTCGATGAGTTCGCGACCCTCGGCGCCAACAAGGTCTGGATCTTCCCGCAGCGACCCCGCCTGCAGGGCGACCGCTTCAGCTGGCGCCAGATCCGCCTCACCACCGCGCAGCTCGACGGCGTCGCCGCCAACGCCCCCTCCATCGCCCGCCTCACGCCCGTCCTGCAGTTCAGCGCGCCCGTGCAGTTCGGCGAGACGATCAAGCAGAACGTCACGGTCTCGGGCATCCGCGCGGTCTGGCACGACATCGAGGCCCGCCCGGTCATCCAGGGGCGCATCTTCAGCGAGATCGACGAGGCCGAGCGCCGGCAGGTCTGCATCATCAACGACAAGGCCATCGGCGAGCTGGGCCTGGACACCAACGCCGTCGGACAGTTCATCCTCGTCGACGGCCGGCGGTTCATCGTCGTCGGCGTGGTCGAGACCAAGACCGTCCTGCCCATGTTCGGCGGCGGCGAGCCCCAGACCGAGATCTACGTCCCCTACCGAACCGCCGAGATGATGCGCCCCGAAAACCGGGGCATCTACGCCATCGCCCAGACCGTCAGCCCCGACAAGTTCGACGACGCGAACGTCGAGGTCACCGCGTACCTCAGGCGCGTGCGCAACCTTCAGCCCGGCGACCCGGACACCTTCGGCGTCCGCGCGATCGAGGCGGTGATCACGCAGTTCAACCGCGTCGCGATGGTCATAACCGTCGCCGCGGCCGGCATCGCGCTGATCTCGATGTTCGTGGGAGGCATCGGCATCATGAACATCATGCTGGTGTCGGTGTCGGAACGAACGCGCGAGATCGGCCTGCGCAAGGCCGTGGGCGCGAAACCCTCGATCATCCTCACGCAGTTCCTCATCGAGGCCGCGACGCTGTGCATCCTCGGCGGCATGATCGGCGTGGCGCTGGGCTACGCGATCGCGCTGGGCTTCCAGCACATGCCCAAGCTCCCGCTGCCGGGCGCGACGGTGCCCACGTGGGCGATCGTCGCCTCGCTGGCCTTCTCGACGATCACGGGCCTGGTCGCGGGCCTGTTCCCCGCGCTCAAGGCCGCGGCGCTGGACCCGATCGACGCCCTCAGGCACGAGTAACCATGCCCATCCGCCCCCATCTCGCCTCCCCCCGCGCGCTCCCGGCGGGTCTCTCGTTCGTCCTCGCCGCGGGCCTGGCCGCGAGCCTTTCGGGCTGCACGCGCGATCTGTTCGCCGACGAGTCCACCGTCGCCCAGCGACTGCCCGTCGAGCGCCTGCGTGAGATCCAGCCCCTGCGCCTGGACGACTTCAAGCGCCCGATGCCCGAGGCGCCCGCCCCCGCGCCCATGGCCGGTGGCGCAAACACCGACAGCGCCAACCTCGCCGCCGCGGCGAGCGAAACCCAGAAGCTCCGCGATGCGTTCGTCGCGCGCCCCGCGACCGACCTCTCGCTCGAAGAAGCCCGCGCCTCGGCGCTCGAGCGCAACCTCGACCTCCGCGTCGCGCTCATCTCCCCCACCATCGCCGCCCAGCGCGTCACGCAGGAAGAAGCCCGCTTCGAGTCCACCTTCAACACTCAGGCCTCTTTCGCGCGCACCGACCGCCCGAGCCTCAGTTCCGACGGCACCCAGGCCGACGTCGTCAGCATCGAGCCGGGCGTCACCATCCCCCTGCGCACGGGCGGCAGCGCGTCGATCTCGCTGCCCACCTCGCGCACCGACGCGCGCTCGCCCTTCGACACCGAGCAGTCCTGGAGCAACGACCTCGCGCTGAGCTTCTCGCAGCCGATCCTCCGCGGCGCGGGCCGGCGGGCCGCGACCGCCGCGATCCGCATCGCCGGCTACAACGCCCAGGCAACCGAAGCGCAGACCAAGCTCGAGGTGATCCGCCAGCTCGCGAACGTCGACCGCGCCTACTGGCGGCTGTACCAGGCACGCGCCGAGCTGGACGTGCGCCAGCGCCAGTACGAGTTTGCCAAGAGCCTGCTCGACTCGGTCACACGCCGATTTGAAGCGGGCGACGTCGCGGAGATCGAGGTCATCCGCGCGCAGGCAGGCCTGGCCGAGCGGCTTGAGGCGATCATCGTGAGCCAGAACACGGTGCTCAGCCGTCAGCGCGAGCTCAAGCGGCTGATCAATCGCCCGGACCTGCCCGTCGAGGCGCCGACACTCGTGGTGCCCAGCACCGTGCCCGATCCGGTGGAGTACGTGATCGAGCCTTCGAGCCTCGCGCAGCAGGGCGTGCAGAACCGGATGGAGATGGTGGAGCTCGAGCTGCGCCTGGCGGCCGACGCGGTCTCGATCGGGCTTGAGCAGAACCGCGCGCTCCCGCTCTTCACGGTCGATTACACCTACGCGTTCCACGGGCTGGCCTCGCGGTACGACCGTTCGCTGCAGCGTCAGTTCAACGGCGAGCACAACGACTGGACCCTGGGCGCCCGCGCCGAAATCCCGCTCGGCAACGAGCAGGCGCTGGCGCGCGTGCGCGAGGCGATCCTCACGCGCCTGCAAAGGCTCGGCACGCGCCAGGCGCGGGAGCTGGCGATCCGTCAGGACGTGCTCGATGCCGTCGACGCGCTCACCACGGGCTGGCAGCGCATCCTCGCGTCGCGTCAGTCGGCGATCCTCAACGCCCGCGCCCTCGCGGCCGAGCAGCGCAACCTGGCCGTCGGCAACTCGACCGTCACCAACGTCCTCGATCAGGAAGCGCGCCTGAGCGAGGCCCGCTCGGCCGAGGTCCGCGCCCTCACCGACTATCAGATCTTCCAGATCGATCTGGCGTTCGCGACCGGCACGCTGCTGGGCGCGGCCAAGGTCGGCTTCGAACCTGCCGCCGAGCCGACCCCCGCCGACCTCGACACCGCGGTGCCCGAGGCGCTCGGGATGCCCAGCCCCAGCCCGGCCAACCCCGCGCCGACTCCAGCGACCCCCGCGGCCGCGAGCCGGGCCGAAGAAGCCCCCGGCACCCGCTAAAGATCATCCGGAACTTTCCCCATAACGCCGTGCCGATCAGGGCCCTCGGCGCAAGAAAAAAGGCGGCGAGGCACCGAAGCGCACTCGCCGCCCTTCCGGGGGCAGGGGGATAAGTCAACAGATCGTACCATCCGAAAAGTTCCGGACGAGCCGGAATGGATCATTTTGTCCGGAAATCGGCGGAATTCCGACCCGCATGGCGTCAAACGTAGGGAATTGAGCCCAAAACTACCGCGGGCGGACGCTCGGCGCGGTGGACGGCGTGTGGATAACTGGATATTGGTCTCCAGTATTTGCCCCCGCGGTCTGGGGCCGAAGGATCGCGCGGGCCTGAGCCTCGACGCCGGCGCGGAAGCTTGTGCGGGGCTCGAAGCCCAGTTCGGCGCGGGCGCGGGAGATGTCGGCGAAGGTGCGTTCGACGTCGCCGGCCCGCGCGGGGCCGCGCTCGATCTTCACCGCGGGCGCGCCCATCGAGCGCGCGACCTCGGCAATCGTGCTCACCATCTCATCAAGCGAGACCGGGTGCGAATGCCCCAGGTTCCATGTCCGCAGGCCGAAGCGGTCGATGCGATCGAGCGACGCCACGACGCCCGCGACGATGTCGTCGATGAACGTGTAATCGCGCGAGCTGTCGCCGGCGCCGAAGACGGTCAAGGGCTCGCCCCGAAGCGCGCGCGAGAGGAAGAGCTGAATCGCCAGGTCCGGGCGCTGGCCCGGGCCGAAGACGGTGAAGAAGCGCAGCAGGCCCGTGGGCATCGCGGTGAGGTGATGGTGCGTCGCGGCGAGCAGCTCGCACGCGCGCTTGGTCGCGGCATACGGGCTGATGGGGCGCGAGACGTCCATGTCCTCGTGGAACGGAACCTGCGGAGCATTGCCGTAGACGCTGCTGGAGCTGGCGATGACGATGCGCTCGGCCTTGTGTCGCGTCGCGGCGTCGAGCACGCAGGCGGTGCCGGTGACGTTGACGTGCGCGTACTCGGCGGGCGCGGCGATCGACGGGCGCACGCCGGCCTTCGCGGCCAGGTGAATGATCTCGCGCACGGGCCCGAGGCCCAGCCCGGTCATCGCGCGGTCGAGGTCGGCGCTGCGGGTGATGTCGCCCGCGAGGAACCGGAAGCGCTCGCCCGCGCCGGGCAGCGCCTCGAGGCGCGCGACCGCGGCACGCTTGATCGGCTCGGGATAGAACGGGTCGAAGTTGTCGAGCCCGACGACGCGGTCACCCCGGGCGAGCAGTGCGGCGGCCACGTGCGAGCCGATGAACCCGGCCGCGCCGGTGAGCAGAATGACCCGAGCTGAAGGCATCGAAGTGGTCTCACAAGCCCGGAAAACGCGCGCAACCGGTCAAGAGCGGCCCAGACTCACGCGAGCTTCATCGCGCGCATCATGGCCTGGCCCATGTCGGCGGGGGAGAGGGCGACGGTGACGCCGGCCTCTTGCAGGGCCTTGATCTTCGCGTCGGCGGTGTCGTTGGCGCCGCCGATGATCGCGCCCGCGTGGCCCATGCGTCGGCCGGGGGGGGCGGTGCGCCCCGCGATGAACGCGGCGACGGGCTTCTTGACGTTCTGCTTGATGTGCAGGGCGGCGTCGATCTCGTCGGTACCGCCGATCTCGCCGATCATGAGGATGGCGTGGGTGTCGGGGTCATCCTGGAACAAGCGGATGACGTCGGTGTGGTTGACGCCGCGGACGGGGTCGCCTCCGATACCGACGCAGGTCGACTGGGCCAGGCCCAGGTTGGAGGTCTGCCAGACGGCCTCGTAGGTGAGGGTTCCCGAGCGGGAGACGATGCCGACGGCCTTGCCGAGCTTGCACTGCGAGATGTGCGTGTGGATGTAGCCGGGCATGATGCCGATCTTGCAGCCAGCGTTGGTGTAGGGCGAGGCGGGCGAGTCGCCCGTGCCGGTCTTTGGGCCCGGGGTGATGACGCCGGGGCAGTTGGGGCCCACGAGGGTGAGGGGCTTCTTGCCCGCGGCGAGGCGCGCGTGGTTGATGTTGTCGAGTTCAGCGCGGGCGCGGACCATGTCCTGGACCGGGATGCCCTCGGTGATGCAGCAGATGACGGGGATCTCGGCGGCGGCGGCCTCGAGGATCGCGTCGGCGGCGAAGGCCGGGGGGACGAAGATCATCGTGGCGTTGGCGCCGGTGGTCTTCACGGCGTGGTGGACGGAGTCGAAGATGGGCAGGCCGTTAGCGTCCTTGGTGCCGCCCTTGCCGGGCGTGACCCCGCCGACCATCTTGGTGCCGTAGAGGTGGCAGCCCTTGGTGTGGACCGCGCCGAAGGAGCCCGTGATCCCCTGACAGATCACCCGCGTGTTGGCATCGACCAGAATCGCCATAGGTCGGGAGGATAGGCCCCGAGCGGGGAGCGACCGTGGCCGAGAGCGGACGAGCGGGCCGCTCCGATCGCGACCCGAACGGGGGGTTGAGCGCGGGTGAGCCGAGGGCCGAGAACGCGCAAAGAGTGTGCCGGGCGTGCGGAATGGGTGGTCTTTCCCGGCTGCGCGGGCATATTGGGAGTGGTCACCCTGAGGTGAGGCGTTCGGCGGGAGTCAGCCAAGGTCAGGCTGAGGTCCGGGCGCATCGGCTCAGGAACAAACGGGTCGCTCAGAAACTCAAGGCCCCTTTGCACGACCGGACACGGTCCGCGGTGGATCGTTCGTTCCGATCGTCCGCTCGTTGGCGCTCCGCCTGCGCTCCGCGAGAGGATCGTCGGTACGGACGGGTTTGCCAAGGGCCCGTGGCGCGAGCCGTGATCGCGCCCCAGGCCCGCGGCAGACACGCCGCCCCGGCATGGACGCCGGGCTTCATGTCTGTGCGCTTCAACAGCGACATCCCCATAGGGCTCGTCCCTCTCCCGGGTCGGCCCTTTTTTCATGCGCGGGAAGAGTTGAACCCGCGTCGGGCGAGGTGCGCGCTCTGACCCGCACCCAAACTCGTCTCGGCTTACTGCGGCTTGGGCTCGGTCGCTGGCTGGGCCGCGGCGGGCGTCGGCTCGGGCTGCGGGGCGGGGGTGGGTGTAGGTGCGGGTGACGCGGGCGGTGAAGGTGGTGCGGGCGGAGGGGTGGGCGGTTCGCGGAGGGTGGTGTTGCTGGGGTCGAGGGACCAATCCTCGGCGAAGTAGCCCGCGCCGAGGATCCCCGCGCCGCCCTCGCGAAGCGTGCGCGAGGCAAAGACGGTGAAGTCGGCGAAGTGGACGCCCGAGGTGAAGTAGCGGGCCGGGAGCGCCGCGCGCGCGCCCGCGGGGCCGGTCCACGCGACGAGGCCCACCAACGGGCCGCCGCCCCCACCCGCATTGACGCGAGGCCTGACGACGAGCGCGCCGAGGTCGGGGCCTTCGAAGACGCGCGTGCCGACGGCGATGGAGTCGCGGGTGACGCGGACGGGCGAGGCGCCGACGAGCTTGGGCCAGGCCTTGTGGATGGTTTCGTTGCCGTAGAGAATGAGGCCGCGCTGCGAAGGGTGCGCGGCGGGGTTGTCGGCGTTCACGGGCTGGGCGAGGAGCGCGAGGAGTTCGTCATCGCTGAGAACTTCGGGCGCGCCGTTGCCTCGGACCATGAAGGTCTCGGCGTCGTAGCGGGCCTTGGCGAGCGCCGCGGCGGTTTCGTCGGGCGTGCCGCCGGTCGCGTAGACGAGCATGAAGCCGTGGTTGAAGGCTTCCTTGAAGGGCCCCGCGCGGCCCGGACCCTTGAGCTGCGGGCCGGGCGCGTCGGTCTGCTCCCAGCGATCGCCCACGCGGCGGAGATGCAGCGCGCCCTTGAGCGCGAGGTCGGCGATCTTCGTGCCGTCGAGATCGAGCTTGGCGGTCAGCGGCGCAGAACCCGCCCCCGCCCCCACCACTCCCACCGCCCCCACCGCCCCCACCGCTTCGGCGAGGTCGATGGACAGGCGCTGGACGTTGACGGTGGTGCCACGGAGTCGGCGCTGGGCGGGGTCGATGGTGAGGTCGATCGTCGAGGGTGCGAGGGGGTTGATCTGCGAGACGACGGTCGCCCAGTGCGCGCGGGCACTGACGCCCGGGTTGGGCGTGATGAACTTCACACGGCGGATCTCGGCGAGCGCGGGGATGCGCCTGCGCGAGAAGAGCTCGAAGAACCCGGGCCAATCGACGCACGCGGCACCGGGCTCGCCCGAGTCATCGTCCCACCAGTGGCCCGCGCCGGGCTGTTCGTGATAGTCGATGCCGGGGTGGATGCTTGCGAGCGCGTCGCGGAGGGTGCGCGCTTCGGAGACGGGGACGTTGTCGTCCTTGTCGCCGTGGAGGATCGAGATGCCCAGCGGCGCGAGGTTGGGCAGGAGGTTCTGCGCGAGGGAGATGTTGCTGGCGCGCCAGAGGGTGTTGACGACGGGGTCGCCGTCGTCGGGCCGGCGCATCCCGCCGTAGGTCGCGAAGGAAGCCCAGCCGGCGCTGGGGGCGATGGCGGCAAAGCGGTCGGGGAAGAGCGTGCCGAGGCTCCACGTGCCGTGGCCTCCCATCGAGTGGCCCGTGAGCATGACGCGCGAGGCGTCGGCGCGGGTCTGCGCGAGGGCGAGGTCAAGGACTTCGAGCGCGTCGAGCCGGCCCCAGTCTTCCCAGTCAAAGCCGAAGGGCCGGCGGTTGGTGGGCGCGGCGATGTGGAACGCCGGCTTGGCGGCGTAACTCTCGGCCTGACTGATCGCCTCGACCGACGCGCCGTGTAGCGAGAGCACCAGGCCGGGCGCGGGGCCCGGGCCGGGCTGAGATGAGGCCGGAACGAGGGCCGGAACGAGGGCGTAGTACTGGACCGAGCGGTCGATCGCGCTGAGGAACGTGACCTTGCGCGCCTGCGCGGGCGTGCGGACGCGCAGGGCGAGCTCGAAGGTGTCGAGCGTCGCGCCGGGCCTTCCGTCGGCCTCGCGGCGCGCGAGCGTGAGCTTGTAGCGCGCCTCGGCGCCCCGGTCGCCCTTGAGCGCGGCCCCGGGGGGCGGGAGCTGGACCGCGGCCTTGCGCGCCGAGAGCGCGGGCATCGCGCCGACATCGCTGACGACGGGTTCGCCGACAGGCGAAAGCGCGCCGGTGTCACTCGCGCCCAGCGCCTGCGCGGTGATGACGAGGTCCTTGGCCGGCTCGCTGCGCGCGAGCGTGACGATGATGCCCGCCCAGAGGGGTTCGGTCTGGCCCTCGACGGCATCGGGCAGAGTCATGTCCCCGCCGTGGACAAAGGCCCATGAGCGCGGCGTCGTGAGGCGCGCGCGCAGCCCGCCGCGGGCGGGCGAGAGGAGGATCTGATTCTCACCCGCGCGGATACGCACGGGGAGTACGACCTGACCGGTGGAGTAGGGGTCGCCCGCGCGAGGCTCGCCGTTGACCAGCGCGAGGCCATGACCCGCGGCCTCGAGCAGCATGACCTTCTCTTCGCCG
>JANRKN010000089.1:0-17109 GCA_033763435.1 Planctomycetota bacterium
TCGCGCGGTCGATGGCGTGATGCAAGACATGGGCTTTGGCCCCAGGGCGGCGGAGGCCGTCGCCGGCGGCCCGCGCGTGAAGCGCACGTTCAAGGTGACGAACTGGTGGACGGGTGCGTTCGAGCCCGTCGGCGCGATCCCGGTCGCAACGCCCTATGTCGCGGCAGCCGGGGCCAAGTCGCCGGCGAGCCCCTTCGTGAATGTGGTCGCGGGTATCGGCCCGGCCGCGGAAGCCCTGTCGACGACCGACGAGCTGCGCGGGATGGGCGCGGCTTCGCCGGCGGTTGCGCGCACGCCCCGCCTGCCCAACAACCTCACGCCCCGGCTCCGCGCGTCCGAACAGCTCACTCGCGCCCGCGCTCGCGCCCAGCAGGCACGCGAGCGGGCGCAGTCGCGCATCGAGGGACGCCGGCGCGCGATTCAGCATGCCAGCGGGCTCAACGCGGGTGTGTTCATCGCGGTGTTAGTGTTCCTGGGCGTGTGCGTGCTGGTGGCGGGCGGTCTGATGTTCAGCCGCACGACCGAGGTGCATGGGACGCCGGACGTGCCCGAGGTGCCCGCGCTGCCGCGTGACGAGTTTGCCGCGGGCTTTGACAGCCGCAAGCTGGAGAAGGAGATCGAGGCCGCGGTGGCGCGCGCGTTTGATCCCTCGCAGGGCGTGGTGACGCTGCCGGTGGTTGCGACGCCCGACGAGGCGGGCTTTGCGCAGGCCGTGCAGGAGTGGGACCTTCAGGACACGTTCGATCGCGAGGCGCTGCGGGCGGGGGCGGTGGCGCTGGTGATTGACGTCACGGGCCCGACGACGCCCGAGGAGCGGGCGCTGGCCGAGGGCGCCGCGCGGCGGCTGCGCGAGGCGGGCTTCCGTGTGCTGGGCAACTACCCGGGTAACGACAAGGCCGAGGTGCCGATCGCGATGCAGATCGAGCTCGTCGCCGACCTGATCAAGTCCGTCGCGGGCCTGCCCGACACCAACGTCGGGCGCGATCGTCTCCGCGAGTGGCTGAGCAAGAAGCCCTCGGGCGTCGAGACGGTCGTCTGGCTCCGCCGGCCCATCGCGCCCGACGGCAGCACGAGTGAACCGGTCTACTTCGTCGCCTCGCGTCTGGTCGGGCCCGAGAGCGATGAGCGCGACGCGCTCGAGGGCGATACCGAGGCGGTGATCAACGCGCTGCTCACTCCGCTGCCGACCCCGGCGGCGATGCCCGAAGCGCCCGCGATGCAGACGCCCCCACCGATGCAGACGCCCCCGGCGATGCCTGTTCCCCCAGCGGCGCCCGTGCGCGGCTGAGCGGCTCAGCCTCTGGAGCACTCGGCCAGCAGCGCGAGGGTGCGCGAGGCCTCGCCCGAATCGATCGCCCGCGAGGCGAGCACAATTCCTTCCGCGAGCCCTTTGCAGATCCCGGCGGTGAGAATCGCGGCGCCCGCGTTAAGCAGGACAATCTCGCGATGCGCGCTCAACGCCCCCGACTCGCCCGCGAACACGTCGCGGATGATGCGGGCCGAGTCCTCCGCGTCGCGTGCTTCGATCTCGCTTAGCGAGCCCAGCACACGCAGCCCGAGCGAGGCGGGGTCGAAAGTGGCTTCGGAGATCGTGCCCCGGTCGACGATCATCGCGCGGGTGGGGCCGAGGGTGGAAAGTTCATCGAGCCCGCCCGCGCCGTGGACGACGAGCGCGCGCTCCGAGCCCAGCCGCGCGAGCGCGCCCGCGACCAAGGGCAGCGCCTCGGCGCGCGCGACGCCCAGCAGCTGTCGGCGCGCGCCCGCGGGGTTGGTGAGCGGGCCGAGCAGGTTGAAAATCGTCGGGAACCCCAGCGACCGTCGCGGCTCGGCGGCGTGCTTCATCGCGGGGTGATGATGGATCGCGAACGAGAAGCAGACGCCCGCGCGCTCGAGGCACCGCGCCTGCACCGCGGGAGGCGCGTCGATCGCGACGCCCAGCGCCGCGAGAACCTCGGCACTGCCCCGGCCCGTTCGCGAGCGGTTGCCGTGCTTGGCGACGTAAACGCGGGGTGCGCCGGGCGCACGGACAGCGGCGGCAACGATGGCCGCGGCGGTCGAGATGTTGAAGGCCTTGGGCGCGCCGCCCGTGCCGCAGGTGTCGATGACGATCGCCCCCGCGGGCGAAGCGACCGGCGTGACGTGAGCGCGCATGACGCGGGCGCCGCCCACGAGCTCGTCGACCGTGGCGCCCCGCGACGCGAGCAGGGCCAGCAGCGCGCCGATCTGGGCCTGATCCATCGCGCCCGAAAGCAGTGCGGCAAAGAGCGATCCCGCGGCGGGCTCGTCGAGGGTCTGGCCCGCGACCAGCCGCGCCAGCGCCGTACGGACCTCGCCCGCATCCGCGGGGCGGACGGGGGGCGAATTGTGCGGGAACGAAGGGGCCGAGTCGGACGTCATAGATGAAGCGTAGAACGGTGGTCGGCAGGGCTCAGCGCGGGGGTTACGATCGATCATGACGCCCAGTGCGCGCGACAACTCAGGTGCGGTCCGCAGCGGCGCTCCTGTGAGCGCGTTGGGGGCGACACGCGCTGTCGTCGCGCGGGCTGGGCGGGCGCTCGGGGCTCAGCGTGCCGCGGCGCTTGGCGTGCGCGGCGGGCTGGTCGGCGCGGTGCTCGCCGCCGCGGGCGTTACGCTCGCGCGAGGCATGGGCTGGGAGCCTGACATCGCCGGGCTCGGCGCTCTGGGCACGCTTGCTGCGCTCGCGGGCGTGACGATCGCGCTCCCCGCGGCCATCGGCGCGGCATGGGGCTGGGCACGTCGGCCGCGAGAGCTTGAGTGCGCGCGCTGGCTCGATGAGCGCGCGGGCACGCAGTCGCGCCTCGCGTCGGCCTTGGAATTGGCCGGGCGCGAGGGGCCCTTCGAGGCCGTGTTGCGCGCGGAGGCCGAGCGCGAGGCTTCGGCGCTGGACCTGCGCAGTGTTCTACCGCCCGTGTGGGAGCGTCAGACCCGAGTGGTTGGCGCGTGGGCCACGGGGCTCGCGCTTGCGGCTGGTGTGAGCCTGGCGTTCATGCCCGCGTGGCGCGAGCATCCGCGAGCGCGCCAGCTTGCGGAGAGTTCGGCGCAGCGCCAGCAGGCGATCGCGCAGGTGCGTGAGGCGGCCGAGGCGGTCAAGTCGCTGCCCACGCCGCGCGCTGACCCGGCGATCGAGCGCGAGCTCGAAGCGCTCAGACAGATCGAAGAAGAGCTCGCGGCGGGGTCGGGGCGGTCTGAGCAGGCGCGGGCGGAATCGGCCGCAAGGCTTGAGTCGATCGCGCAGGAGCTCGACGAGCGCGCGCAGTCCTCGGGCGCGCGCGCGCGGGAGGTCCGCGAGTCTCTCAGCGCCGCAGCGCGCTCGGCGTCGCGCGCGCAGAGCGGAACTCCGGCGGGGAGCCAGACGGGCGATCAAGGCGCCGAGCCGGCCGATCAGGGCGCGGCCGAGTCAGGCCCAGAGTCGTTCGCCGAGTCGCTTGCCGATTCGCTCGCCGAGGGCGATCTCTCCGACGCGGCGCGACGGCTTGAAGAGCTTGCATCGCGGGTGAACGAGATGTCGCCCGAAGAACGCCGAGCGCTGAGCGAGGAGCTTCGCGAGCTCTCCGAGGCGCTCGACACCCAGGCCCGACAGCAGCGCTCGCGGATGGATGATCAAGCGGACGAGCGGCGTGCAGACGGAAACCTCGCGCAGGGGAGCGAATCCACCGCCGAGCCGCCCGGGCCCGCCGCGCCTGACCGAGGCGCCGAGCGTGAGCCGGCACAATCTGCTGAGCAGCCCGGCGCGAGCGACAGCGCACGAGACCTGCAGCGCCTGCGCGACACGCTGCGCCGCGCGGCCGAGGATCTGAACACGCCTGACGAGGTGCCGCGGGACCAGAGTCCGAATTCGCAGCAAAGCCGGGGCGAGAACTCGCCTGAGCGCCCCAGCCGCGAGCAAAGCAGTCCACAAAGCGGCCAGCAGAACGGCCAGCAGAACGGCCAGCCAAGCTCTTCGCAGTCCGGCGAGCAGCGCCGCCCCGAGAGCAGCTCGCCCGGCGAACAGTCCACGGAGCGTCGCGAGCCGCAGCAAGGTTCGCCGCCGCGCGAGGGGCAGGGGTCAACGTCGCCATCATCGCCCAGCGCGGGTCAGGCGCCCGCGCCGCCCTCGGGCCCGACGCCCGAGCGTTCGCGCGAGGATGCGCGCGCGGCCGAGGGCAACGACCGCTCGCCCTCGCAGCCTCCCGAATCCCGCGGCGAGAAGACGCCCGAAGCACAAGGCTCGGGCTCGTCGCAGAAAGCACGGGATCCGCGCGAGGCCCAGCGGCCTCCGGACGACGCACGCGGCGGCGCGGCGGAGCGCAATCCGTCGCAGGGTGAACAGGAGCGGCGCGAGTCCGGCGGCGTGAGCGGGCCTCGAGACCAGCAGACGCCCCCGACGCCCGGCGCCGAGCGTGCGCCGCAGCGGGGCATCGAGGAACTTGCACGGCAGATCGATCAGATGTCGCGCGAGCAGCAGTCGGCCGAGCGAGACGCGGAGTCAGCCGAGCGGCTGCGAGAGCAGGCCGAGGAACTGCTGAAGAACGCGTCGCCCGAGGAGCTGCGGAAGCTGCGGGAGATGGCCGAGCGGATGGAACGCGAGGGGGCGGACTCGCCTCAGCAGCCAAATGCGCCTCGGCGTCCTGAGCAAGGGCCGCAGGGTCAAGGCGAGCAGTCGCAGCCTGAGAGGTCGCCGCCCGAACCGTCTCAACCGCAGCCCGCGCCCGGCGAGTCGCCTCAAGCGGGAGAGGGCGCGCGCGAGGGTTCGCGCGATGAGCGGGCGCCTTTGTCCGGCAGCGGCGGGCGCGGAAGTCCGATCGGCGGCGAGCGTTCGGCCTCCGGCGCGCGGACGACTCAGCCCTGGGCAGGCCGGACGCGCACGGTTCGGCCACCGTCGGGCACCGGCGGTGATGGCCGCGTGATCTCTGAGTTCTTCGGGCCCGAGGGCGATCGACCGGCAGGCGCCAGGGGTGGGGCGGGCACGCCAAGCAGCGCGCCCGGCTCGCTGGGCGAGGTGCTGCGTGAGTCGCAACGCGCGGCGGAGCGTTCGATCGAGAATCAGTCGGTCCCCGCCGAGTACACCGACCTTGTCCGCCGGGTGTTCAGGCGCTATGTCGAGCGTCAGCCCGCGACGGCTCCGGCTGGGCAGGACGCGCGCGACGCCACGCGGAAACCAGCGCCGTGACGCCCGCCCTGTGCTCCACCTCGATGCCCTCCTTGACGTTTGGGACCGGCGAAGGATCACCGCGTGCGCATCTGGTTTGACGAGCCCTGGTGGTTCTGGCTGATGCTGGCGCTGATTCCCTCGGCGTGGGTCGCGCTGCGCTGGCTCGTCGCGATGAATCGTCTCAGGCGCTGGGTCGCGATTGCGTGTCGGGCGCTGGTGCTCGCGGTCATCGCGGCGCTGCTCGCCCGGGCGAGCGTCGTCCGCACCAGCAACGAGCTCGCGGTCGTCGCGCTCGCCGATCTCTCGGGCTCCGCGCAGCGCTACGCGACGCTCGATGGCGCGGGCACCGTGCAGGACCGCGTACGGAACTTTCTCGATGCCGCGGGGCGCACCCGTGGCCCCGACGACCTGCTCGGGCTGGTTGCGTTTGACGCGGGTGCGCGGGCGGTCGCAACGCCCTCGCGCGGGCCGCTGCTCGAGCGCGCGATGGAATCGGGCGACCGCGAGGGGAGCGACCTCGCCTCGGCACTGCGGCTCGGCGCGTGGCTCGTGCCTCCGGGCGCGGGCGCGCGGCTGCTCCTGATCTCCGACGGCAACCAGACCTCGGGCGACGCGCTCGCCGAGGCCCGGCGTCTGGCGTCCGCGGGCGTGCGCATCGACGTTGCGCCCTTGCGCTACAACGTCCGCGCAGAGGTGTACGTCGAAAGTCTCGATGCGCCGCCGAGCGCGCCGGCGGAGTCGACGGTGCGGCTCCGCGCGACGATCGTGGCCACTACGCCCGTGCGCGGGCTCCTCACGCTGACCGACGACGGGCGCGCGATCGAGATCGGGCCCGAGGAGGGCGGGCGCGTGCTCGAGCTTCCCGCGGGGCGGTCGGTGATCCCGCTCGATGTTCGGCTCGACGCCCGGCGCGTGCACCGTTTCGTCGCACGCTTCGAGCCCGAACGCATCGAAGACGCCGCGGGCAACGCGAGCACGCCGGGCGACACCGTCGCCGAGAACAACCGCGCCTCGGCCTTCACGCTCACACCCGGGCGCGGTTCGGTTCTGCTGGTTCGCGCGCGCGAGGACCGCGAGCGGGGCGTCTCGGCGCTGGGCTCGACGCTGCGCGCGCAAGGCATCGACGTCACCGAGCTCGAGGCCTCGGCCGCGCCTTCGGACATCCTCGACCTGCAGTCTTTCGACCTCGTGATGCTCGAGAACGTGCCGGCAGACGAGCTCTCGGAGCAGGCCCAGCGCGTGCTTGCCTCATCGGTGCGCGACCTGGGCACGGGCCTCGTGATGGTGGGGGGGCCCAACTCGTTCGCCGCGGGCGGCTGGCGCGGTTCAGTGCTCGAGCCGCTGCTGCCCGTGAACCTGCAGGTGCCCGACGAAGTCATCGTGCCCGAGGTCGCGATCGTGCTCGTGCTCGACACGTCCAACTCAATGTCCCGCACCGTTGCGGGTACGTTCCGCACGCAGGCGGAGATCGCCAACGAGGCCGCGGCGCTGGCGATCCTCTCGCTCGATCGGCGCGACCTCGTCGGGGTGATCGCCTTCAACGCCAACTTCGATGTCGTGCAACCGCTGCAGCGCAACAGCGATGCGCGCGAGCTTGCCGGGCGCGTCCGCGGGCTGGGCCTGGGAGGCGGCACCAACATCGGCCCCGCCATGCTCGAAGGTGCGCGGCAGCTCCGCGAGTCGCAGGCCAAGTCGCGACATCTCATCGTCCTTTCCGACGGCCAGTCGGTCGGCTCCGAGCAGTTGCCCGACGAAGCCAAGAAGATCGGCGACGAGGGCATCCGCGTCTCGACGATCGCGGTGGGCGACCGCGCGGACGTCGCGACGATGGAGCGCATGGCGGTCAGCGGCGGGGGCACGTTCTACAACGCGCTGAATCCGTCGGTTCTGCCGCGGATCTTCTTGAAGGCCGTGCGGGTCGTGCGCTCGCCGCTGGTGCGTGAGGAGCCGTTCACGCCGATCATCGCGGCCGAGGGCTCGCCCCTGCTTCGCGGGCTTCCAACGACGCCTCCGCTTAACGGCCTGAACCTCGCGCGCGTGAGGCCCGAGGCAACGGTAGTCAACGCGCTGCTCTCGCCCAAGGGCGAGCCGGTGCTGGCCTCGTGGAACGTGGAGCTCGGTCAGGTCGCGGCGTTCACGTCCGATGCCTCGCGCTGGGCCGAGCCGTGGGCCGAGCGGGGCGTTTACGCGCCGTTCTGGGCGGGGCTCGTGCGAACGCTCGCGCGCCCGAGCGCGGCGACGGGTCTTCGCGCGACGACCGAGATCGAGGGCGATCAGCTCCGTATCCGCCTCGACGCGCGTGACGCTCAGGGCCTGCCGATGGATTTTCTGACTGTGCCCGTCTCGCTCTTCACGCCGGAGGGCGCGTCGCGGGGCGAAGAGGAGCTGCGCCTGCAGCAAGTGGGGCCGGGTCTCTACGAAGGCCTTGCCCCCGCGCGCAGCACGGGCACGTATATCGCGGTGGTGCGCCCGCGCGCTCCCGGTGCTGACGGTCGCGCGATGCCGGGCGTGCTCACCGGCGCGGCGGTTGCCGACGGCGCCGAGTTCCGCGCGCTGCAATCCAACGATGCGCTGCTGAAGCAGATCGCCGAGGTCTCGGGCGGGCGCGTGCTGGATCTCAACGATCCGACCTCCGCACGCCTGTTTGATCGCGCGGACATCGAACCGCGGCGGGTGCTCTCGCCCGTGCACGGGCCGCTGCTCGTCTGGCTGCTGGGCCTCGTGCTGCTGGACATCGCGACGCGGCGGATCGCGTGGGACCGGTTTGTCTCGGCGCAGTTCGGGCGCGAGCTTTCCGCGGCGGCGTCGGCGGCACTCAAGGATCGGTCCGACCAGGCCGCGGGGGCGCTGGGCGCGCTGCGGGGCAAGCGAGAAGAGCGAGCCGCGCCCGCGAGCGAAGGGCTGAGGTTGACCGAGCGCGACGCGGCGAGCCTCGCCGCGGCGCAGCGCGACCTCCGCCGCGCACGTCGACTCGCCGAGATTCAGAGCGGCGCCGCCCGCTCCGACGCACCGCCCGATGTGCCGCTCACGGATGCGCAAGCCGACAAGCAGCCGGGCACAGACATCGCGCCCGAGCCCGGTTCGAGCTCGCTGCTCGCGGCCAAGCGTCGCGCGGCCGAGAAGTATCGCGACGAGTAACTCCGACCAGCCGACCGTTCAGCCCAGCAGCACGCCGTGCAGCCCGAGCCCCTCGGCGCGGTCGACGCGCACGCGGACGATCGAGCCGATCATCGCCTGCGCCGCTTCGAGCGCGCGAGCGGGAGCGTCAAAGAAGACGATCAGATCGCCGTCGGTGCGAGCCGAGAGCTGGATCGAGGCAGGCGGCTCGGTCGGCGGGGAGTGAACGTGCGAAACTTCCGCGTCGAGCGCACAGGCCGAACCTCCGTGGTCGCTACCGTCCGCGGGCTGCCCGCCGATCGTGAGCTTCACCGCGCCCGGACCGGCCTTGGCGCTCGCGGCCGGCCGGCGCTTGCGCTCGTGGCGCGAGAGCCCCTCGACGATCACCGAGAACTCGCGCCCGACCTGCTCGCGGCTGATCTGGTCGCTGATCTCGCTCTGGATCGCCAGCAGCTCGTTGTTGCGCCGACGCTTGACGTCCTCGGGCACGTCGTCGGCCAGCTTGTCGAACGCGACCGTGCCCGGGCGCGGCGAGTACTTGAAGATGAACGCGTTCTTGTACCGCGCGCGTCGGAGAAGATCGGCCGTCGCGACGTGGTCTTCCTCGGTCTCGGTCGGGAAGCCCGTGATGATGTCGCCCGAGACCATCAAGGGCCGGCCGAGCTCGGGCTGGTCGAGAATCGCTCGGGCGCGCGCGAGGAACTCTTCATACTCGCCGATCGTGTACCCGCGGTTCATGAGTTTCAGAAGCCGATCCGAGCCCGACTGCGCCGGCACGTGCAGATAGCGGCAGATGCGCGGGTGATCGCGGATCACCTCGAGCACGTCGTCGCCGAAGTCGCGCGGATAGCTCGTGACAAACCGCAGCCGCGCGAGCGCGGGCACCTCGTCGTGGATGCGCCGGAGCAGGTCGGCGAAGGTCGTGACGCGCTCGCCCGCGAATGGGTCGCGACGGTGCCCGCCCGCGTACGACCGGCCCTTCTGGGGCTGCATGACGCCGTTGACCGTCACGGCCGAGCCGTGCTCGAAGCGATAGTGGTTGACGGTCTGGCCCAGCAGCGTGATCTCGGTCACGCCCGCGTCGACGAGCTTCTTGCACTCATCGATGATGTGCTCGGGCGGGCGGTGGATCTCGGCGCCGCGCGTGAAGGGCACGACGCAGTAGGTGCAGAACTTGTTGCATCCGCGCGTGATGCGGACGTACGCCGAGCGCTTGATCGGGCCGTCGTCGTCGGCGGGCGAGATCGACCGCGAGAGGTCGAGCATCTCGAGCGAGTCCGATGCCGCGGCCAGCGTTGCGCTCCGCCTGCTCGTGCTGCCCTGAAGCGCCGTCTGTCCCGCGCTGCGCCGGTCGGCGGGGGGCGCCTCGGGAGAAGCGTCCGAGAGCAGACTCTCGCGGGTCTTCACGGCGTTGTCAATCAGCACGGGCAGCTTGTCCAGCTCGCCCGGGCCGCAGAGCACGTCAACGACCGGCATCCGGCGGATCAGCGACACGCCGTCGCGCTCGGCCATGCAGCCCAGCACGCCCACGACCAGCCCGGGGTCTTCTTTTTTCCGCAGCGCCAGCTCGCCTAGCCGCGACCAGACCTTCTGCTCCGCGTGCTCGCGCACCGAGCAGGTGTTGTAGAGCACCACATCCGCCTCGCCCGGCGCGGTCGTGAAGCGATAGCCCAGAGCACGCAGCGAACCAGAGACCAGCTCGGAATCGAGCTCGTTCATCTGGCAGCCAAAGGTTTCGAGATAGACGGTCCGGGAAGGCATAGCGTCAACTATAGTACGACGACGCGGTTGGCTGAACGCCGCAGCGAAGCTGGGGAGTATCGCCGTGCGCACGTCCGAAGATCTCGCCGTGAAGTTCGGCACCCGACCGCTCACCGAGGTCGAGAGGCGCGAGCTCGCCGATCCGGTGTATTTCAGGATCAAGAGTCTCTGGTGGGAGCGAGCGATCGCGTGCCTGGGCTGGCTGCTGCTGGTCGCGTTGCTGGTGGGGATGGCGGGCGCGTGTTACCTGGGCAGCACCGGGATGGTCGGCCTCTCCAAAGCCGCAACGCTGGCGGGCGGGGCTGTGTGTGCTCTGGCGGCGCTGTACGTGCTGTACCGGGCGATTCGGGCGCTGCGGCCCTTGGCGCCTGAGCTGATCCGCCCCGCGCTGCCGCCGGGTGTGACGGAGTGGCAGACCGCGCGCGTTCCCGTGCTGGCCGCGCTGCACGTACTGACGGCGGACGACGACGCTCCCACGCTGCTGATCCGCACGAGTGAGGGGGCTGATCCTGGCTACTTCGTTCTCTACGGCGACGACCTCGACGACCTCTGGCCCAACGAACGCAGCGCCTGGAAGCGGCTGCCCGAGATGCTCGAGATCCGCCGAATCTCCGGCGTGACCTGGCGAGCGGTCTTCGAAGGGCCTGCGCGGATTCCGGTGGGCACGATCGAAGTGTTCGACCTGCCCGAGCCACCGGGCTCTGCGGAAGGCGAGCCGCCCTGGTACTACCGCGACCACGCCGTGGTGCGCGAGGCCGAGCTGGGACCCGAGGTCGTCGCGAGGATTCGGAAGGCTTTGGGGCCCGTGGCCGATCCCGGTTAGACTTGCCCGCATGTGGCGCGGCATCTCGCTGGCGAACAAGTGTCTTCTGGTCTTCGGCGGCGCGATCGTGCTGATCGTGCTGTCGGCGCTGTCGGTGCCGTTCCTCCGCATGAACACGCTTGTCGACGACGGGCAGCTCGAAGTCTCGCGCATGCTCGCCGGCGCATGGGAGAAGGCCGATGCCGAGGCGCGAGCCAGCGCCGACGGGCCGGCCGAGGCCGAGCGCGACGCCGAGGCTTCGCGTGCGGTCGATAGCATCATCCGCCAGGGCGGCTCGACCTCCGACATCCCCGCTCCCGTGCAACGCGCGGGCATCGGGGCGCGGCGGCTCTCGCTCGAACAGGCCCAGGCGCTCGCCGAGGGCGACCGGTTTCTCGCGTCTGCGCTCGCGACCTTCGGCGCGCAGCCCGAGCGGCTGGACCTGCAGGCTGGCAAGTGGAAGGGCTCGCAGCGCGAGTATCGCTACGCCCGCGCCGTCCGGACGCCCGAGGCCGGGGCGAGCGACCTGACGGGCATCGTCCTCCTCGAGCGCCGATCGATCGAGGCCACGCGGCTGCTGCTCCTGAACATCGGCTATCTGCTGGGCGCGGGCTCGGTGGTGCTGGGGCTGGCGCTGCTGGTGTTCTATCTCATCACGCACAAGCTCATCCTCGAGCCCGTGCGCTCGCTGCGAGAGACCGCCGAACGCGTGCGCGAGGGTGACATCTCGATCCGCTCCGAGATCCGCACGGGCGACGAGTTTGAGGAGCTGGCCGAGACGTTCAACCTGATGCTGACGGACCTTCAGACCGCGAGCGATCAGCAGCGCGCGGTGAATCGCGCGATGGACCTTCGGCTGAACGAGCTGGCCGAGTCGAACGTCGCGCTGTACGAAGCGGCGAAGGTCAAGGGCGAGTTTCTGGCCAATGTCTCGCACGAGCTGCGGACGCCCCTGAACTCGATCCTCGGATTCGCAGAGCTGCTGAGGGACCTGGCGCGAGCGGATGCCGAGTCGTTTGAGGCCGCCGAGGGCGCGCCGCCCGCGGGCATGTCGCACCCGATCAACAAGCGCCTGCGCTACATCGAGAACATCCTGAACGCTGGCCGGAATCTGCGGGAGATGATCGACACGCTTCTGGAGATGGCGCGGATCGAGGCGGGCAAGGTGCAGCTCCACCCCGAGCGCACGGTGGTCAAGGATGTTTGCGAGGGACTGGGCGGCCTGATCGCGCCGCTGGCCGACCGCAAGGGGATTGCGCTCAAGGTCGATGTCGCTGATGACCTGCCCGTGATCGTGACCGACGCCAAGCGCTTCCAGCAGGTGATCTTCAACTTCCTGTCCAACGCCGTGAAGTTCACGCCGGGCGCCGATGGCCCAGGCAAGCAGGGGCAGATCACGATCCGCGCCGAGCGCCTGCCGGGTTGGATGCCGCCGGGCATGCCCGCGGGCTCGACAGTCGCCGGCGCGGGCGGGGTGCGGGTGTCGGTGATCGACAACGGGCCGGGCATTCCCAAGGACGAACTCGAGCGCATCTTTGAGAAGTTTCACCAGCTCGATTCGAGCCACACCAAGCAGCACACGGGCACGGGGCTGGGCCTGGCGATCTGCAAGGAGCTTGCGCGCCTGCTCCACGGCGAGATCCAGCTCGTCTCCGAGCTCGGACGCGGCTCGATGTTCTCACTGATCCTGCCCATGTCGCTCGAGACGGCGGCAGCGCTCGCGCCCGAGACCCGCTCGGCCCGCGACACCGTCACCGTCGCGCAGGCGAGGTGATCTCCTACCACATTCGGAACCCGCACGCGTCCCGGCGCCTCTGAACTGGGGCGGCACACCCGCCCTGACACCTTCACCTGGAGATCGTCTCATGTCAAGCGCCACGATGAGCGAGCCCTGTGCCGAGCGAGCCCTGTCCGAGAACCCTCGCCCCGCTGTCCTCACGCCCGCACAGGTTCAGCGTTGGCTCAGTACCGGCGCGTGCGTCCTGATCGACGTGCGCGAGCCCGACGAGTTCGCGCGCGAGCGCATCGAGGGCTCAACGCTGCTGCCGCTATCGGCGTTCGATCCCGTGCGCGTGGCCTCGCTCGCCCGGCCCGGCGTCCCGATCGTGATTCACTGCAAGGCTGGTAAGCGCAGCGCCGACGCGGTTGCCCGCTGCGGGTCGCTCGCGGCCTCGGGCGCGCAGGTGCTCAGCCTGCCGGGCGGTATCGACGCCTGGAAGGCCGCGGGGCTGCCCGTCGCGCCCGCGCGCGAATCCGCGCCCGGCCCCGCGATCAGCGTGATGCGTCAGACCCAGCTCATCATCGGCGCGGTGGTCCTCGCCGGCGCGCTCGCGGGCTGGTTCGTTCACCCCGGTTTCCTTGCCCTCCCGGCCTTCATGGGCGCGGGGCTGATCGTCGCGGGGGCGACCGGAACCTGCGGCCTCGCGACGCTTGTCGGCGCCCTGCCCTGGAACCGCGCACACTCAGGCGCCTGCCCGCTCTGATCGGCGGCCAACATCAGTATTCGCATGCACTCACTGTGCAACGCCGGCGCGCGGCGCCGGAGAAAGACGTTCCCATGCTGCACGACGCGACCGATTTCTACGCCCAATGGCCCGCGACGATGAACGCGACCAAGGCCCGCAACGCCGACCTCGGCAAGGCCTTCGGCGGATTCTTCCAGACGCTCATGAAGGACAACGCCGCGGAGGGCGGACTCTCCGTCAAAGTCAAGGAACTCATTGCGCTGGGCATCAGCGTGCACACGCGGTGCCATCCCTGCATCTACGCCCACGTCGAAAAGTGCCTGAAGGTCGGCGCGACGCCCAAAGAGATCATGGAAGCCACCGGCGTCGCGGTCATGATGGGCGGCGGACCGGTCTACACCACCTCGCCCGTGGTCGCCGCGGCGTTGGACCACTTCGATAAGCACCCCGTGGGTGCAGCGCACTAAATCCCGGCGCGCGCTGCTCGGGGCTTGCGGCCCCGGCGCGGCGACGCCGCCCGCTGTTCCTCCAGCGCGCGAAGCTCCCGCAGCACCAGCGTCCGCACCCGCTCGGGCACAGGACCCGTGCCGATCTGCTCGCACGCGCTCTGGACCATGTCCAGCTCGCGAAACACCGCGCTGCACCGAGCGCACAGCTCGGCCTTCGGCACCGTCAAACCCGCCGAGGCGCCCCCGCGGTCCATCGCGTCCATCTTCGCCTTGAGCAGGTCTACGCACACCTGCCGATCGAAGATGGGCGCGGGCGCGTCGACGGAACGGGCCTTGGCGCTCATCGCCTTGCGGAGCGCCAGGCGCGCGCGGTGCAGCCGCGTCTTGATCGTGTTCTCCGCCAGGCCCAGCGCCCGCGCGGTGTCCTCCACGCTCATCCCCGCGACTTCCTTCATGATCACCGGCACACGCAGGTGCTCGGGCAGGTCCGAGATCGCCCGCTGCACACGCGCAACCGCCTCGTGCCGCTCGGCCTCGTGCTCCTCGGGCGCCGCAGCCACGGCCATCACCGTCGTCTCGCCCCAGGGCATCAGCTGCGATACCGCCGGCATCCGCCGATCGATCCCGCCCTTGCGCCGGAGCCTGTCCCGGCACGCCCGCGCCGCGATCGTGTACAGCCATGTCCCGGCGTCCGCCTCGCCACGGAACGTCGACCAGCGCCGATACGCCCGCAGGAAGACCTCCTGCATCATGTCGTCGGCATCCGCCGCGTTCCGACACAGCTTCAGCGCCAGTGCTCGCACGCGCGCGCCGTGGCTCTCAAAGAGCGCAGGGATCGCCCGGCCCGCGTCGTCGCCCGCTCGCACGGTCGCGCGTCCAGAAGAGGCGCCCATCTCACACCGCGCCTTCGGGGCACTGCGCCGCCGCGGCGATCAGCTCCCGCGAGCCTTCCAGGCGTTCGAGCAGTCCCAGCGCCTCGTACGTCCGCCGGATCGACTCGGCCTGCATCGCGCGGTACATCGCGTCCGCGTCGACGATGGGCTTGCCCATCACGTCCTCAAGCATCTTCTGCGTGTACACGGGCTTGGTCGCCGCGGTCGACTTCGTGCCATACTGATTCAGGTTCGAGGCGAAGATCCCCGCCGCGCTCACGGGGAGGAAGTCTTCGTACCTCAGGCCCTCGTATGCGACGAGCCCACGCTCGATCAGCGTCCAAAGGTCCGTGGAATCAATCGTGCCGCGCGCGTTCAGCCCCGCAGCGGTGGGGGAGTAGCGCCCGTACACGATCCCCGCGCGGAGCAGCTCGGGCAGCGACTTGGGGAAGGGCGCAAAGTGTTTGGCGTACATCCGCTCGTACGCGGCGAAGTCGCGCTTGATGAGCCCGGGGTCGGCGTCCTTTTCTTTCTCCGCGGCATCGAGGCACGCGTCGTACATCGCGCGGCCCTTGGGCGTCGTCGCGTAGAAGCGCTGCTCGATCTCGCCGAACCGCGCCGTATGCGACGTCTCCGTCGTCGTGCCGTCGGGGTTGCTGAACGTCACCGGCTCGGTCAGCGCCTTGTACGCGTCCTGCCTGAGCAGCACATGCGTGTCCTCGCTGGGCCCTTCGGTAAAGTCCTTGAATCCCGCGTGCTTGAGTTTGGTGAGCCGCAGCTCCTCGCGCGTGAGGCGCGCGATCAGCGCCGAGACCAGCGCGTCGATCTCCTGCGCCGAGACCGAGCCCGGGCCGAACGCGTCGATCTCTTCGCGCGTGAGGTGCTTGAAGTGCAGCTTCATGTAATCGCGGTCGCCCACGCGCGCCAGGCGCGTGAGCGCGACGGTCGAGCGCTCACGGAACACGCCCTCGCTCATCTCGCCCATGCACAGCTTCATGGCGGAGGTGTACAGGTCCATGCAGAACGTGTTGGGCGTGAGGTGGTTCAGGTGGTGCCGCTCAAAGCACGCGATGTCCGCGGCAATCTTGAACCCCGAATCGCACAGCTCCTTGTACAGCCCGTGGTCCCGCGCCCGGCCCGTCCACTTGAAGATCCGCGTCGTCGCTTCCTCGATCAGCGCGTCCGCGTCGGCCCACGAGAGCCCCCCCTCGCGCTCGGACTTCTCGACCAGCGCCTTTGCCCGGTCGCTGAAGACCGTGCGCTGTGCGAGCAATTCTTCGATGCGCTTCTGCGTCGCGGGGTCGAAATAGTCGGTCTGCAGCAGCGAGGTGAACACGCGGTGCTCGGGGTGAACTCGCGAGCGGAAGGCCGTCGCGACGATCGGCTGGCTCTTGGCGCCGACGTTGGACATGTCGTAGTAGTTGTGAGGCTCCATCGCAAAGCACGCGAAGAAGCGCGAGACCCAGCGGTACTCGTCGCGCCGCCCGATGCGGATCGCCCCGTGCCGCTCGCCGCTGGTCTTCTCAAGCTGCGCATCGCTGATCGCAAAGCCCTTGTGCAGGCGCGCGAGCAGGTCGCAGACCGTCCGGTTGCAGTCGGCGTTGACCAGCAGCGACTTGTCGTACAGCGGCACCTCCTGCCCGAACATCCGCGAGAGCTCGCTGAAGAGCCGATGCTGCATCGCGACCTTGTCCGCAAGGCCCTGCGCCACGTTCGCATTCCGCGTGATCATGCAACCAACCTCCCGCGCCGGCATCGAACCGGGCGTCTCGATCAGGCGGTCTCTGCCGCCCGAAACCATGCACTTCATTGTACGATTCCGTCGGCCCCTTTGTGCCCCGGATTTCACGCCCCGTGTCGGCTTGCTCGCCCCGCCCCAACCGCATGCCCCCGGCCCTCGCCCACGCCCTGCTCGCGATCGTCGGCACCTACGCCGGCGTGGGCATCCCCATCGCCCTCGCGCTCGCGTTCTCGGGCCTCCATCGTTTCGACCCCGCCGCTCGCGGCGCAGGCATTGGCTTTCGCCTCCTCATCACCCCCGGCCTCGCGGCGCTCTGGCCCTGGGCGCTCTGGCGCTGGTGGCGCGCGAGGGCTTCTTCCGAACCCGCGCCCGCGGGCGTCGCCCACCGCCGGGCGCATGCTCGCGCGTGGCTCATCCTCGCCCCGGTGCTCGCCGCGCTGCTGGTCTTGGCCTTCCGCGCGACCATGATCGGTGGCGCGCCATGAGCGTCGGCTACCGCGCCGTGCAGTGGAGCGCGCACAAGCGCCGGTACGACCTCGCCGCGGGTCTGGGCGTCGTCCTCTTCCTCGCGACCTTCATCGCCGTCAGCAAGGCCCTGCACACGGGCGAGCGCGCGACCTCGCGCCGCTCTTGAACACCCGCGTGCAAGTCACGGGCTGGACCCTCGAGCGCGAAGGCCGACGGATCATCGAGCTCGAGCCCGACGCCGGCGCGCTGAGGCCCGCGGCCGAGGCTCCGAGGCTCGCCTCG
>JANRKN010000090.1:0-1787 GCA_033763435.1 Planctomycetota bacterium
AGTACGGGTGCGTGAACCTGAAGGGCCTCTCGGTGCCCGAGCGCGCGGTCGCGATCATCGGCCTCGCGCACCCCGACTTTCGCGAAGGGCTCGCGCGCGAAGCGCGGGAGCTGAAGCTGATTCCGCGCGGGTGGGTGTGAGCGGTGTGAGCCGTTTCACTGTGGCGCACGGCGCCCTGGCGAGAGGATGCGGCCCGGAGGACGCGCCATGCCCACCGTCGTCTACGCCGACGCACCCGAAACGATCCTGCGCGAGGAGGCCGACCCGTCGTCACGCGCGGTGAACCACGTGCTGCTCGGCACCGTGCTGGACGTCGACGAGGAAGCCGGCGATTGGCTGCGCGTCGTCCCGCGCCGCGCGGGTCGCCGCGGCTGGGTCCACAAGGACGCCGTGAGCGTGCACCCCGCGCTGAAGATCTTCTTCGTCGACGTCGGCCAAGGCGACGGCGCGCTGGTCGAGGCGCCCCAGGGCACGCTGGTCGTCGACGCAGGACCCGGAGACGGCTTCCACCGGTTCATCCGCCACCGCTACAAGCCGATCTTCGACCGGGGCGAAGGGATCGATCTCGCGGGCGCGATCATGAGCCACCCGGACCTCGACCACTATGGCGGCATCCTTCCGCTGCTGGAGGACGAGGACATCCGCATCGGCACGCTCTACCACAATGGCATCTGCCGTTGTCCGGAGGGCGTCGAGAAGAGCGCGACGCAGCTCGAGGCCGCGGGGTTGCTCTCGCGGGCGCCGGCGGTGCACCCGAAGGCGTGGCTGATGACCCCGCTGTTCGACACGCTCGCCGACGCGGAGGCGCTCGCGCCCAAGATGTCGCCCGCGTTCAAGCGCTTCTGGGCCGCCGCCAGGAAGGCGCACCAGCAGGGTCGGCTGCAGTCCGTGCGGCGCCTCGCGAAGGACGCGGTCGTAGCCGGCTTCGCGCCGAACGCGCCCGATCGGCAGTTGCGGATCCGCGTGCTGGGGCCGGTGCTCCATGCGCCCGCGCCGCAGCCCGCGCTTCTGTGCTTCGACGAGCCGGCGTCGCGCGAGTCGAGGAAGCCGACCGGTCCGCGCTTCGGCTTCAGCCACTCGCACACGCGCAACGGGCACTCGATCGTGCTGCGCCTCGAACTCGGGGATCACTCGATCTTGCTCGGGGGCGACCTCAACATCCCCGCCGAGCGCCACCTGATGGCCGCGCATCCCGTCGGAACCGGCGGCGCGGATCCGCTACTGGTCACGGTCGCGAAGGCCTGTCACCACGGCTCGTCGGACTTCAGCCCGGCGTACATGAAGCGCGTCTCGCCGTTCGCTTCGGTGATCTCGTCGGGCGACAACGCGAGCTTCGATCACCCGATGGCCGATGCCCTCGGCGCGGCGGCGCACTTCACGCGGGGCGATCTTCCCCTCGTCTTCTCGACGGAGCTCGGTCGCGCCTACCAGCTCGAAATCGCGCCGGGCGCGGCGACGTCCGCCGTGGAGATCCACTATGGGCTCGTGAACCTGCGCAGCAACGGCAAGACGCTGGTGATGGCGCAGATGAAGGAATCCCACGCGGGGAGGGCGGACGTGTGGGATTCGTTCACCGTGCCGTGGGAGGGGAAGTTCTGGCACGACGCCTGATCGGCCGGATGCCCTGGGCTCAGCTCGCGAGATTCAGCTTGTAGGTCACCAGCGCCACCGCGACCTCGCGCCCGGCGCCGTCCTTCACGCTCACCTCGCCCGTGCAGATTTCCTTGCCGCGCCGGCGCACGCGCGCATCGGCCACGAGGTCCTGCCCGCGCCCGGCCGACACGAAG
>JANRKN010000091.1:0-6595 GCA_033763435.1 Planctomycetota bacterium
TCGATGAAGACGGGCCGGCCCTTGGAGAGGTACTGGCTCATGATCTCGGCCGTGCGGCCCCAAGCCTCGCAGTCGACGAACGTGACCTCTTCGCGCTGCTCGCCCGTCTCGGTCTTCCACCGGCGGTTCACGGCGATGCCGACGTTCGCGACGGCCTGATTGCCTGAGGTCTGGCGCAGCTCGATGTCACGCGTCAGGTTGCCCATCAGAATCACTTTGTTGAACGAGCCGGCCATGACTGCTCCTCCTCGGTTGGGGTTGAAAAGCTTCGGCACCACGGGCGAGCGTCCGGCACAGCGCCGGCACCCTCGGCATGGTACCGCGAGGAACCATACCGCGCAGAAAAACGCCACGCGAGCCTTCGCGCGCGTGGCGTGGGAAAACTGAGGCTGTCGCTGACAGGGGGCTGTCAGCCGAATAGGGAATCAGGCCTCGCCGGCGGTACTGGCTTAGGCCTCGCCAGCGGTACTGGCTTAGGCCTCGCCGGCGGGCTGGGCCGCGGGGGCGGGGGCGTCCTTGTTCACCTGGCTGGCGCGCATCTTGGCTTCGACTTCGAGTTCCTTGCGGGCGTCGAAGGCCTGGATTTCCTCGCTGGTGAGGTGGTCGGCGCGGAGGACGATGGAGCGAAGGATCTTCTCCGAGAGGTTGCAGTCGCGCTCGAGGCGGGCCATCTCGCCGCCCGGGGCCTTGAAGTAGACGAGGATGTAGACGCCGCGCTTCTGGCCCTTGATTTCGTAGGCCAGGCGACGCTCATCCCACTTCTTCATGGCGAGGATTTCGCCGTGGGCCTTGGCGATGAGCTCGCGGATGTGATCGATCGCGCCGCCGAAATCGGCCGCGACGGCCTGCGAGAGCAGGAACATGCCTTCGTACACGTACACGGGGTTGTTGGCCATCTGCGTCTGTCCTTTCAGGTGTTCAGTTTGAGCCGGTCCCCGGCGTGCGGGGCCCGGACTGGGGTTTGGTGGCTGGTGAGGGGTTGGGGGTGGCGTTCGGGGGCTTGCTCGGGCGTTGCGCGCCCGAGGCATTGGCGAAGTTCATGGCCGCGTCGAGCCCGGAGCCCACAAAGAGCTCCGCGGCCTTGGCGGCCTTGTCCAGCGCCGGCTCCAGCTCGGACCATTCGTCGTCGCTGAAGCGTGAGAGGACGTAGTCGGCCTGATCGAAGTGCGCGGGCTTGCCGCCGCTGGGCCGCTCGCCCACGCCCACCCGCAGGCGCGGGTAGTCGTCGGTGCCGAGCGAACCACGGAGGGACTCAAGCCCGTTGTGCCCGCCGGTGCCCCCGCCCGGACGGATCCGGACGCTGCCGACGGGGAGGTAGAAGTCATCGACGACGACCATGAGGTCGGCGCGGGGGTCGAGCTTGTAGAAGCCCAGAGCCTCGGCGACAGCCGGGCCTGAGCGGTTCATGTAGGTCGTGGGCTTGAGGAACAGGACCTTCTCCGAGCCCACGGGCGCTTCGTAGCTGACGGCCTGGAACCGGGCCTTGGCGGTGACTCCGGGGGCGAAGCGGGCGACCAGACGGTCGACGACCATGAACCCGGCGTTGTGCCGGGTCTTGTCGTACTCGCGTCCGGGGTTGCCCAGTCCGACCAGGAGTTTCATACGAGCGATCAGCCTCCGAACGAATCGACTTACTTCTTGGCCGCGCCGCCCGCAGCGGGCTTGGCGGCAGCGCCAGCGGCAGCGGGCTTGGCACCCGGGGCGGGCTTGGCACCGGCGGCGGGCTTGGCGCCGGCCGCGCCTTCTTCGCCCTCGACCTTCTTGGCAGTGATGACCTCGGGCGCCGCGGGGGTCGCGCCGGCCGCGACCTCTTCGCCGACCTTGATCTCCTGCTGGATGATGATCTGAGCGACGACGGCCTTGGGGTCGGTGACCAGCTTCATCGACGCCGAGGGGAGCTTCACGTCCGAGGCCGTGATCGAATGCTCCACATCCAGGTCCGAGACGCTGACCTCGAGGTAGTCGGGCAGCTCGCTGAGCACGCACTCGATCTCGATCTCGTTGGTCGGGTGCATGAGGATCGCGCCGGCGGTCTTCAGGCCCTTGGCCTCGCCGATCAGGTGGATCGCGACCTTGGACTTCACGCGGTCGGTCAGCGACACGCGGGCAAAGTCGGCGTGCACGATGGCGTTGCCCGACCAGTCGAACTGCAGCTCACGCAGCAGCACGATCTGGCCCTCGTCCGCGTCCTTCTGGCCCGGGAAGTCCAGGCGGAAGACCTTCTCGCCCTTGTGGATGTGGCTGATCGCCTCGTCGGCGTCGAGCAGCACGGGCACGGGCGCCTTGCCACGGCCGTACACGATCGCGGGGAGCTTGCCGGCCTTGCGGGCGCGCTCGCAGCGGCGCGAGCCCGTCCAGTCGCGGTGCTCGGCCTTGATCATCGGTGACTTCTCATGCATGACGCTTCTCCTTCAAAGTAAAGACTGTGCTTCAGTCCGTGATGGGTGCGAAAAACGTTCTTCCTCAGCGCTTGGTCCCCGCGGTCTTCTCGAACAGCGCCGAAATCGACTGGTTGTGATGGATGCGGTGGATCGCCTTGCCCAGCAGCTCGTCGACCGAGAGCTCGACGACCTTCGAGCGGATCGGGTTCAGGCGCTCGCCCAGCGGGATCGTGTCGGTCAGAACAACCTTCGAGATGGGCGAGGCGTTGATGCGCTCGAACGCGGGCGGCACCAGCACGGCGTGGGTGCACGCGGCGATCACGTCGCGCGCGCCGCGCTCCATCACCAGCTTGGACGCCTCGACCACCGTTCCCGCGGTCGAGATCATGTCGTCGACCATCAGCACCGTCTTGCCCTTCACGTCGCCGATCAGCTCGCCCATCGCGACGCGCTCGCCCGAAAGCCGGCGCTTGTAGATGATCGCCAGGTCCGCGTCGAGCAGGTTGCGGAAGCTCTCGGCCACCTTCACGTTGCCCACGTCGGGCGAGACCAGGCACAGGTCGCCCATCGACGCGCGGTGCTTGGCGAAGTGGTCGTACAGCACGGGCGAGGCCGACAGGTGGTCGAACGGGATGTCGAAGAAGCCCTGGATCTGCGCCGCGTGCAGGTCGATCGCCATCACGCGGTTGGCGCCCGCCGAGGTGATCAGGTTCGCGACGAGCTTGGCGGTGATCGGCACGCGCCCCTCGTCCTTGCGGTCCTGGCGCCCGTAGCCGAAGTAGGGCAGCACGACGGTGACGCGGTCGGCGCTGGCGCGGCGGAGGCAGTCGATGAAGATCAGCAGCTCCATCATGTTCTCGTTGACCGGCGCCGCGGTCGAGAGGACGACAAAGCAGTCCCGCCCGCGGACGTCTTCCTCGAGCTTCACGAGGATCTCGCCGTCGGGGAACATCTGCGTCTTGGCGACGCCCATCTTCAGGTTGAGGTGCTGGCAGATGCGCTCGGTCAGCGCGCGCGAGTTCCGGCCCGCGAAGATCTTCAGATCGTTGTTGCCGTTCGCCGCCATCGGACCGCCAACCTTTCTCGCGCGCCCCGTCGGGGCCCGCGTGCGTCCCACTCAGCCTTTGCGCGCCCGGAAGATCGCGTCGACCTTCGCCAGTTCCGCCAGCGTGTTGATCGACAGCACGTCCTCGGGCGGCACGCCCGGCACGACCTCGACCCGGTCGCCCCGACCCTTCAGAATCGCCAGCGTGTCCGTCAGGTAGTACTCGCCGGTGAGCTCGTTGCGCCCCACGCGCTCCAGCGCCTCGAACAGCGCGGGCGTGCGGAACAGGTAGTACGACGGGTTCACCTCGCGCACCTTGAGCTGCTCGGGCGTCGCGTTCTTCTGCTCGACGATCGCGGAGAACTGCCCCTGCGCGTCGCGCACGATGCGCCCGTAGCCCGTCGCGTCCTCGAGGATCGCGGTCGCGATGGTCGCCGAGGCGTTCGCCCGCGCGTGCGTCTGCGCGAGGGTGCGGAGCGTCGAAGCGCGGATCAGCGGCCCATCGCCCGCGAGGACAAACGTGTGCGCGGGAACGGGCGAGCCCATCGCCTCGGCCTTGGCGCAGGCCACCGCGTGCCCCGTGCCGAGCTGCTCAGACTGCACGGCGAATCGCACCTTGTCGCCATAGCCCGCGAGCGCCTCGCGGACGAGTTCCTGCTTGTACCCCACGACCGCGACGATGCGCTGGCAACCCGCCTCGAGGCAGGCGTCGACCACGGCGCAGACCATCGGCCGGCCGCCGACGGGGTGAACGACCTTCGGAAGGTCCGAGGCCATCCGCGTGCCCTTGCCCGCGGCCATGATGATCGCCGAGAGCGAATCGCCCGGCGAGTTGCTCGTTGTCGTTGAAGAGGCCATGGCTTCTGGCCCCGACCGATCCACAGCCGCTCGTCGCGGCGCTTGCCGACGCGGGTCCTTCGGACAGACCCCGGTGCTCGGCGGCACAAAGAAGAAGCTGGTCGACCTGGACTCGAACCAGGACTAACAGAACCAAAATCTGCTGTGCTGCCAATTACACCATCGACCAGTGGATGGCGGGAACGCTCCGTGCTTGTCGGCCCTGAAAGAACAGGACCGTGGGACCACGCTGTTCGCGGTCCGCGGTCGGCGCTGGTCCCGAAGGGACGAGGCCGGCACGGGTGCCGCGGCTTGAGTTCGGCTCACCGAACCCGCCCGGGCGTCAACCCAGGCCGAGGCTGGACTTGGAGCAGCCGCTGCTGACCAAGCCCCTGACCGCGCCTCAGGCGCCGGGCGTCTCCGCCCGACCCGTCCGTCACGGTCGGCCCCTTGAAGGAGCAAAGCATAGACCTCACCCCTCCGCCCCGCCACTCAACGCCTTCGTTCCGCGCCCCGCACACCCCCCCCACCGACCCAGGAGTCCTTTGGTCCAAGGCGAACATCCGCACCGACCCCGCGTCCGAACGTGGGTGATTCACCCTCGGACCCGCGCCAACCCGCTCGGCCGGACGCTTCTCCTTCTCGCGCTCGCGGCCAGCGCGGCGCTGCTCGCATGGCGCGGGGCACCCTCACCCACGCCCGCCCGGTCCGAATCTCCACCCGAAGCCTCATCCGACCGCGTGCCGGGCGCTCGAACGGATCGCGTCGCTGGGGGCGAGAGCGCGTCGGGCGCATCTGATCGTTCGACTGCCCCGGGTCGGCGGAGCGCGATCGCACCCGCCCCCGCGGAGGGCGTGCGCGCGCGGAGCGAGGGCGACGCGTACGACGAGAACGGCGTGTACTGGTTCGCTGCGAAGACCCCGCCCGATGGGCCGCCGATCCCCCCCGAGCCCATGACCGATCCGCTGCAGGGGCTCGCGCTGACGGTGGAGCTGATGTGGGTGTACCGCGCCGACTACGACCGCGACGGCCTGCTCGACAGCGAGGACCTCGCCTGGTTTCTCGACGACTTCCACCACGCCAAGCCCGACACAGACCTGAACCGCGACGGGCTCTTCACGCCCGCCGACCTTGCGCTCTATGTGCGTGAGTACTCCAACCGGCAGATGAAGCAGGTCGGGCCCAAGGCGTACTTCCCGCGTCGGCGCGGGGAGTGAACGCGCGATCTCAGCACATCGTCATGCCGCCGTCGACGCAGATGGTCTGGCCCGTGAGGAACCCGGCGTCGTCGGCGGTGCAGTACGCGACGGCCGCGGCGATGTCCTCGCCCGTGCCGAAGCGCTTGACGGCCATCATGCCCATGACGTGTTCCTTCACCTGCGGGGGAAGGTTCGCGGTCATGTCGGTCTCGATGAAACCGGGCGCGACGACGTTGCACGTGATGCCCTTGCCGCCCAGCTCGCGCGCGATGGTCTTGGAGAAGCCGATGAGGCCCGACTTGGCCGCCGCGTAATTCGCCTGGCCCGCGTTGCCGACGACGCCCGAGGTCGAGGCGATGTTGACGATGCGCCCGAACTTGCCCTTCATCATGAGCCGGGCGGCGGCGCGGGTCGCGACGAACGCGGACGTCAGGTTCACGCGGATGACTTCGTTCCAGTCCTCGTCGCTCATGCGCAGGACCAGCCCGTCGCGGGTGATGCCCGCGTTGTTGACGAGGATGTCCAGGCGCCCGTGCTTGGCGCCGACGGACTCGATCGCTGCGGCCAGGCCCGCCGCGTCGCCCACGTCGCAGACGCAGACCTCGGCCGATCCGCCGTGCTGGGCGATCGCGTACTGAACGTCTTCGAGGGGGCGCTGGGTGCGTGAGGCGAGGACGACGTGGCGTCCTTCGCGCGCGAGGCGCATGGCGATGGACTTGCCGATGCCGCGGGACGCGCCGGTGACAAACGCGACGCGCTTGGGGGAGGTGTCAGTCATGGGATGGGTCCGTGGTGAGAGTCAGAAAAGGGAATCAGCCCGGGCCCATGGGGCGCCGGCCGCAGCCACCACCGCCGGAGGGGGCGCTGGGAGCGTCGGGAGGCGTGGTGCCTTCCGCGGGGGCTTCGGTCGGGGCGGGCGCGGCCGAGGGTTCGGGGGCGCCGGCCTCGGGCGCGGCCGGGTCGTTGTCCCAGTCCGACGCGCGGGCCTTGGTCGCCTTGCTCGAGGGCATCGCGGCAAACAGGATCCGCTCGCCGACGGGCACGACGGCCCACGACAGCACGTACGCCGAGCCCGGCTCCTGAACCGCGAGAACGAACGCGCCGCCCACGGCGTCGGAATCGCGCATGCCCGC
>JANRKN010000092.1:0-1564 GCA_033763435.1 Planctomycetota bacterium
TCACCCGCATCGGCACCGTGATCGCCCCGGCGACTGACCCGGGTTGTGTTCTCGTTCAGGCCGACGGCTTTCGACGCGACATCTCCACCCTCGGCTGGGACCACGGCGGGGCCTGAAGCCCCGCGCACAAGCCGCAAACAACCGATCGCGAAACCGATGATCACCTTCTCCAAGCACGCCCCGAGCCCCGAGCACACCGTCGCGATCGCGCGGTCGCTGGCGCGAGCCCTGCGCTCGGGCGATGTCGTCGCGCTCACGGGCGATTTGGGCGCGGGCAAGACCACGTTCGTCCGCGCGCTGGCCTCGGCGATGGGGGCGGGTGCCTCGTCGCTGGCCGCGAGCCCGACGTTTGTGCTCGTCCATCGCTATCCGATGGTCGCCGAGAGCCTCTGCCCCGATCGCGCGGCGCTCGTGCACATGGACGCCTACCGCCTCACGGGCGCCGACGACCTTGAACTGCTCGGCTGGGACCGCATCCTCGACCCGCACACCCGTCGCGCCTCGCCCGGCAGCGTGCTCATCGTCGAATGGCCCGACCGCCTGGGACCCGCGCTCCCCGCGCACGCACACCGCGCCAATCTCGAGCTGACCGCGACCGGCCCCGAATCGCGCGAGCTGCGGTTCGCGCTGCCCGCCTCGTGGGCCGAGCGGCCCGAGGTTGAACCGCTCAGCGCACGCGAGGTCACCCGCTGCCGGATCACGCGCGAGTTGGTCGACCCCGCAAGCCCGACGTATCCGTTCGCAAGTGCCCGAGCGCGCGACGCGGACCTTGGCCGGTGGTTCAGCGGCGAGTACCGGATCTCGCGTGAGGCCGAGCCCGACGAGCTCGAGGGCCCCGACGCGCCTCGGGCCTGATCGAACTTTCGCCGCCGGGGATCCCTCCGCCCACGCCGCGGGCCCGGCGCCCGTGTACCGTTGGACCATGCTGAAGGTTCCGACGATCCTCCGGTCCGTTTCGCGCTGGGCGCGTCCGCTGCTGTTGGCGGGGAGCGCCGCGGTGGTGTTCTCGGCGACCGCGTTCGCCGCGCAGACCACACCCGCGTCCGCACCCCCCAGCCCCACCGTCACCGCAGCGACCACGCCCGCGGCCGCCTCTGCGCCCGCGCGCGCCGGTGGCGTCTGGGAGCTGTTCATTCAGTCGTTCGACGTCTTCACGATTCTGCTCGTGCTGGGCTCGGTCGCGGCCGTCGCGGTGATTCTCGCGGCCGTCGTTCGCGTGCGCGAGGGCGTGATCCTGCCCGAAGCCAGCGTCGCGAAGATTCAGGACCTCGCACGCACGGGCCGGCACGATGAGCTGCGCGACGCGATCAACCGCGACGATTCGTTCGTGTCGCGCGTGCTGCAGGCGGCGATGCTGCGAAAGGGTTCGCGCGAGGCGATGCGCGAGGCGGGCGAACTCGCCGCGGCCGAGGAAGCCGCCCGGTGGTTCCGCATGATCGAGCCGCTGAACGTGATCGGCAACCTCGGGCCCCTGGTGGGCCTGGCGGGCACGGTGTGGGGCATGATCCTCGCGTTCAACTCACTCGGCGAGACCGCGGGCCAGGCCGGGCCGACGGATCTGTCG
>JANRKN010000093.1:0-34240 GCA_033763435.1 Planctomycetota bacterium
CGGCGCATGGCGTGGATCGTCGTGCGCGACGAGGACCAGAGCAAGGCGCGCGCCCGCGCGGACGAGCTGCACGGGACACTGCGTGCGTCGGCCGATCCGTCGGTGACGCTGGACCCGGTCGTCGCATGCCCGATCGAGCGCGTCGCGGGGCAATGGAGGTTCGGGCTCGCGCTCTACGCGCCGGGGCCCGGAGTGCTGCGGGCGGCGCTGCTCGCGGCCGCGGCGAAGGGGCTGCTCAAGAGCGATGCGCACACGGCGGTGGACGTTGACCCCGTGAGCATTCTCTGAGCGTTCTACGCTCAGGATCGATGAACGACTTTGCCATGCCTCCCGCGCCAACCAGCTTTGATGGACTCCGCGTCACCGTGATGGGCCTCGGGCGCTTCGGCGGGGGCGTGGGCGTGACGCGCTGGCTCGTCGAGCGCGGGGCGAACGTGCTCGTGACGGACATGGCGCCCGCGGAGAAGCTCGCGGAGCCTTTGAGCGACATCGATGACCTCGTGCGCCGGGGCGTGGTGCGGACAAGGCTGGGCGAGCACAACGTCAGCGATTTCACGGATACGGACGTGGTCATCGCGAACGTCGCGGTGCCCAAGCCCTGGGAGAACCGGTTTCTGCGGGCGGCCCAGGCGGCGCGAGTGCCCGTGACGACGGAGATCAGGCTCACCATTGACCGCCTGCCCGCGCGTGAGCGGACGATCGCGATCACGGGCTCGGCGGGGAAGAGCACGACGAGCGCGATGATCCATCACGCGCTGCGGACGCTCGGGCTGCCGACGGCGTTCGGCGGGAACATCGGGGGCTCGCTGCTGCCTGAGATCGAGCGCGGAGCGATCGCGCGCGAGACGCGGGTGGTGCTGGAGCTTTCGAGCGCGATGCTGCACTGGCTGGGCGACTGGAGCCCGCGCGTGGCGGTGTTTACGAACTTCTCGCCCAATCACTTGGACTGGCACGGGACACTCGAGCACTATCGCGCGAGCAAGGTGCGGATTCTGCGGGCGCAAAGGCCCGGCGACGCGGCGATCCTGGGCCCGACGCTGAGTCTGACGCCCGAGGATGAGCCGCTGCCCACGGGCGTGACTCGGACGAAACTGCCGAGTGGCGCGGGGGTGCATGGGCTGTGGCTGCCGGGCGAGCACAACGCGCTGAATGCCGCGGTCGCGTGCGAGGCGGTGCTGGCGCTGGAGCCGGCTGTGGCCCGCGCGGAGGTCGAGGGGGCAGTCCGCACGTTCCGGGGCTTGCCGCATCGTTTGGAGCTTGTGCTCGAGCACGCGGGGAGGCGGTACTTCAACGACAGCAAGTCGACGACGCCGGAGAGCACGCTTCTCGCGGTGCGGTCGTTCGAGGATGCGTCGAAGGTACACCTGATCGTCGGCGGATACGACAAGGGCTCGGACCTGGGGCCGGTCGCGATGCTTGCGCCGTCGCTGGGCGGGCTGTACACGATTGGGAAGACGGGGCCGACGATCGCCGCGCGGGCGCGCGAGGCCGGCGGGTTTGTGCACGAGGCGGGCGAGGTGGCGTCGGCGGTGCGTGCGGCGTCGGCGCGGATGCGCGCGGGCGACCTGCTGCTGCTGAGCCCGGCGTGCGCGTCGTGGGACCAGTTCCCGAACTACGAGGCGCGCGGCGAGCTGTTCGCGAGGGAATGCCGGGCGATTGCGGAGAACAGAAGATGAACCGATCGCTCGTGATCGCGACGGCGCTCGTATCGCTCGCGGGGTGTGCGGCGCGCCCGCGCTCGGAGGCGCCGAGCGCACCCACGCCGACCTTGCAAGCAACGCCCGACAGCCGCGCAACTGATCGGCCGGCCGAGTTGCGCTGGGTGGAGCTGTCTCCCGGGCTGCGGGTTCAGCGCGAGTCGCGGACGCTCGAGCTCGACGGCTTCGTGCCGATCGATGCGACGAACCCGGATACGCCACGGATTTTCCTGGAGGTCGTCGTCTGCACGCCCAACACGCGCGAGCACGAGGCGCTGGTGATGACGCGCGTCAAGCCCTCGGCGGTACACGCGGCGCTGCTCGCCCTCGGGCTCGAGCCCGGCGCGCCCGGCGCGATCCGTGTGGAACGCGGCGAGATCCGCGCGGTGGACCCGACAGGGCCCGAGCTGGACGTGACGATCATCACGCCCGATGGGGTTGAGCACGACGCGCGCGAGTGGGTTGTCCACTTCAAGTCAGGTGAGTCGCTCGCGAAGCTGAAGCCGAAGCATCGGTTCGTGTTCGCGGGCTCGCGCTTTGTCGCGCCCAAGTCGGTCACGCCGGGGCCCGAACGCTATGACGCGGACGACGAGGGGCTGCTCGTGGGCCTGCACACTTTCGGGGGCGAGACGGTCGCGTTTGCGCGTGCGATGAGCCCGGAGACTCGGCTGGAGCCGGCGGAGTGGATCGCCGATCGCTCGCGCGTGCCCGCGTACGGAACGCCGATCCGAGTGCGGATCCGGGCGGTGCAGTAGTCGGGAGGCTGTCGCGCGCTGAGCCCGGTTTACTGCGGGGGCGAGCCCCGACGGCGGCCCAGCGAGAACTCGATCTCGCGGCGGACGGTTTCGCCGGTCTCGGTGCGTTCCTCGATCTCGATCGTCACGGGCCGGCCCCGCATGACGTTGAGGTCGATCAGCGCGCCGACGAAGGTGCCGCGGTTCGTGATCTCGAGTTCGCCCAGCTTGCGGATGATCTGTCCCTCGCGCAGGCCCGCCTCAGCGGCGCGCGAGTCGGGGCGCACGCCCGTGATCGTGAGCCCGTCGTCGAGCTCGGCGAGCTGGATGCCCAGCGCGGCTTCGTAGGGCAACCCCGGATCAGCGGGGAGACGCGGGATCGTTCGGCCGCCAGCGACGTCGGCGGGCATCTCGCCCAGTGTCACGGCAACCTCGACAAATGACTTGGTTTCCGGGCGCCACACGCGGAGCTTGACGGCCTCACCCGGGCGGGTCGAGGAGATGACCGAGCGCATGACGTCGCCGTCGCCGAAAGCTTCACCGTTGATCGAAGCGATGATGTCGCCCACGCGCAGGCCGGCCTCGCGCGCGGGACTGGCGTTGGCGAAACGATCGACGCGGACGCCCGTGCCGAGGAAGCCCGAGTCGGCGACAATCTGCTGGACCTGGGTCGTAAACGAGATGCCGAGGAAGCCGCGGCGGACCTCACCGCTGGCGATGAGCTGGTCGGCGACGAACTCGACGACGTTGAGCGGGATGGCGAAGGAAATGCCGGCGGACTGGCCCTCACTGGTGGCGAGCGACTCGCGGGCGGTCGCGATCGCGACGTTCATGCCGATGACACGCCCGCGGACGTCGACGAGGGGGCCGCCCGAGTTGCCGGGGTTCACGGCGGCGTCGGTCTGGATGAAGTTTGTGAAGCCGCCGAAGTCTGACGCCGCGCGCGCGGTGCGCCCGAGGCCCGAGACGATGCCCTCGGACATCGAGAACTTGAAGCCGAAGGGCGAGCCGAAGGCAAAGACGCGGTCGCCCTGGCGCGCGCGAAGACCAGTGGCGCGCTTGGCGGGGAACACGTCGGGCCCGGGCTCGACCTTGAGCACCGCAATGTCGGTGGGCGAGTCGACGCCGACGAGCGTCGCCTGACCGCGACGGCCGTTGTAGAACTGGACGATGACTGTCTCGGCGTCGCGGGCGACGTGGGCGTTGGTGATGATGTGCCCGTCGGCGCTGTAGACCCAGCCCGAGCCGGTCGCGCCTCCTTCGCTGGAGCCACGGACATCAAGGTGAACAACCGAGGGCTCGACAGCGGTCGCGACGTCGCGCACGGCCTGGTTGAGGCGTTCGAGGAGGTCGTCGCGGTCGAGGGTTTCGCGCGCGAGGGTGAGGCGGGCCTCGGTGGCGGAAGCTTCGACGCGTCGGACCGTCGCGGGCACGACAAAGAGCGCCGCGAGCGCGGACATGAGCACGACGAACGCGGGACCGAAGTACAGAATCCGTCGCAAAGGCGGGCTCCCATGATCGGCCTGGGTCAGGACCGGGACAGACCGACCGATCTTCCCTTATCGGCCCTTCTTCTTCACGGGTTTCGCTCTTCCGCCCGCGGCGGATCCACGGGCGCCGAACTTGTCGGCCTCGCCCTCTTTCATGCGGTAACGGTCGCCCCCGATCGCCCGGGCCCCGACGCGGCGGACCCATTCCCCCGCGGCCTGCTGGATTGCGGGGCCGAGGCTTGCGACGGGCTCGGCGAACATGGGCGGGCGGTCGGTCATGCCCAGAAGGTCCTGCAGGACCAGGATCTGCCCGTGGCAGCGCGTGCCCGCGCCGATGCCGATCAGGGGCACGCTGGTGCGGGCGAGGATGCCCTCGGTCACCTCGTCGGGCACGGCCTCGACGAGGAGCATCACCGCGCCCGCACGCTCGAGGGCGACGGCGTCGTCGATGATCGCGCGGGCTTCCTCGGCCGTACGGCCCGCGGAGCCATAGCCCCCCGACAAGCTCGCGCGCTGAGGCCGGCTGCCCACGTGAGCGCAGACGGGAACACCCGCGCGGCTCATCGCGGCGACCAGAGGGGCGAAGCTCGCGTCGGCCTCGAGTTTGACCACGTCCGCGAGGCCCTCGGTCATGAAGCGCCCCGCGTTGCGCAGGGCCTCGGCTTCGGTGAGGTGGTACGACAGGAAGGGCATGTCGGCCATGACCAGCGTGCGGGGTGCGCCTCGCTTGACGCCCGCGGTGAGGGCGATCAGCACGTCCAGCGGCATGTCGAGCGTGCGGTGGAAGCCGAGCACCATCTCGGCGGCGGTGTCGCCCACGAGCAGCACGGGAACGCCCGCGCGTTCGAGCCAGCGCGCGGTCGTCGCGTCGTAGCAGGTCAGACAGGCGAAGGGCTCGCCCGCACGGGTCATCCGGCGGATGGTGCGGAGCGTCACAGGCTCGAGGCGAGGCTCGGGCTGAGGCTGGTCGGGCGAGCCGGCGAGAGAATTCACGGATTGTCCGACGCGGGGGCCCTTGGGCGTGCTCATCGCCTCTACCGTAGCCCGGCGGACGAAAGGCCCTCACGCATGGCGCTTCCGGCACACAACGCCCACGAACGCACGCCTCCCCCGACCGGGCGGGTGCTCGTCGGCGAGCTGATGGACGCGCCGGACGTCGATCCGGCCCAGCTCGCGCGGGCGCTGGCGTACATCCGATCGGTCAATCGCTGGCTGGGCGGCACGCGCGGGCTGATCGCGCACTTGGCTCGCTGGACTCGCAACTGGAACCGCGCGGCGCCGATCCGCCTGCTCGATGTCGCGACGGGTTCGGCGGACATTCCCGTCGCGGCGGTGCACTGGGCGCGGGCGCGCGGGCTGAGGCTTGAAGTTACCGCGATCGACAACCACGACTCGACCCTCGCGCAGGCGCGCGCGTATGTGGAAGAGAAGCTCGGTGAGGGCGCGGGCTCGATCTCGCTCAGCAAGCTCGACGCCCGCGAGATGCTGGGTCAGTTCGGGCCGGGCGCGTTTGACTTTGTCCATGCGGGGCTCTTCCTGCACCACCTGAGCGATGCCGACGCGCTCGGGACGCTGATGGCCATGAACGCGCTGGCGTCGCGGGGCGTGGTGTGGAACGACCTCGTGCGCTCGGCGTGGGCGCCTCTGGCGCTGGAAGCGATCCTGATCGGGCAGCCTCACATCGTCCGGCACGATGCGCACGCGAGTGTCAAGGCCGGGTTCACCAGGCGTGAGGCGCTCGCCTTCGCTGAGGCGGCCGGGCTGAAAAATGTCCGCTACAGCACGATCATCCTCCACCGCTTCACGCTGACCGCGGAGAAAGGCGGCGGCGCGTGACCACTACCGCTGCGATGCCTTCTGTCGCGATTCCTTCCGTTGCGATCCCTTCTGTCGCGATTTTGGGCGCGGGTGTCGCGGGCGCGTCGCTCGCGCTGAGGCTCGCTCGCGCGGGCCGGCGCGTGACACTGATCGAGGGGCGCGCGTTCCCCCGCGTGAAGGTGTGCGGTGAATATCTCTCCCCCGCTTCCGTGCGTGAGCTGCACGAGCTGCTTCCGGAGGACGCGCTGCGGGCCCTGGGCGCGAAGCGGGCGGACATGTTCGCGCTTGAGCTCGACGAGCGCGCGATCGAATGGCCCACGCCGACGGGCGCGTGGAGCCTGAGCCGCGCGACGCTCGACACGGAGCTGGTGATGCTCGCGCGCGCCGCGGGCGCGGAGGTGCTGCAGCCCGAGAGCGCGCAGACGGTCGAACTGGGCGACGAGTGCGTGCGCATCAAACTCGCGAGCGGTCGCGAGGTGCTCGCGTCGGTCGTCGTCCATGCCGACGGGAGCGGCAGGCTTGATCCGGCGGGGCCCACGCCGACGGTCGAGGGCCTCGTGGGACTCAAGTGTCACTACCGGCCTGCGCAGCCCGTGCGTGGCGTACGGATCCGTGTCGCGCAGGGCGCGTACTTGGGCACGATCGCCATCGAGCACGGGGGCGCGACGCTCGCGCTGTGCACCCGCTCAGAATTGGTCCGCGAGTTCGCGGGCGATCACGATGCGCTCGTTCGCTCACGCTGGCCGGCGTGGGATCCGACCCGGCGAACGTCGGACTGGAAAGCCTGCGGCGTGCCTCGGGCGTGGCCCATCACGCCCGCGCATCCGCGGTCGGTCCGCATCGGCAACGCACGGGCGGCTGTCGATCCGGTCGGCGGTGAGGGCATGGGCCTGGCCCTCTGGTCAGCAGCGCGTGCGGCCAAGGCGCTGGGTGCGATCGACTGGACCACGACGGACGCGCTTCATCGGGCCCAGCGGACGTTGCACGCGGAGTATCGCGCGCGGCTGCGAACGCGGCTGCCTGCGTGCAGGTGGGCCGCAGAGTTAGCGATGAGCCCGCGACTGGTCCGCGCGGCGTGGCCCGTGCTTCGAGCGACACGCCCGGTCACGTTCGGGGCGTGGTACCGGCTGATGGGCAAGCCCGCGTAAGTCAGCGCCGGGGCTTTGAGGACTTCTTGACCGTCTTCTGAGCTGGCTTCCTGGAGGCCTTCTTCGCGGGCGCTTTCTTCGTGGTCGGCTTCGTCGCTGCCGACTTCTTGACCGCGGGCTTGGCCGTCGCCGCCTTGGGCGCGGGGCCAGCCCCGGTGAGTTCCGAGAGCGCGGCGAGGACTTCGTCGGCATGGCCATCGACCTTGACCTTGTCCCAGCGGCGCGCGACGCGGCCCTGGGCATCGATGAGGTAGGTGGTGCGGACGACGCCCATGTACTTCTTGCCATACATGCTCTTCTCGGCCCAGACGCCGAAGGCATCGCAGACCGCGGGCGTGCCGGACGCGCCCGGCGTGTCGGCCAGGAGCGTGAAGTTCAGGCTGTATTTCGCGGCGAACTTGGCATGGCTCTTGGCGCTGTCGGGCGAGATGCCCAGCACGGCCGCGCGATGGAGCTTCTCAAACTTCGGCAGCGCGTCACGGAACGCGCACGCCTCGGCGGTGCAGGCGGACGTGTCGTCCTTAGGATAGAAGTAGACGACGACGGGCCGGCCGCGGTACGACGCGAGGGTGTGCGGGGCGCCCTTGGCGTCGGGCAGCGAGAAATCGGGGGCGGGCGAGCCGGAGTCGATCAGAGCCATCGTCGGGTTCCTGAGAAGCGTGCGGGATCACGTGCCCCATATGGCACACGGCACGCTTCGCACAAGACGGCTTCATCGATGCAGGGCCGACGCGGAACTAGACGCTGACCCACGCGACAAGCGCGGAGAAGATCGCGACCGCGAGCACGCCGGCACCAAGGACCGCGGGCCAGTGAGCGGGCTCGGGCTCGATCGGCTGAGCGCCGCCGACGAGTAAAAGGCGCGACTGAACGTCCGCGGGCATGCCCGCGCCGAGCGGCCGCGCGCCGGTGCGAGCGGAGTCTTGAATGATCGCGATGACTAAGCTCGCGTCGAAAGGTCGCAGGCCGAGCTGGCGCGCGAAGGTCATCGTGCGTGCGCGGCGTTCGGGCGTGAGAATCGCGGCGCGGCCCCCTTGGAGGTTACGGGCGACCTCCACGGCCAGCACCCAGCGTGGGTCGGCGGCTTCGATGATCGCGGAGGCGTGAGCGCCGCCGGAATCGCGACGGTGGGCCTGTGCGGGCGCGTGGCGTTCGTGCAACGTCCCGGCGTCGACTAGGCGCAACGCGCCCGGACGCTTGGGGGTTTGAGGCCGATCTGTGCCGACAAGGCGATGCATGGAGGGCGTCCGACGTGTTCAGTCCGCTCGCCCGGAGCCCGCGCATCCGAGCGGGGCTCATGGCTTGCACACGCCGTGCCGATCCATGGCACAGGGGGGAGCGTCCGATCGGTCGGGCCCGAGAACTCGGGCGCCGGCCGGACCGGTACACTCTGAGCAACGCTATGCCATCCATGCCGCCACCCGCGTTTCCGACTCTGAAGGTTGCCGCCTCGCCCGACCAGATCGTGTCGGCGCTGGCGAACATGAGCAAGCGCGGGCGTCTGGCGGGTTTTGCGCACGCGAGGGCGGGCTCGGGCGACCTGTTCCATGCCGAGGCGTGGGGGTCGCCTTTCGAGTCGGAGCTGATCGCGCGGGCCGAAGCGGGCGAGGGCGGCACGGCGCTGAGCTTTCGGGTGCGGATGCTGCGGAAGATGCCATGGATCTTCGCGGCGGTGCTGGCGTTTGCGATCTGGCCCGGCGTCTGGTTCACCCAGTCGCTGCTGGATACGTATTTCCCGGGCACGCTGGTCGCGGAGTACACGTACTGGTGGTACTTGCCGCTGACGGCGCTGCCGATCCCGTTCTCGTGGCGCTCGATGATGCGCAAGTCGCGCGAACAGGCCGTGGCTTCGGCGCGGGAGCAGATCCAGAAGATCGCGCGCGAGCTGAACGCGACGCAGGCGTAACGAAATTCACGCGCGGGCGCGAGCGGCGATCTCAAGTATCGCGTCCGCGGCCATCGTCGCCGGTCGGAGCCCGTCAAACTGACGAACCACCGCGTCCAGGTCGCTCGCCTGGCGGGCCTTCTCCTCGTCTGAGGCGAGCAGCTTGAGCACCGCGCGCGTCAGACGCGTGTGACCACCCCAGTACGGGATCAGCTCGGGCACGACCTCACGCCCGGCGATCAGATTGGGCAGCGAGAACTTCTTGGTCGCAAGGATCACGCGGATCAGGGCGTAGAAGAACGGGTTGCTCTTCTTGTAGAAGATGACCATGGGCCGGCGCTGGTGCGTGACCTGCAAGGTGACGGTGCCGCTCTTGACGATTGCGATGTCGGCCCAACTCACGACGGCGTCGGTCTGCGCGACGCGGACGTCCATGCCGCGGGGCCATGCGCCGCCGGCCATCTGCTTGAGCACGTCGCGGGTGCGCTCGGTGGTCGCGACGAGGATCCCGGCGCTGCGCGGATAGCGTGCGCGGATCTGCTCGAAGGTTTCGAGCATGACGGGGAAGTTGCGGCGGAGCTCGTCCGGGCGCGAGCCGGGGAACATCGCGATGCGGGGCGAGGCGTCGGGGAGTGTGGCGCGCTGTTCGGCGAGCTTGCGGGTGTCCAGCACGCGCTCGAACACGGGATGGCCGATGAACCGCGCGGGGACACGCCGACGCTCGAAGAACCGCTGCTCGAAAGGCAGCAGGCAGAGCACCATGTCGGTGAGGCGGCGGAGCTTGTGGATGCGCCAGCGACCCCAGGCCCAGATCTGGGGCGCGACCATGTGGACGACGCGCGCGCCGTGGCGTTTGGTGAGCTCGCAGATGGGGAAGTTGGCGGCGGGAGAATCGACGGGCACGTGGACCGCGACGATGCGGCTCTGGAGCCACTTTTCGATGCGCTTGTTGATCGCCTGGTGCTCGCGGATCTTCTGGAGCCCGGGCATGCCCATGACGGCATCGTCGCCTGTGCGCTCGACGATCTCGGCGCCAGCGGCGGCCATCTTGGGCCCGCCCCACGCGAAGATCCGAAGCTCAGGGTGCCGGCGCTTGAGCTCAGCGATGACCGGCGCGGCGTGCTCATCGCCCGAAGGCTCAAAGGCGGTGAAAAGCATGACCATGCCCGACCAGACGCCGCCGCCGCTGGGCCCGGTGTCGTCCGAGGGGGCCTGCGCGAGCGCGACGCCGCCGCCCGATTCGCGGGGCCGGTCGTCGGCAAGGAGATGGGCCCGCGAGCGGGACATGCCGGGCAGTTTAGAACCTCACCGCGGCGCTAGAGGCCCGAACCGATGAGCCACGCCGAGGGCTTCTGACCTAGGGCCAGCGCGATCGCCACGAGGCTTTCGAGGCTGGGCAGGTGCGCGCCGCGCTCGATCGAGCTGAGCTGGCTGACGCTCACGCCCGAGGCCTCGGAGAGATCTTTGAGCGTCCAGCCCATCTCGGTGCGGCTCAGGCGGACCTGCCGGCCCAACTCGGCGCGCAGGCGGTCCAGCGGCTTCTGGCCAAGCCCCAGCGATTCGGAAGCCTGCGCGAGCGCGCGATGAAGCTCGGGCATCGAGAAGGGCTTGGCGAGATAGTCGAACACGTCCTGCTTGAAGGTCTCGCGCATCGTGTCGAGGGAGGGATAGCCCGTGACGACGATCACGCAGAGCTTGGCCCAGCGCCGGCGGATCTCCAGCAGCACCTCCGCGCCCGAGTGCCGGCCCATCTTCATGTCCAGCAGCACAACGTCGGGAAGCCGATGCTCGCAGGCTTCGTACAGATCCGCGGGCGTCTGGCACGCGCGAACGTCGTGCCCCGCGGCCTCAAGCTCGGCCTTCAGCCATTCGCGGAAGTCCGCGTCGTCGTCGAGCATCACGATCGAGAGCGCGGGCGCGGACGGGCCCGCGTCGGTCGGCTGGGCGTCGGTCGCGCTCATCGGAACGTCCCCTCGTTCAGAAAGTCGGGGCTCAGCGGCTTCACGGCGCACCTCCGGGCTGCCGCACGGGCAGCACGATCTCGAACTCCGCCCCCAGAACCGTCGCGGCCGAGTCCTCGGCCTGGACGTTCCGGGCCAACAGTACTCCGCCGTGCTGACGCACGATCCCCTCCGCGACCGCAAGCCCCAGGCCCGAGCCCTGACTGTCCAGGCGCGTCGAAACAAAGGGCTCAAACAGCCGGCTCATCACCTCGGGCGCGATGCCCGGCCCGTTGTCGCGGATCCTCAGCACCGCCCACACCCGCCCCTCCCGTTCGCGCTCAGACCCCTCCACCACCACCTCGCCCGAGACGCGCCCGGACTCGACCAGCGCGTCGACCGAGTTACGCACGACGTTCACCAGCACCTGCACGATGCGGTCCGCATCGCACTCAGCGCTGAGCCCTTCGGGCACACGGTTGACCAGGGTCACCGAGCCCCCGGCCGACTTGCCCCGGTCCAGCCCCACGAGCGTGATCGATTCGTCGGCGAGGGTCCGCAGCGGCTCGATGTGCGCTTCGGGGGGCCTCACGCGGGCAAAGTCGAGGAGGCCCTCGCTCAGGCGCTCAAGCCGCTGCACGACCCGGAGCATCAGCGCGGCGCGCGCAGGATCGACCCCCGAGCCGGGGCGCGCGTGGATCTGCTCGGCGATCCCTTTGAGCACCGAGAGCGGCGTGTTCAGCTCGTGCGCGATGCCGGCAGACATCATGCCGATGCTCGCGAGTCGGTCGGCGTCGGCGAGGTTGCGCCGGGCGGTTTCGAGCAGGTGGTTCTTGGCCTTGAGCTCCGTCGCGGCCTCTTCGATTCGGGCTAGCGCGTGCCCGAGCGCCGCCTCATGGCTCCGCAGCGCGCGGACCGTCTCGTTGCGCGAGCGCATGATCTCGCCCAGTTCGTCGGCGGGCATCACGCGCTCAGCGATCAGCTCGTCCTGCGTTCGGCCTTCCTTCACCGCGCGGTCGGCCTCGAGAATCTCGCGGATGGGCGACCAGACCTGCCGGGGCAGCACCAGCGCCTCGAGCGCGAGCGCAACCAACACGTACACCCCCAGCAGCGCGAGGATCACCAGCAGGTACACGTTCGCGACCGCCCGGCGCGCGCTGGGCAGGGATGCCTCGACGACGATGAACCGGGGAACGTCGGCGCTGCGCTCGGGCAGGAACATCGCCGCTCGCGACGCGCGGCTGGTCAGGAGCCAGCCCCCGCCCGCGACCTCGCCCAGCGGCATGGGACGGCGCCCAAGACGGACCGCGCGCGTTGCTCGCTCCGTGTCCAGACCGACCTCGCCCGCGGTTCCCTCGCGAAAGGACTCGGCGCCCGTCAGCTCGACCCGCACACCCTCCGCGCCGACGGGCCCAAGGGTCGCGAGCAGGGTCTGGGCGTGCGTGCCCTCAGCCTCTTCAACCACCCGCTGCACCGCGCCCCGCACGATCAGCAGCAGCACCACCATCAGCACCAGCGAGAAGAGCGTGTGGAGCAGGATCAGCTTCTTGCGGATCCGCAGGCGGGCCAGCAGGCCCGTTGCGCCCGCGCGGGGCTCGGCGATCACTCGCCGGCGAAGGCGCGAGAAGGCTTCGAACCCGCGCGAAGGCTCGCCCGGGGCTTCGGCCTCGCGCGCGCTCTGAGAAGTTGGTCGGCCCGACCGTGCCATCGCCCTACGCTCGCCCTCCGGTTACGGAAAGCTCAGTTTATGGAACCCGCCGAGACCCGATCACCCGCCGACGACTTTCAGGACCAGGCCCGTGCGCGGGTGTTCGATCGGCTCGGGGACCTTGCGGCGGTGTTCCCCCAGCTCGAGACCGCTCCCGACCCCCACTGGGACGAGGGACTGAGCGAGCAGGACGCGGCGTTTGCGCACGCAATCTTGAATGCCGCGGTCCGGCACTGGCGCTGCCTGAGCTTTCTGCTGAATCTGCGTCTGAAGACGCCCTTGGAGCAGACCGACCCGAGCATCGCGGGCGTGCTGCTGGGCGCGGGGGCGCAGATCCTGTTCCTGGACCGCGTACCGCCGCACGCGGCGGTGGATTCGGCGGTCGACTTTGCCCGGTTCATCGGCGCCAAGCCGGGCGTGTGCGGGATGATCAACGCGGTGCTGCGCCGGCTGACGGAGCTGCCTCAGCGAGACCGCGAGGGCAAACTGCTGCGCGTGCCGTGGAAGTTCACGCAGGACCACATCCCGCTGGGCGGGGGCGAGGCGCTCGCACTGAAGTTCGCGGTGTTTCCGCCTGAGAAGGGCCCGCGGCTGGCGACGGTGACGAGCCATCCGCCCGGGTTGATCGCGCGTTGGCTCGAACAGTTCGGGCCCGAGCAGACGGTGAAGCTGGCCGAACACACGCTGTGTACGCCGCCGACGGTGTTGAACGTGGAGCACGCGCGCTCGCCCCTGCCCGACGGGTGGCTCGGCCCGCACACGGACCCAAACGCGCGCGTTTGGATCGGCCCTCCTGGGAATCTTCGCGCGTTTTTGGCTTCGAGGCCCGACGTGTGGGTGCAGGACGCGACGAGCGCGGAGGCCTGCCGGATCCTTGGGCCGCTCGGGCTGAATCCGCGGGTCATCGTCGACCTGTGCGCGGGCCGGGGCACCAAGACGCGCCAGCTCGCGTCGATGTATCCGGAGGCGACGGTGCTCGCGTCGGACACGGACGAATCGCGGCTTGAGGATCTGCGCCGATCGGTCTGCCCACATCATCCGAAGGTGCGCCCGGTCGTTGCGGACATGGTCTCGGATGCGGCATACCGCGCCGGGCGAGCGGACCTCGTGCTGCTGGATGTGCCCTGCTCGAACACGGGCGTGCTCGCGCGGCGCGCGGAAGCCAAGCACCGCGCCAGCTCGCTCCAGCTGGAGCGGCTCACGGCCCTTCAGCGCGACCTGATTCAGAAGGCCCGCAACATGCTCGCGCCTGGGGGGGTGATCCTGTACTCCACGTGCAGCATCGACCCCGACGAGAACCAGATGCAGGCGGAGTTCATCCGGTCGCTGGGCTTTGAGCTGCGGGCGTCGAAGGCGACGATGCCCCACTCGGGCTGGGCGCCCGGAGAGGGTGGCGGAAAGGTGAGCACGTACCGGGACGGCGGGTTTGCCGCGGCGCTGCGGATGTTCGGTTGAGCGGCTCGCGCCGGGAGTTTGTTCGGACGGGGATCGTGGAGGCGGGGTACACTCGCGGGCCGCGGGGGCGTCTATCCCGCGAAGCATCACCGAGGCTTCACTCAGCGCTTTTTCACCGCCGCGACACTGGCCGACGAGACCCCGGGCATGAACCTGCTGGACATTCTCACCCCCGCCTGCATCCGCGCCCCGCTGACCGCTCCGGACAAGAAGGGGGCGATTGACGAGCTTGTGGACGTGCTGGCCGCGGCGGGACGGGTGTCGGACGCGGCGAACCTCAAGCATGCCGTGTGGACGCGCGAGCAGACGCGCACCACCGGCATCGGGCATGGCCTGGCGATCCCGCACGGCAAGTGCCCCGGAATGGCGGGCCTGGCGATGGCGATCGGGAAGCCCGCGACACCAATCGATTTCGAGGCGATCGATGGGCAGCCGGTCAAGCTCATCGTCCTGCTCGCCTCGCCCCCTGACCGCACCAGCGACCACATTCAAGCGCTCGCCCGCGTGAGCCGGCTGATGACGATGGACGATTTCCGCGAGCGGGTGTACGCGGCCACCAGCGGCGAAGAGATTTTCGCGCTGCTCAAGAGCCAGGAAAAGCCGGCCTGAGGCGCGCCCGGCGCGTGCGCACGGATGACCGCCCCCGCGATCAATCCCTTGGACCCGTTGCCCGAGATCGATGCCGCACTCCGGCGGCTGACGGCGACGCTCGGCCCCGACTTTGGCCTGCCCCCGAGCCTCGCGGACGCGGTGACCTACGCGCTGCTGGGCCCGGGCAAGCGCATCCGCCCGCTGTTGGCCTGGCACGCGTGCGTCGCGGCCGGCGGTGAGGGCGCGCGGTCGCTCCCCTCGGGCGTGGCGATCGAACTGGTGCACGCGTTCAGCCTCGTGCACGACGATCTGCCCGCCCTCGACAACGACGACATGAGGCGGGGCCGCCCCACGCTGCATCGTCACACGTCCGAGGCGATGGCCATCCTCGCGGGCGATGAGATGCTCACGCTCGCGTTCCGCGTGCTGCTCAGGCAGGCGGGGGCGGCGCAGCTCTCGCCCTCGCTCGCGGCGAGCCTCGCCGATGAGCTCGCGCGAGGCACGCTCGCGATGATCCACGGGCAGGTGCTCGACACGCTGGGCGTTCCCGATCCCTCGGCGCCCGCGCTCGAGATCGTGCGGTTGATCCACGAGCAGAAGACCGGTGCGCTGATCCGCGCGGCGGTGCGGATGGGCGCGATGTGCTCGGACTCAGTGACGGAAGATTCACTCACGCATCTGACCGCGGCGGCCGAGGCGATGGGCTTGGCGTTTCAGATTGCCGACGACCTGCTGGACGTCGAATCCAGCGCTGAAGAGGTGGGCAAAGCGACGGGCAAGGATGCCGCGCTGGGGAAGCGGACGTACCCGGGCGCGATCGGCGCCGAGGCATGCCGGGCCGAGATCCAGCGGCTTCGGGCGGTGACGGCGCAGCATCTGGGCGCGCTGGGGCCGGGTGCGGCCGGGCTCGCGGCGCTGTCGGACCAGCTCGCGACGCGGACGAAGTAGACCGCGCGATCGAGACCGAGAACTCAATCTGAGCGCCGCGCGAACCGGCGACCAGCGGAGTTCGTTGTCTCCAAAGGCTGAGGTGTCCGGGAGTTGTCGTTCCCGTATGATCTGGCGCAGTTCAAGCGGGCTGGCGAAGTTCCGCGGAGCATCGGTTCGGCGAGCCGGAACGAAGTGTCTGAAACCACCCCCGCGAGCCCGAGACGGACCTTGGGCCTTTGAGTCACCGTCCCTAAGGACCCACGATGCGGATTCTCCCGACGATTCAGTCCCCGGCCGACCTCAAGCGCCTGCCGGTCTCCGAGCTTCCTGTGCTTGCGCAGGAAATCCGCCAGGCGATCACCGACCAGGTGATGAAGACCGGCGGGCACCTGGCGCCCAATCTGGGTGTGGTCGAGCTGACGATCGCGCTGCACTACGTGTTTGACTTCGCTTGGGACCGGCTGCTGTTCGATGTCGGGCACCAGTGCTATCCGCACAAGCTGCTGACCGGGCGCTATCCGCTGCTGGCCAAGCTGCGGACGCGCGAGGGCATGGCGGGCTTTCCGGAGATTGACGAGAGCCCGTATGACCTGTTCCGTGTGGGGCACGCGGGCACGGCGGTGTCGTGCGCCGTCGGCATGGCGCGCGGCGACACGCTCAACCGCGAGGGGTTCCATCCGACAGAAAAACCCGACGGGCGGCGCGTCGTTGCGGTCGTGGGCGATTCGTCGATCGTCAACGGCGTCGCGATGGAGGGCCTGAACAACGCAGGCACGCTCAAGCGCCAGATGCTGGTGATCCTGAATGACAACGGGATGTCGATCTCCAAGCCTCAGGGCGCGCTGGCGGAGGTGTTCGATCGGCTGCGGCTGTCGCAGACGTACACGGACCTGAAGAAGCAGGCGGCCGAGGTGTTGTCGCACGTGCCGGGGGGCGACGTGGTGAAGACCGCGTACCACCGCGGGAGCGAGGCCGAAGGCGATGATCTCCGACGCCTCGGCGGGCGGCGGGGCCGGGTGGTTCGAACACTTCGGGCTGATGACGGTGGGCCCGATCGACGGGCACGACTTTGACACGCTGATCGAGTTCCTGACCGAGGCCAAGCACACCGACCACCCGATGGTGCTGCACGTCAAGACGATCAAGGGCAAGGGCTTTGCGCCCAGTGAGAACGACGCGAGCCGGCTGCACTCGCCGGGGCCTTTCCAGTACGACCCCGATTCGTGCCGCGTGCAGATCAAGAGCGAGGGCCGGTCGTTCACGACGGCGTTCGCGGATGCGCTGCACGGGCTGATGACGAAGGACGCGAAGGCCGTCGCGTGCACCGCAGCGATGCCCGACGGCACAGGGCTGAACAAGATTCTGCCCGCGTTCCCGGACCGCGCGTGGGACGTGGGGATCTGCGAGTCGCACGCGCTGGACATGATGGCGGGCCTCGCGAAGACGGGTTTTAAGCCGTTCCTGGCGGTCTACTGCACGTTCCTGCAGCGGGCATTTGACCAGGCGTTCCAGGAAGCGGCGCTCCAGAACCTGCCGGTCCGGCTGTGCCTTGACCGCGCGGGGCTGGTCGGGGGCGACGGTGCGGTGCACCATGGGTTCTGCGATGTCGCGCTGCTGCGGACGCTGCCCAACGCGGTGATCACCGCGGCGATCGACGAGCCCTCGCTGCGAGCGGCGCTGGAGTTCATGCGCGGCTACGACACGGGCCTGTCGGCGGTGCGCTATCCGCGCGATGTGGTGTCGGACCTGCTGACTTCGCGCGGGCTGGCGTGCCCGCCTTATGAGCTGGGCAAGGCGGTGAACCTGACGCCCGCGATCGAACAGCCCGCGGCGGCGGTGCTGGCCTTTGGCACGCTGGCGATCGACGCGCTTCGTGCGGCCGACCGGATCAATGCCGTGCCCGGCGGGCCGCGGGTCGCGGTGTACGACGCGCGGTTTGCCAAGCCCGTGGACCGGGCGCTGATCGCCTCCCTGCTCGAGCGGCGGATCCGGATCGTCACGATCGAGGACCACTCGATCGTGGGCGGGTTCGGCTCGGCGGTGCTCGAGGCGGCACAGGAACTCGGCGTCGACGGCTCGCTGGTCACGCGCCTGGGCCTGCCCGATCGCTGGGTGTATCAGGACTCGCGCTCGAAGCAGCTCGCGGAGGTCGGACTCGACGAAGCGTCGCTGCACGCGGCGTTCCTGAAGGCGGCGGGCTCCAGCGCCCCGACGCCCGAGCCCAAGGTCGCGCTCCGAGCCGCGGCGGTGCGGTGATCGCGCGTTCGTGACGGGTTTGGTTTCTCACGCGAGCGTTGTTTGAACGGCGCAGATGTGCCGCTCGGGAACTTGCGGGCGCTGTGTGCGTCGGGAGGACGATGCCCCGCACCCTCGGCGCTGCGCCGACTACGCTTGAACCCATGCCCCGCGCTGCGCTGCTGCTGGTGAACCGTGACAAGCCTGAGGCCCTCGTGGCCGCGGAGGAGACGCGGCGATTGATCGGCAGGTCGGGCCGACTGGTCGCGGAGCTCGCGGCAGACGATTCGCCTCTGCCCGCGTCTGCCGCCGGGGCGGACATGATCGTCGTGCTGGGGGGAGATGGGACGCTGCTGTCACAGGTCCGGCGAGCGGCACACTTGCACAAACCGTTCCTGGGCATCAATCTCGGCAAGCTCGGGTTCATGGCCGAGTACGACCCCGCGTCGGTACGTCAGCACGCCGCGGAACTCTTCGGCGATGGGCCCATGCCGGTGCGCGAACTGCCGCTGCTTTCGGTGTCGGTGCGCGGGCCCGACGGCGTGGTGAGGCCGATCGGTCCCGCGCTGAATGAAGCGGTGATCACGGCGGGGCCGCCTTATCGATTGATCTCGCTCGCGCTGAGCATCGATCATCAGCCGGGGCCAAGCGTCCGCGGCGACGGGTTGATCGTGAGCACGCCGATCGGGTCAACCGCGTACAACATCTCCGCGGGCGGGCCGATCATCGAGCCCAGGGCCGACGCGTTTGTGATCACGCCGATCGCGGCGCACTCGCTCTCGTTCAGGCCGATCGTGCTCTCGGGCGCGGCTCGGGTGGATATCGCGGTCCAGCGTGCCAACGCAACGACGCCCGACACGGGCACGACGCTGGTGCTCGACGGCCAAGTGCAAGCGCCGATCCGCTCGGGCGACACGCTGACGATCACTCGCGACGCGACGCCCGTGCGATTTGTTTCGAACCCCGAGCGCTCGTACTGGGCGACGCTGATTTCCAAGCTGCACTGGGCGAGCACGCCCGTTCCGCCCAAGCGGGACTGACAGCCCAGCGGAGGCCAAAGTCGCGCTCGTTCGTGTATGCTCTGGGCATGACTTCGGGCAACGGCAACACGGCTCATTCGGCGCTGAACCTCGCGATGGTGGGCGGGGGCGAGGGCGCGTTCATCGGCGCGGTGCACCGCAAGGCCGCGGCGCTTGACGATCAGTTCCGCCTCGTCGCAGGGTGTTTCTCGTCCGACGCGGCACGCTCGCGCGCGTTCGGCCCATCGGTGGGCGTGGACAGCTCGAGGGCGTACGGGCATTGGCGCGAGATGTTCGCCGTGGAAAAGGGGCGCGTGGACGCGGTATCGATCGTGACGCCCAACCACTCCCACTTTGAGATCGCGGCCGAGGCGCTGCGCGCGGGATTCGACGTGATCCTCGACAAACCGATGGTGACCACGACCGCGCAGGCGCGCGAGCTCGCGGCGATCGTGCGCGAGTCGGGGCGGATTCTCGCGGTGACGTACAACTACACGGGCTATCCGATGGTCAAGCATGCCGCGGCGCTGGTGCGCGCGGGGGCGCTGGGGACCATCCGCAAGGTGTTTGTTGAGTATCACCAGGGCTGGCTCGCGACGGACCTGGAATCGACGGGCATGAAGCAGGCCGCGTGGCGCACCGACCCTGCTCGGGCCGGGCTGGGCGGAGCGATCGGCGACATCGGCTCCCACGCGGAGAATCTGCTGACGACGATCACGGGGCTGCGGATCGAGGCGCTGCGCGCGGAGCTGCGCTCGTTCGTCGCTGGGCGCAAGCTCGACGATGACGCGACGGTGCTGCTCCGCCTTGCGGGCCCCGGCACGCAGGCGCACGGCGTGCTCACCGCCTCGCAGGTCTGCATCGGCGAGAAGAACAATCTCTCGATCCGCGTCTATGGGTCGGCCGGGGCGCTCACCTGGCGCCAGGAAGACCCCGACACGCTGCACGTCACGCAGCTTGACGGCACGACACGGACGCTCTCACGCGGGTCCGCCGAGCTTGACGAATCGGCCAAGCGCGCGACGCGCCTGCCCCCGGGCCATCCGGAGGGTTTTTTGGAGGCCTTTGCGAACATCTACCGCGGCGTCGCTCAGGCGATCCACGCACGTCGACGGGGCGCGGCACCCGAAGGTTTGGGTGCCGAGTTTCCGACGGTCGAGCACGGCGCGCGGGGCGTCGCATTCATCGAGGCGGTCGTTCAGTCGTCGCGCGATGGCGGCGTCTGGGTGACGCCCGCGATCGCGTGAGTGTGAGATTCAGGGCAAGCGCTCGAGCCATTCGGCGGGCATACCGGTGCCGTCGGCGCGCGGCTCGGTGAGGCCGCGGACGGAGACGTCGAAGAACACCAGCGAGAACCGCCCATCGCGGCCGTGCACGCGCCCGACGCGCTCCGAGACGTGGGCGGAAATCCGAAAATCGAGCACGCTGGCGGTCCGCGTCGGGGGCGGGCCCGCGGTGGTCGTCGTCGCGACGCCCGAATCGAGATACCAAGGGACCGCGCCCGGACGCGCGAGGTTGCCCACGCGGATGTGCACCGGCCCCGCGTCGTAGTTGTCCGGGTCGGCGATGCCCGAAGCGCCGTCGGCGCCGAGACCGCTCCGGCCCGTGACGTTCACCGCGTAGGTGCGCTGCATGCCAGGCCCGAGCCTTGCGCGTGTCGTCGGGCAGACGAGCACCGAGGTGGTCGCGTAGAGATTCGCCCCAGAGCCGGTGAGCCCCGCTGCCTGCTGCGTCACCAACGCCCAATTCGGCACCGCGGCGTAAGGCTGACCGAGCGCGGGCGAAAAACCCCGATTCGCGTCGGCATAGTCGGTGGAGATCACCGCGATCTGGCGGAGGTTGGACCGGCAGACCGTCGAACGGCCGGCCTCGCGCGCGGTCGAGAGCGCGGGGACGAGGATGCCCACCAGCACCGCGACGATCGCGACGACCAGCAGCAGCTCGATCAGCGAGAACCCGCGAGTTTCCGGGCCAAGAGCGGGGCCCCGGCGCGTGGGCGAGGCTTCGCGGGTGAATCTCGGCAAAGAACACATGAATCCAAGCATACGGACGGACGAAGTGCGTGGGGACTTGACCGGCCGAAACGCGCTGCCACAATACCTCCCGAGATGTCCACCCGCACGCACCACGTCCCCCACCACCATCATCACCGTCATCGGTGACAGGGGTCGTGCGCAGCGCGTGTGCTTGTCTGAAACGAGCACCAAGCCCAAGCCGCCGGCCCCTACGGGTCGGCGTCGTTGTTTTTGTCTCCGACAGTTCCATCGTTCTGAGTACAGGCCGAGTTCCTGAGCATTGCCAGCCTGACTTCTCCCCCGCCCGGATAGGACCGCGATGAACAACAGCAACTCCACCAATTCGACCGTTCGCCTCGCACTGCCCAAGGGGCGGATGGAGCAGGGCGTGCTCGCGCTGCTGGCCGACGCTGGCATCAAGCTCCGCAGCTCGAGCCGAAACTATCGCCCGGACTTGTCGCTGCCGGGCTTCGAGGTGAAGGTGCTCAAGCCGCAGAACATCATCGAGATGCTGCACGTGGGCTCGCGTGACGTGGGGTTTGCAGGGGCGGACTGGGTCGCGGAGCTCGGCGCAGAGCTTGTTGAGCTTCTCGACACAGGCCTGGACCCGGTGCGTCTGGTTGCGGCGGCGCCTGCGGCAAACGTGCGGGACGGGCGCCTGGACGTCAATCGCCGACCCATGCTCATCGTGAGCGAGCACCAGAACCTCACGCAGTCGTGGATCAACTCGCGCAAGCTGGACGCGCGCTTTGTCAAGAGCTTCGGCGCGACCGAGGTCTTCCCGCCCGAGGACGCCGACGCGATTGTCGATGTCGCCGCGTCGGGCGCGACGCTCGCGGCCAACGGGCTGCTGGTGTTTGACGAGCTCATCAAGTCGAGCACTCGGCTGTACGCGTCGCACGCCGCAATGACCGACCCCAGCAAGAAGGCCGTCATCGAGCGGCTGGTGATGCTGCTGCGCTCGGTGCTGGAGGCGCGCAGGCGGGTGATGCTTGAGGTGAACGTGTCGCAGGCGAACCTGGAGGCGGTGGTCAAGGTGCTGCCGTGCATGCGCGAGCCGACGATCTCGACGCTGCACGGCTCGGGCGGGTTTGCGGTGAAGGCGGCCGTGCCGCGCGAGACGCTGCCGACGCTAATTCCTGACATCAAGGCCAAGGGTGGGACGGACATCGTGGTGTCGAACCTCTCGCAGATCGTCCCGTGACGAGCACGCCCCGGAAGGACCCCGCGATGAACCCGGCCACCAAACTTCCAGACATGCCGCCACCGCTGACGCCCGCGCCCGGGATCGGCGTGCGCGGCGCGTACGGCGTGCCCCGGCCCGCGACGCCGATCTCGATCTTTCTGGATGGCAACGAGGGCTTGGTCAGCCCCGGTGTCGCGGCGCTGCTGCAAGGGGCCGACGCGGAGCTGATCAGGCGCTATCCGAAGGACGACCAACTCACGCGGCTGCTCGCGGAGCGCCATGGCGTGGATGCGAGCCGGGTGATCGTGACCGCGGGCGCGGACGACGCGCTCTATCGCGCATGCCGGGCGGTGCTTTCCCCGAATCGCCGACTCATTCTGCCCGTGCCCTCGTTCGAGATGCTTGTGCGAGATGCGGAGCTCTGCCTCGCGCCGGTCGAGTCGATCCCGTGGCGGCCGGGGCCTTTCCCGATCGACGCGGTCACACGTGCGCTCACGGCCAGCGAGCAACCTGCGGGCGCGGTCGCGGTCGTGACGCCCAACAACCCAACCGGTTCGGTCGCGACCGAGTCGGACCTGCGCCGGGTAGTCGAGGCGGCGGCGCCCCGCGGGACGCTGACGATCGTGGACCTTGCGTACACCGAGTTTGCCGAGCGAGACCTGACGCCGCTCGCGCTCACGCTGCCGAGCACACTCGCCGTACGCACACTGAGCAAGGCCTGGGGACTCGCAGGCCTGCGCGTGGGGTACGCGATCGTGCCGGAGAACCAGCCCGAACTCGCGATGTGGATGCGTGCGGCCTCCGGGCCCTATCCGTGCGCCGGCCTCGCGCTCGCGCTTGCCGAACAGCGCTTGCGGACGGGCGAGGCCGAGGTACAGGCGTTTGTCGCACGGGTTCGTGCTGAGCGCGCGGAGCTTGCCGAGTTGCTCTCGCGCAAAGGAGTTCGTGTGGACGCAGGCGAAGGGAACTTTGTCTTTGCCCAGTGTGCGAGCGCGGCCGAGGCTCAGCGGCTGTGGGAGCATCTGGCCCAGCGCGGGATCGCCGTGCGGCGCTTCCCGGGCAAGCCGGGCCTTGACCACGCGCTGCGGATCACGTGCCCGGGCCACGCGGAATGGTTTCGCGCGCTGGTGATCGCGGTATCGGAGTTCCATTAAGCGAACGCAGTATCGACCGCACCAAGCCCCTCACCCACTCTCAAGGATCGCCCATGCCCCGGACCGCAGCAATTCAGCGCCAGACTAAGGAAACCCGCATCACAGGCACCGTCACGCTCGACGGCACCGGGCGCTCGACCATCGCGACGGGCCTGGGATTTCTCGATCACATGCTCACGCTGCTTGCCTCGCACGCGCGGATCGATCTGGAGCTTTCGTGCACGGGTGACCTGGAGGTTGACGACCATCACACGGCCGAGGACTGCGCGCTGGCAATGGGCGCGGCTATCGACACGGCGCTGGCCGATCGGCGCGGGATCGGGCGCTACGGCGAGTCGCTCACGCCGATGGACGAGGCGCTGGCGCGCGTGGCGATCGATCTCTCCGGGCGCGCGGCCTCGAGCATCGGGCTGGGCCTCACGCGTGAGAAGATCGGCGATGTCGCGGCTGAGAATCTCGTTCACTTCTTCCGCTCGCTTGCGCAGTCGCTGCGGTGCGCGATCCACATCGACCTGATCCGGGGCGAGAACGACCATCACCGGGCTGAGGCGGCGTTCAAGGGCTTTGCACGCGCGCTGAGGCAGGCGATCGCGATCGACCCCGCGCGCGCGGGCGAAGTACCCAGCACCAAGGGTGTTCTGTGAGCGGGGGTGTTCTGTGAGCGGACGCGCAGCGCAACTCCCGGTCGTGCGGACGGGCACGGCGAACACCGCGTCGGTGATCGCGGCGCTGCGCCGAGTGGGCGCCGCACCGGTGTTGACGACAGACGCTTCGTCGGTGCGAGAGGCCGATCGACTGGTGCTGCCTGGCGTCGGCGCCTTTGCCGCGGCAATGGACGAGCTCTCTCGCGCGGGGTTGATTGATGCGCTGCGCGAGCGCCTGAGCGCGGGGCGCCCGACGCTGTGCATCTGCCTGGGGCTGCAGTTGCTCGCCGAGTCGAGCGAGGAATCGCCGGGCGCGCGGGGGCTGGCGGTGATGTCCGGCGCGCGAGTGACGAGGCTTGCGCCGCCCGCTCCCCTGCGTGTGCCCCAGCTTGGGTGGAATCTGGTCAGCGCCGCGCCGGGCGGGAGATTTCTGACCGAGGCGGGCCATGCGTACTACGCGAACTCGTTCGCGCTGCACGAGGCGCCTGCGGGGTGGGCGTGCGCAACAACGGCGCATGGCGCGCGGTTTGTCGCAGCGGCCGAGCGCGAAGGCGTGCTGGCGTGCCAGTTCCATCCGGAGCTTTCGGGCGCGTGGGGCCTGGCGCTGATCGAACGCTGGATGAAGGAGTGCGCGCTGTGATCACCTCGCGGATCATCCCGTGCCTGGACGTGCGCGATGGGCGCGTGGTCAAGGGCGTGCGGTTTCAGGGCCTGCGCGACGCGGGCGACCCGGCCGAGCGCGCGGCGGAGTATCAGCGTCAGGGCGCCGACGAGATCGTGATCCTCGATGTGTCAGCGACCGACGAGGGCCGGGCGACGGCGCTGCGGACCGTCGCCGCCGTCCGCGAGGTTCTGTCGATCCCGCTGACTGTCGGCGGGGGCGTGCGCACGCCCGAGGACGCGGGGCGACTGCTGGACGCGGGCGCGGACAAGGTGAGCGTCAACTCGGCGGCGGTTGCGCGGCCCGAACTGATCGCTGAGATCGCGACGCGCTTTGGCGCGCAGTGCGCGGTATTGGCAATCGACGCGCGAGCCCGTGCCGAGCAAGGCTCGCGGGGCTATGAGGTGCTCGTGCGGTCAGGCAAGGACACGACCGGGCTCGATGCGGTCGCGTGGGCCAGGCGCGGCGAATCTCTCGGCGCGGGCGAGATCCTGCTCACGAGCTGGGACCGTGACGGCACCCGCGCAGGCTACGACCTGCCCATGCTCCGCGCGGTCTGCGGCGCGGTCCGCGTGCCCGTCATCGCCTCGGGCGGCGCAGACTCGGCGCAACACATGGCCGAAGCGTTTGAGGCGGGCGCCGACGCGGTGCTCGCGGCCTCGATCTTCCACGACGGCGACACCACCGTCGCCTCCGTCAAGGACCAGCTCGCGGCGCACGGCGTGCGCGTCAGGCCGGTCGCTGCCTCAGGAGTTCGCTGACATGGTCATCCCCTCGATCGACATCATGGGCGGCAGCACCGTCCAGCTCGTGGGCGGGCGCGAAAAGAAACTCGACGCGGGCGACCCGCGCCCCATCGCGCAGACCTTCGGCCTCGCGGGCGAGGTCGCGGTCATCGACCTCGACGCCGCGATCGGCACAGGCTCGAATGCCGAACTCATCCGCGAACTGCTGCCGCTCGCTCGCTGCCGCGTGGGCGGGGGTATCCGCGATGTCGAAACCGCCCGGCGCTGGCTCGATGCGGGCGCGGCGAGGGTCATTCTCGGCACCGCCGCGCGGCTCGATCTGCTCAAGCAGCTCCCGCGCGAACGTGTGATTGCCGCGCTTGATGCTGATCAGGGCGAGATTGTCGTCAAGGGCTGGCGAGAGCGCACGGGCGAGCGCGTTGCCGATCGCATGAAGGAACTCCGCGAGCACGTCTCGGGGTTCCTCGTCACGTTCGTCGAGCGCGAGGGTCGGATGGTCGGCATGCCGATGGACCTGGTGAAGGAGCTGATTGACGTCGCGACGCCCGCGCGGCTCACGGTCGCGGGCGGGGTCGCGACGGCCGAGGAGATCGGCGAGTTGGACCGGCTGGGCGCGGACGCACAGGTCGGCATGGGGCTCTACACCGGGCGCTTTGACCTTGCGGGCGCGATCGCTGCGCCCCTGACCAGCGACCGGCCCGACGGGCTCTGGCCGACGGTCGTTTGCGACGAGCGCGGGATCGCGCTGGGCCTGGCGTACTCGAACCTTGCGAGCCTGCGCGAGGCCGTCAAGCGCAGGCAGGGCGTGTACTGGTCGCGCTCGAGGCACGGGCTCTGGATCAAGGGCGAGTCTTCGGGTGCAACGCAGGAACTGCTCGCAATCGACCTTGATTGCGACCGCGACTGCCTGCGCTTTACGGTGCGCCAGAAGGGCGCGGGGTTCTGTCATCTCAACACGTGGACGTGCTTCGGCGAAGCGCGCGGCCTGACGCACCTCGAGCGCACGACGCAGGCGCGAGTCGCCTCCGCGCCCGCGGGCAGCTACACGCGCCGACTGCTCGACGACCCGGCACTGCTGCGAGCCAAGCTTGTTGAGGAGGCGGGTGAGCTCGCGGACGCGGCGGGTGCGGAGCATGCAGCGCAGGAGGCCGCGGACGTCACGTACTTTGCAAGTGTCGCGATGGCGCGCTCGGGCGCAACGTGGGGCGATGTCGACCGCGCACTCGATCAGCGCGCGCTGAAACTCTCTCGCAGGCCCGGAGATGCCAAGCCGGGCGCGCTGCCCGCCCGGAAGGAAGGCACGCCATGACAAGGGTGTTTCCACACCGCGTCCCCTCGGACGTCCGTGCAGCCAGGCGTGAGCCGGTGGATGGCGCGACGCTCGCGAAGGCGCAGGCGATCGCGGATGAGGTCCGGACGCGCGGCAGCGCGGGCGCGCGTTTGATCGCTGAGCGGCTCGGCGATCTTGCGCCCGGCGCACCGATGGTGCTGGGCCCGGAGGCGTTGCTCGCCGCCTGGGATCGCGTCGGGCCCGACGTCCGCGGCCTGCTCGAGCGCACCGCCTCGCGGATCCGCGCATTCGCCACTGCGCAGCGCCAATGCCTGCGTGAGCTTTCGACGAGCGTGCCGGGCGGGTTCGGCGGGCACTTTGTCGCGCCCGTCGCGAGCGCGGGGTGCTATGCGCCGGGCGGGCGATATCCGCTGCCTTCGAGCGTGCTGATGACGGCGGTGACGGCGCGTGCCGCGGGCGTTGAGCGCGTGGTCGTCGCGTCGCCCAAGCCAGCGGACGTGACCCTCGCGGCGGCGCACGCGGCGGGCGCGGATGCTCTGCTAGCGATCGGGGGCGCGCACGCGGTCGCGGCGCTCGCGTACGGACTCGGTGACGGACCGAACGCCGAACTCGCGCCGGTGGACATGATCGTCGGACCCGGCAATCGCTGGGTGACCGCGGCCAAGAAGATCGTCTCGGGCGTGGTGGGGATCGACATGCTCGCAGGGCCAAGCGAACTGGTGGTACTGGCGGATGACTCAGCATCGCCCGCGACGATCGCGGCCGACCTGCTCGCGCAGGCCGAGCACGACGAAGACGCCTCGGCGTTCCTCGTCACGACGAGCGAATCCCTCGCCGCGGAGGTCACGCGGGAGCTCGAGCGCCAGCTTGATTCCCTTCCCACGGCCCCCACCGCGCGCGCGGGCCTGGCCAACGGCGGCGCGGTCGTTTGCGTGTCGCACGAGGAAGCTCTCCGCGTCGTCGACGCGCTCGCGCCCGAGCACCTGCAGATCTTCACGCGACAGGCGTCCGCCGACGAGCGATCGCTGAAGCACTATGGCGCGGTCTTTCTGGGCGAAGCCTCGGCAGAGGTCATGGGCGACTACGGCGTCGGACCGAATCACGTGCTGCCGACCGGCGGCACGGCGCGCTTCAGCGCGGGGCTGAGTGTGTTCACGTTCCTGCGCGTGCGGACGTGGCTCCGGCTCGCGGGCGCCGAACCTGCGGCCGATGCCGTCGCGCTCGCGAGGCTCGAAGGGCTCGAGGCCCACGCCCGCACGGCCGAGCGACGCCTGCGCTGAGATCCGCGGGCGGGTTTGGATCAGCGATCTTTGCTAAACGCCCGGTCGAACGCGGTCGCCGAGGGAGGAAACTCAAGACCTCGCACAAACTCCGCGGCCTCGCGCGCGCCGTGCTCGCGGTCCATCCCCGGGTCTTCCCACTCGACACTCATGGGCCCGGTGTAGTTGATCCGATTGAGCTCGCGAACGATCGACTCAAAGTCCACCTCGCCCCGGCCCGGAGAGCGGAAGTCCCATGCGCGCTCCGCGTGCCCGAACGGCAGGTGCGAAGACAGGATCGAAGCGTCACCATTGGAGGTGCGCTGCACGTCCTTGACGTGGCAGTGGAAGATGCGGTCTGAGAAGCGTCGGAGAAACCGTACAGGATCGACACCCTGCCAGACGAGGTGCGAAGGGTCGAAGTTGAATCCGAACGCTGGGTGCTGGCCGACGGCCTCGAGCGCCCGCGCGGCGGTGATCGTGTCGTACGCGATCTCGGTCGGATGAACCTCCAGCGCAAATCGCACGCCCTCGGCCTTGAAGGCGTCGAAGATCGGCCCCCAGCGCTCGGCAAAGTCGCGGTAGCCCGCGTCGATCTGCTCGGGGCCCGCGGGCGGGAAGAAGTAGAGCATGGGCCAGATCGAGGAGCCCGTGAAGCCGTTGACGACGCGCACGCCGAGCCGCGCCGCGGCCTTAGCCGTGTCGATCATCTCCCGCGCGCAGCGCTGGCGGACCTGCTCGGGCGCGCCCTCGGCGTACAGCCGCTCGGGAAGAATTGAGCGATGCCGGGGGTCGATCGCGTCGCAGACCGCCTGCCCCACAAGATGATTCGAGATCGCGAACACCTTGAGCCCATGCCGGGCGAGAAGGTCGTGGCGCGACTGGCAGTAGCCCGGCTCGGCGAGCGCGCGGGCGACGTCGAAATGATCGCCCCAGCAGGCGAGTTCGAGGCCGTCATAGCCCCAGGCGCGCGCCTTGGCGGCGAGTGTTTCCAGAGGCAGATCGGCCCACTGGCCCGTGAACAGCGTGAGAGGTCGGGGCATCGGCACGGCTCCGGCGCGCGGCCTGAGGCCCGAACGGGACGGAGGGCGCCGCGCGGACAAACAGTGTACCGATCCGCGCAGGTAAAAGCCCCCGAAAGGTACTGCCGGTGGAGAAATCGGACCGTCGGGTTGTGGTTCGCGCGAGATTTCGGTAAGGTGGTGGGCCCGGGGATGGTTCGGTTGTGGATCGGTTTCGAGCGAGCGCGCGGCCGGAGGAACACCGAGCGTTGCGCACAAGGGAGCGTGCACGATGGCAGAGCGGCATGAGGGTGTCGGTTCGGGCGGTGAGGCGAGCGGCTTAGGACGTCGCGGATTTCTGACGACCGCGGCGGGGACGGTTGTCGGCACCCTCGCGGCAGGCACGGCGCTCGCGCACGCCAGGCCCGCGCGCTTCGATCCCGCTCACGCGACACCCTTGGGCAAGCAGCTCGGGCAGCCCGTCGCCAAGGGCAAGGCTCGGATCCAAGTGAAGGACGGCGAGCCGATCCGCATCGCGATCATCGGCTGCTCGGGCCCGGGCCAGGGCGGCATGGGCGCCGGACACATCAACGCGTTCACCTCCATCAACAAGCAGGGCAAGGAGAGCGTCAAGATCGTTGCGCTCTGCGACGTGAACGACATCAATGCCAACTACGGCGCTGGATTGCTCAAGAAGGCCGGGGTCGAAGACAAGGTCGACCTCTACCGCGACTATCGCGAGGTGCTGGCGCGCGAGGACATCCACGGCGTGCTGATCGCCACGCCCGAGCACTGGCACGCGCAGATGGGCGTCGATGCGGTGCTCGCTGGCAAGGACACGTACCTCGAGAAGCCCATGACCCTGCGGCTCGATGAGGCACTGCGTCTGCGCGAGGTCGTGCTGGCGAACCCCGACATCCGCCTCCAGGTCGGCACGCAGATGACCAACCTGCCCAAGTACCACGAGGCGCGCAAAGTCGTCGAGGCCGGCACCATCGGCGCGATCACAAGCTCGCAGACCAGCTACTGCCGCAACAGCAAGGACGGCGAGTGGAACTACTACAGGATGAACCCGGAGCTCAAGCCGGGCCAGAACATCGACTGGGACGCGTGGTGCGGCCCGCTCGGCAAGATGGACTGGGACCCCAAGCTCTACGCGCGCTGGCGCCGCTTCCGCAAGACGTCTACGGGCATTTGTGGCGATCTGCTCGTCCACGTCGTCACGCCCATGCTCGTCGCGCTCGGCTCCGCCGTCGGCTGGCCCGTACGCGTCGTCGCCTCGGGCTCGCACATGGTCGACAAGGACATGGAGAACCACGACTCGGTGCAGATCTCCGTCACGTTCGAGTCGGGCCATCAGATGGTGATTCTGGGCTCAACGTGCAACGAGGTCGGCGTCGAGACGCTCATCCGCGGCAACAAAGGCAATATCTATCTCGGAGGGCGCCACTGCGTTGTTCGGCCCGAGCGCATCTGGTCGGACGATCTCGACGAGAAGACGATCGAGTGTGCGGATATCGGCAATGACCAGGACATGCACCGCATGAAGTGGCTCAAGTGCATCCGCACGCGCGAGCAGCCGGACTCGGATGTGAACCAGGGCGGCAAGGTCATGGTCATCATGGACCTTGCCACGCGGTCGATGTGGGAAAACCGCGCATTCGGCTTCGACCCCAAGGCCATGCGCGTCATCGAAGGATGAGGCGCACGCTCAGGGCCATCGCGGCGATGGGCACGCGGTTCGAGCTGGTGCTCGAGGCGCCGGATGCGGCATCGGGCCGGTGGACAAACTCGGCCCTCAACACGCTTGCGGAAGCCTGCGTTGAGGAGATCCTCCAGTGGCATCGGGCGCTATCGCGATTTGAGAAGGACTCGCTGCTGAGTTTTCTCAACCGCGAAGCGCACCAGAGGCCCGTCCGCGTTGACCCGCGGCTTGCGCGAGCGCTGCTAATTGCGCGTGAGGTTTTCGATCGCACCGCGGGTGCGTTCGACCCGGTCGCCTCGGGCGGAACGATGGCGGATGTCGATGTGGTCTGCGACGCAGTGGCCTTCCGCGCTCGCGGGGGCGCACCCGCGCCGCTCGCGCTGGATCTCGGATCCATCGCCAAGGGCCTCGCGCTCGACGCGGTGCAGGAGATCCTCACGGACGCCTCGCCAACTGCCGCACGTGAGCTTTCCGCCTTCATCCACGGCGGGACGAGCAGCGTGTTCGTGCTCGGCACCCCGAGCATCGAGCCCGGGCACCCGCGCGTTCGCACGCGTCGTGGCGAACATGCCGTGCCGCTGCCGATGGACGGCGGTGCGAGCCATCTCAGCGTTTCATCCGCGCGGCCCGCAGCAGCGCACGGCACCGCAGACACAAGCCACCTTCGCGTGTGGGGCCGCCCGCTCCCCTCCCACGAGCGAACCGCGGCCGTCCGGCTCTCGGGCAACCTTGCGGATTCCGGCGCGTGGGCCGAGGCGTGGTCCACGGCGCTCTGCGTCACCGGCGACGCGGCTCCCTTCGAAACCTGGGCCGCGGCACGAGGCGTCGGTGCCTGGGCGCTGATCGACGACGCTCAGGGCGTCCACGGACTGAACCTTGACTGTTCCAGCCGACATGCTTTGGAGTGCGCATGACTGAGTCGACACGGCGTGAGTTTCTGGTGCAGAGTTCGGGCGCGGTCGGAGGCCTGGGCGTGATGCTCGGCGGCATGTCTGCGATGGCGATCGTGCCCGACACGGCGCTCGCCGCGGCCGCTCGGCGCCTCGCGGGCCCGGTCAACGTTGCGCTCATCGGGGGTGGGCGTCAGGGGCGGGCGATCATCGGCGAGCTGCAAAAGATGGACTCGGTGAAGATCGCCGCGGTCTGCGACGCCGACGAGTCCCGCGCGAATGGCGCGGCCCGGCGCGCGACCGGTGCGGCCTCGTTCACCGACCATCGGGCGATGCTCGATTCGGTCAAGGACCTTGCCGCGGTCATCATCGCAACGCCCACGCACCTGCACCGCGCTCCGGCGATCGACTGCGTAGGCGCGGGCAAGCACGTGTACTGCGAGGGGCCGCTGGCGCACAGCGTGGAAGATGCGCTGGCGATCGCCAAGGCCGCGCGCGCTGGCGGGAAGCTGTTTGCCGTGGGGCACGAAGGACGCTCGAACCCGATCTATAGGCTCGCGCGGAGTTTCTTCCGCTCGGACGCGGTCCGCGACGTCGTTGCGATCGAGGCCCAGCAGTTCCAGAAAACTTCGTGGCGCTTTCCCGCGACGGGCTCCCTGAAGGACGAAGAAGTGAACTGGCGCTTGGACCCGAAGCACTCGCTCGGCCTCGCGGGCGAGTGGGGCTCGCACGCGATCGATGTCGCGTGCTGGTTCACTGAGGCGCTGCCCACGAGCGTTCGCGGGCATGGCGCGGTGCGAGTGCATCAGGACGGTCGAACGATCGCCGACACGATCGAGTGCGAGCTGACGTTCCCGGGCGGCTACCGCATGCGCTACGCGGCGTCACTCGGAAACTCTCTCGGCGGGCGGACGGAGACGTTCCGCGGCTCCAACGCCGCGATCCGACTCGGCTGGTCGCACGGCTGGATGTTCAAGGAAGCCGACGCACCCACGCAAGGCTGGGAGGTCTACGCGAACCGCCAGCAGTTCCATAAGGATGAGGGCATCACGCTGATCGCCGATGCGACCAAGCTCGCCGAGCAGGGCAAGCTGAAGGAGGGCGTGGGCTTGCCCAACCCGAGCCTCTACTACGGGCTGTGGGACTTCATCACGGCCGTGAGCGAGAACAAGCCCGCCGCGATTGGGTGCGATGCGCTCGCGGGCGCGCGGACGGCGGTGATCTCGATTGCCGCAGCGCGGGCGGTTGCGTCGGGCGCGGAAGTCGCGATTGATGCCGCCGCTCTCAGGGAGCTCGCGTCGTGACGACCCCGCTCGAACATCTTCGCGGCTCGCTGCGCGGGCTGCCCGCGCTGGTGCGTCTGGGGCTGAGCGCCATGCTCGTGACCATGCTGCTCGGCATGGTGACCTCGGGCATGGTTTTGCACCACCACTACCAGAACCGCGATGAACGCCCGGGGCTCACGCTCGACGACATCACCGCGGCGTACAGCGGGCTCGAGTCCAAGTCGCCCCTGCTGCGCGCTGTCGAGGCCAAGCACCCGCCAGAGCTTGAAGAGAAGAGCCGCGAGATCCTGCGGAGCTGGCTGACGGGCGGCAAGGTGAGCGAGAACTACGACAATCTCGACCTGGGCGACGCCGCACCCGCGGAGATCATCGCGAAGAACTGTCTAAGCTGCCACGCCCGCAACGCAAAGACTCCGCCGGCGGACGATGTCTCTCGCAAGCTGCCGCTGGAAAGCTGGGACGACGTGAAGAAGGTCGCGTTCAGCCGGAAGTTCGATCCGACGCCCGCGCACATCACAGCCATTAGCACCCACACCCACGCGCTCAGCCTCGGGCTCATGGGGCTGGTGCTCGGGCTGATGATGCTCGGCACGCGCTGGCCCCGCGGGCTGGTTGGACTGGCCGTCGCGGTCAACGGGCTGGGTCTGGCGGCGGATATCGGCGGCTGGTGGCTCGCGAAGATCAGCGCGGCATGGGTGCCGATGATCGCCGCGGGCGGCTTTGCGTACAACGGCACGATCGGCCTGATGATGGCCGGCCTGCTGATCGACCTGTGGTGGCCCGCGCGCCGCTCGGCCTGAGCGGGGCGTTGGCGCTTTCCTGTCTCGCGTCTCTCGGCGCTCGCACACCGCCTTCAAGGAGCTTCGCCATGCAGCCTGACTTCTCGCGTTCTCTCTCACGCCGGGGCGCGCTCGCGGCGGGATTCGTGAGCCTGCTCGGCGCACGCGCTCTTGCGCAGCCCAACGGCGCCGCGCCCGCGACCAACCCGAAGCCCTCAGCGCCCGAGCCGTCGAAACAGGCCACGCCATTGTTCACGATCTCGCTGGCTCAGTGGTCGCTACATCGCACGCTCCGCGCCGGGACGCTCGACCACCTCGACTTTCCGAAGTTCACGCGCGAGCAGTTCGGCATCGACGCTGTTGAGTACGTCAATAGCTTCTTCAAGGAGAAGTCGAGCGCGAGCTACAACGCCGAGCTCCGCAAGCGCTGCGACGCCGAGGGTGTGAAGAGCGTGCTCATCATGTGCGACGGCGAGGGTGCGCTGGGTGACAAAGACGAGGCCAAGCGCCTCAAGGCCGTCGACAACCACATGAAGTGGCTTGAGGCTGCGAAGGCGCTCGGATGCCACTCCATCCGCGTGAATGCCCAGAGTGAGGGGTCGTTCGAGGAGCAGCAGAAGCTCGCCGCCGACGGACTTCGGCGCCTGTGCGAGCGCGGTGAGACTTTTGGCCTCAACGTCATCGTTGAAAATCACTGGGGGCTCTCGTCCAACGGGCGCTGGCTCGCGGGCGTCATGAAGCTCGTCAATCACCCGCGCGTCGGCACGCTCCCCGACTTTGGCAACTTTGACCCCAAGGAGTACGACCGGTACGACGGCGTCAAGGACCTCATGCCGTTTGCCAAGGGCGTATCGGCCAAGAGCTACGATTTTGACGAACGGGGCTTCGAGACCAAACTCGACTATCCGCGGATGATGAAGATCGTGCTCGACGCCGGCTACCGCGCCCGCGTGGGCATCGAGTTCGAAGGCTC
>JANRKN010000094.1:0-39507 GCA_033763435.1 Planctomycetota bacterium
CGGCCATCGCGTCGGCGCCCGTGAAGCGCCCGAGCGGCACCTTCGTGCCGACAACCGGCAGCGCCGCGAGCAGATCGAGCCGGAGCATGAGCACCCCCGCGATCAGGCCCATGCCCAGCGTCGCGTGCCAGGCGACCTGCGCCGCGGTCTCAGGCCTGCGCGTCAGCACGCCCTGCTTGGGCCGGGGCTCGGGCAGCGCGCGCCACGCGGCGAGTTTGGCGCGGAAGTCGGCCATGCCGTCGCGCACCGCGAGGCCCGCGAGGCCCGCGAGCGTCGCGTAGCCCGCAAAGGCCCAGTTGCCCTCGGGTTCGACGCGGAAGCTGACCGCGAGGTAGACCAGGAGGATCGGGACGCCCATCCAGAAAAGCAGCGCGCGCCCCAGTCGTTCGGCGCCGTGCGTGTCGCGCCCGCGCGCGCCAAGCCACGCGAGCACCAGCATCGGGCCCACGAGCGCGAGCTGCGAACCGACGAACTCCAGCGTCCAGAGCGGCGAATAGCCCGTCTCCGCGGGCTTGACGTCGCCGCCCTCAAGTTTCAAGTGACCGAGCGTGTGCTTGAACGTCGGCCAGTCGTTCGCGGCATTCCAGATGAACACGGGCGAGGCCGCCAGCAGCATGAGCACCACGCCCGCGAGCGTGCCCAGCGCGAGCTTCGCGCGCGAGATCGGCAGCGATCGGCGGTGGAGAATCACAAACAGCACCAAGCCGGGCAGCACGAGCGCCGCGGTGTACTTGAAGAGGAACCCGACGCCGACCGAAAGGCCCGCCAGGGCGAGCATCGTCGCGCGTCCGCGGGTGAGGCCTTCCCACGCGCACAGTCCCGCGGCGAGCCAGAGCGCGGTGTAGGGCATGTCGATGGTCATGAGCATCGACGAGGCCTGGAACATGGGGATGAGGCAGAACACGGCCGCCGCGAGGAACGCGCCGCGGACGCTGCGCGTCGAGCGTGCGACCAGGAGCGCGAGCAGCATCGACGCCGCGCCCGACCAGACCGCGGCGCCCGCGCGCACGCCGAACTCGGAGTTGCCCATCACGCCTGTGAACGCGGCGATCGACCAAGCGATGCCCGGGCCCTTGCTGTAGTAGCTCCAGTCGAGGAATCGGCTCCAGACCCAGTACTGGGCTTCATCTTCAACGAGCGTGTAGGGGCACAGGAACGCGAGGTAGATCAGCCGCGCGAGCGTGACGCCCGCGACAAGCAGCCAGACCAAGCGCCAAGGCAGGTCCGTGCTCGGGGCTGGAGCTGGCGCGGCGACGGCGGGGCTCAATGCCGCGCCACCTGCCGGAACACGACCAGCGTGTAGATGCCCAGCGCGACGATGCCCGACCAGCAGAGGATCATGCCCGGCGCGCCGACATCGCGGATCATGTGCTGCCCGCCCGAGATTGTGATCACGCACGCGAGCGCCGGGAAGAACGACCACAGATACACCGTCAGCGGGAGGTGGCGAGCAAACCGCAGCGCCATCACCGCGCCCGTCACCACCATCAGCAGGCACGAGAGCCCCAGCGCCCAGCGCTCGTTGATCTTCGCGAGGATCTCTTCGTCGACGTCCTTGAGGCCCTTGCGCAACTCGGCGACGGCCGCGGCGAGCTCCTCATCGCGCGCAAGCTCAGCCGCCGAGGCTCTGGGCGCGTCCTTTCCGGACGCCTTGGCGCTTGTGGGCTTGGCAGCGTCGGCCTTGGCCAGCAGGTCGCGCGAGGACATCTTCAGCAGCGGGTCGACCGACGCGGCCTCAAGCGAAAGTTCCGTCAGCGCAAAGCCGCCCCCCGCCGCGCCCGAGGGCGTCGCGCCCGCGGCCGCCGGGTCCTCGGCGCCGCTGGCCCGCTGAAACTCAACGTGGAATCGCAGCCGGCGCGTGTAGCGATCGGGCCCGAGGTCGATCTCAAGACTCGCGCTGCGTGCCCGTACGGTGACCACGCCCGCGCCCGCGCCGGGCGCCGCGCCCTTGCGCCGAAGTTCGATCTCGATCACTCCCCCGGCCCGGATCGGCTCAAACATCGCGGGCGAACCGTCGCGCAGGCCCGCGGAGCGGATGACGATCGTTTCGCCCAGGGTGTTGGTGAACGCGACGCGCTGCGACGTCGCAAGCGCGGCGCGGATCTCTTCGCGCGCCGCCTTGCGCGCGAGCTGGAAGGCCAGTTCTCGCCTGCGGATCTCGACCCAGTTCATCCGCTCGGGCTCGTCGGCAAGGCGCCTGAGTGTCTGCCAGTCGAGGAACTTTGGGTCGTCCTTGAAGGCGTCCGGGCTGAGCCACGCGACATCGAGCGACCGCGTCCGCGCCAGCGCCTGATTCCGCTCGGCCGCCGCGACGTCCTCGAGCCTCATCACGACCGACGAGGCGGTCTTGGCGCGCCCCGACGCGGTTTCCGAGGGCGAGCCGTCGCCCGGGAACACCCACAGCCCCGCGCGCGACGCGAGAGTCTCGCGCGAGACCTTCCCCTGCTCATCGATCCAGATCGCCGCGAGTCGGTTCATCTGGAGCATGTCCGTCGCGCCCGACTGCGGGCCCGGCTCGGCCTGGCGCACCTGGTCGGCGTAGACCATCATCCCCGAGATCGTCAGCGATCGGCCCTTGGTGATGTTCGCCGCGAGCAGCCGTGGCACATCGGCGGTGATCACCCGCTGCATCGCGCGCAGGAAGTTGGGGATCACCTGCTCGTTCATGAAGATCAGCCCGCCCGAGAGCGCAAGGCCCGTGAGCACCGCGGGCACAAGCATCATCCGATGGCTCACGCCACCGGCCGCCGCGGCCTGGAACTCGTTGTCCGACGCGAGACGGTGATAGACCAGCGTCGCCGCGAACCCCGCCGCGAAGGGCAGCGCGTACGCGAGCATGGGCGGGATCGCCAGGAACACGAACTTCAGCACGTCCGACGCCGCGAGCTTGCCGTCGGCCAGAGGCTTCACCGCTGCGGCGAACGCAACCACCGTCACCAGCACCGCGCCCGTGAGCGCGACGAGCCGCAGCAGCTCGCCCAGCACATAGCCCCAGAGCGTGATCGGCAGCTTGGGCCCTCTCATGCCTTGGCCCCCGCCTTCGCCGCTGTCACCCGAGAGACTTCGACCTGCCCGCCCGCGACGTCCTTGATCGCCAAACCCATCGCAAGCAGCTCATCGCGGATCGCGTCCGAGCGCTTGAAGTCCTTCGCCAGCTTCGCGGCCTTGCGCTGCTCGAGCAGTTCGACCACCTTCGGATCGGGCGCGAGCCCATCCTTGAACACGCCCAGACTCGTCTTGACCGCCTCGGGGCCCTTGAGCGAAATCACGTTCAGCACGCCGTCGGCGATCTTCAGCGCCTCGCCCGCAGCGCGGCCCGGCGGGCAGCTCGCGACGAACGTGTTCAGCGACGCGATCGCCTCGGCGACGTTCAAATCCTCGCTCATCGCGCGCGTGAACGCCTCGCGGAAGGCCGCGACGTGGGGCGTCTCGAGTGAACTTGGCGAGGCGGTGGGGGGCGCGGCCTCGCACAGATCGGCGAATCGGCGCCAGCGTTCGATCATCCGCGCGCCGTCGGCGAGGCCCTGCTCCGTGAAGTTGGCGTTGGAGCGATAGTGGGTGCGGATGAGTTCCAGCCGCACGGCCGCGGGGCTGTGCCCGCGTGCGAAGAGATCGCGCGCGGTGAAGAAGTTCCCTTTGCTCTTGGACATCTTCTCGCCGTTGACCATCAGAAAGCGCGGATGGAACCACATGCGGGCGTAGGTTGCGCCCCGCGGGTCGGCGTTGAAGGCGCAGCAGGTCTGGGCGATCTCGCACTCGTGGTGCGGGAAGATGTTGTCCTCGCCCCCCGAGTGCAGGTCGATCAGCGCCTGATTGCCGGGGAGAAGTTGATCGCCAGCGGCGATGCCGGGCGCGAGCCGCGCCGCGCTCATCACCGAGCACTCGATGTGCCAGCCCGGATATCCCGCGCCCCAGGGCGAGTCCCACTTCATCAGATGCTTGCGGTCCTCTTTCCAGAGCAGGAAGTCGGCCGGGTGTTCCTTCTGCGACTGGTTCGCCGCGTCGACGCGACCGCCCTCGCCTTCCTTGAGGCGTTCGAGCGTGTTGCCGCTGAGCTTGCCATAGTCGGCAAACGAGCGCACGCGGAAGTAGACCGCGCGTTCGCCGTCAGCCCCCGCGACGTACGCGCAGCCCTTCTCGATGAGCCGCCCGATCATCGCGACCATGCCCGCGACCGACTCGGTCGCGCGCGGCATCAGCGTCGGGTCTTTCTGCGCATCGATCACGAGCTTCAGGCCCAGCGCCGTCGCGTCCTCGCGGAAGCGCGACTCATAGAACCGCGCGACTTGGTACGGATCGCGCGGGTTCACGTCGATCCCCGCGGGCAGCTTGCCCGACTTCTTGGCTTCTTCAAGCCGCCGGCCCGCGACGGCCATCTTGTCTTCGCCCCCGCCGTCGGCCTGGTCGTCGTCGGACATGTGCCCGACGTCGGTGATGTTCATCACGTGCGTGACCGCGCGGGGCCCCGCGTGAACGCCGCCCGCCGCTTGCCCACTCACGCGAACCGAGCACCACGCGCTCTCGACAAACCGCCTGAGCACGTCCGCGGCGAGAAAGCTTCGGAAGTTGCCGATGTGCGCGTCGTCGTACACCGTCGGGCCGCAGGAATAGAACGTGACGCGCGAGGCGTCCGCGGGCGCGAACTCCTCCAAGCGCCTCGAGAGCGTGTTGTACAACCGCAGCACCGGGCCCGAAGCGTTCGCACTCATCGGCGGATCGTTTCCGTGTCCAAAGGCTTGGGCTCGGCCTCAGCGCCGGCCCGGTTCTCGTCGTCGGCGGGCGGGGCCGCGTCGACGCGCTCGATCTTCACCCGCGTCACGCGCGTGGGCTCGGCGCCCAGCACAGTGATCACGAAGTTGCGTTCCCGAAGCGTCTGCCCGACGCCGGGGATCGTGCCCAGCGCCAGCGTCACGAAGCCCGCGACGGTGTCGTAGTCTTCGCTCTCAGGCAGCTCGACGCCCAGGGGCCTCAGCGCCTCGTTGGTGTCCTTGATGTACGCGCGGGCGTCGACCTCGGCGCTGCGAGCCTCGGCGCGCACGTCGATGTCGGGCGCGGCATCCTTGGGCTGCTCGTACTCGTCCTGGATCTCGCCCACAATCTGCTCGATGATGTCCTCGAACGAGACGAGGCCGCTGGTGCCGCCGTACTCGTCCGCGACCATCGCGACGTGGACCTTCTTCTCGATCAGCTCACCCAGCAGTTCGCGGACGGTCTTGGTCTCGGGCACGAACATCGCGGGGCGGACGATCTGCTTGAGGTCAAAGCTCTTGCCTCCGCGCATGCCGTCGCCCGCGAGCCAGCGCAGCAGGTCCTTGACGTAGAAGATGCCCACGATGTGATCGAGCGAGTGCTCGTAGACGGGGATGCGCGAGTGCCCGCCCGCGCGGATCTGAGCGACGACGGCGCCGAGGTTGTTGGTCAGCTCCATCGCCTCGATCTCGGTGCGGGGCGTCATGATCTGGGCGACGGTGGTGTCCTTGAAGCGGACAATCGCGCCGATCATGTTGCGCTCAACGCGATCGAACTGGCCTTCCTGGGCGCCCTCTTCAACGACTTCGAGCAGCTCCTGAGCAATCCCGCTCCCGTCGTCATCAACGGGGCGGCCCGAGAGCCGGCGCACGACCTCGTCAAAGAACCGCACGATCAGCCGCAGCGGGCCGACGCCGACGTACGCAAGCCTGAGCAGCGCGGACCACGCGTAGACCGTCGGCTCGCCCGCGTGCTTGGCCACCGCGTGAGGGATCACGAGCCCAAAGACCCACACCAGCACCGAGGCGAGCGTGAGGCCGCCGGCGATGTCGATCCAGCCCGGGACGGTCTGGTCGCGCGCCGCGGCGAGCCAATACACCGCCGAGACCGCGAGCACGAGGTTCAGCATGATCCGCGGCAGTCCGATCGCCGCCGCGTGCCCCTCGACGTCCGCGTTGATCCGCTCGATGCGCTCGACCTTGTCGGGCCGGGGCCTCTGGCGCGCGTACTCGAGCAGCGTCGAGCGCGAGAGATCGCGCAGCGCCTGGGCGAGCGCGGAGAGAATGCCGCCGAAGCCCAGCGCGAGCGCGCCGATCCCGAACCATGCCCAGGTGTTCATGCCCGCGCCCCGTCTTTGGGCGCTGCCAACGGCCGCGCGTACACCACGCCCACGCCCAGCGCCGTCAGCACACGGTCTTCCTCGGCGTGCATCATCGCGGCCTCGGCTTCGTCGTGATCGTCAAAGCCCAGGCAGTGCAGCATCGCATGGACGACGTACAGCAGCAACTCCTCGCGAGCGCCGTGGCCCCGCTCCTGCCCGCGACGCTGGGCCTCATCGAGGCAGACCAACACATCGGTGTCCAGCGGCCCTTCGGGCCCCTCGCGCAGATCAAAGGTCAGCACGTCCGTCGTCCCGGGCACCCCCGAGTACCGCTCGTGCGCCTCGGCCATACGCACATCATCCACCACGCTGACCCGCACCTCGCCCGGCGCCTTGAGCAGCTCGAGGGCGTTCGACGCCCGCGCCCGGATCCATGACTGGTCCGAGGCCGACAGCCGCCCGGTCTGGTCCATCAGTTCGACGTTCATCGCGCGAGGCTTCTGAGAGTCCCCGACCCTCCAGACAGTCTATCCAACGGGCCCGCGCGACACCGGGTTCGCGATGAATCTGCGAACAAACATCGAACGCCAAGCGAGTGAATCTCGAACACGTTCGGAAGCGATTTACACCCTTGCGGGCTCGGGTTGGCGGATCCCGCTGAGGCGGTGGTACTCGCCGACGACCGTGAGCACAAGGCCGCAGCGGCTTGAGACGGTCAGCTTGCGGTAAAGGCGTTCGAGGTGGGTATGCACTGTGTGAGCAGAAATGCCTAGGTGCGTCGCGATCGCTCGTTCCTTCATGTCGTCGAAAACGCACTGGACGATCTCTGTCTCGCGGTCGGAGAGCTTGAGCGCGCCCGAAACTTCCACCCACTCAGCCTGAGTGAGCAGCGATCGGCCTGATTTTCGGGGCGAAACAGCCACGTGCCCATCGTGGCCGGCGGGGTGCGATCCCTGAGGATGCGTCGTCATGGGTCGACCTCCGAGCGGGCTCCGACCGAGTGCCCGGTGCGACACCAAGATACCAGAGACCGAACGTCAGGGGGTATTCCTCCTACCTCTCCAGCGTCGGATGTTGAGGGGACACACTGGCAGATCCGGTGCAAACGCTTGCACAAACGGATCGGCGGATCCCCAATACAGAGTCGGTGACGGCGAGGTACGCTCGTCACGCTCGCAGTCGGATTCTCTGGAGACGTCGCATGTCGGGAGACTTTGGAGTCGGTGGGCCGGGTGAATTCGTGCATGCTTCGGCGCCGCCGACGACGCCGACGATTCTGCCCGAGCGACCGAGCTGGGCGGGCGCGATCGGCTGGATCAGCGTCGTGCTGGGCGGGCTCGGCATCTTGGGCAACACCTGCGGCGTTGCGGGCACATTGCTCGCGAAGCCCTTCCAGGGCTTCATGCGCTCGCTCGCTGCGAACGCGCCTCAGGCGCAGCTCGACGTGATGGATGTTCAAATGGCCGCGCAGGCTCGCTTCATGCCCGCGATGGCGGTGATTTCGGCGCTGTCGCTGGTCGTCTCCATCTTGCTGCTCGTCGCGGGTGTCAAGCTGCTCAAGCAACAGGCCGACACCGTCAAGCTTCATCGGATCTGGGCGATCGCGCGGCTCGCGCTCGGGATGGCTGGCATGGTTGTCGGGTTCCTCATGCAGAACGCGACCACCGAGGCGATGAAAGCTCAGAACCTCGGTGGTGCTGCCGGCGCGGGCGCGGCGTTCGGCGAGATCGCGGGGATGATCGGCATCATCGTCGGCGCGATGTGGGCCGCGGCTTGGCCTCTGTTTGTCCTCATCTGGTTCTCGCGCGCCAAGGTCCTCGACGAAGTCCGCACCTGGCAGGGGGCTTCGAACAACGCCTGATCGCTCCGCCGCTGACGGGAGCACCTCTCTATGCGCTGCAAGTCCTGCGACTATCCGCTCTGGAACATGCGTGAGCGGCTCTGCCCTGAGTGCGGCGCCGGATTCAAGCCCTCGGACTTCGACTTCAACTTCTCGGCCGTCAAGTTCTGCTGCCCGCACTGCGCGACGGCATACTACGGGACCTCGGCGCGCGGCCATCTCGACCCCGCCTCGTTCACGTGCGTCGGCTGCCAGCGCGCCATCACGATGGACGAGATGGTCGTCGTGCCTGGCGACCACGTCTCGCCCGCGATGACGGAAGTCGCGACCAACGTCTGGGAGCACGCGGGCGATCGGGGCACGCTCGCGCGCTGGTGGCGCACCCTCAAGGACTCGATGTTCCGCCCGGGCAAGCTGATCGAAGCGACGCCGCCCGCGGGTGTGCGCGTGGATGAGCAGGGCGTGCAGCCGCCCAGCGAGAGCGTCTGGCCCGCGCTGAGGTTCGCGATGCTGTCCAACTTGCTCACGATCCTCGTGGCGATCGTGCCGATGCTTCTGATTCTGGCCGTGCCGATGTTCGTCGGCGCAGGGCCCGGAGGGGGCGGCGGGGCCATGGCGTTCCCCATGATGACGGGCTTGGCGATCGGCCTTCTGGTCGCGGTGATCATTTTTCCGATCACCATTGGGCTCTGGTCGCTCGCGTCGCACGCGATGCTGCGCGTCACGGGTGGATCGGCCTTCGGGCTCGGGCGCACGGTGCAGTGTCTGGCCTACAGCTCGGGCACGAACGTCACGGCCGCGGTGCCGTGCGTCGGCGGATACTTCTCGTGGATCTGGTGGGTCGTCGCCTCGATCCTCATGATCCGGTCCGGGCAGCGCGTGAGCGGCGGGCGCGCGTCCGCCGCGGTGCTCGTGCCCGTGTGCGTCGTCATGCTCACGTGCGTCGCGGGCTACGTCGGGTTCTTCGCGTGGGCGATTCAGCAGGGTCAGACCGCGTCTGCCAACGCCCAGAAAGCCCTGCAGCAGGCCCAAGCCGCACAGAAGGCGCAGCTCGAAGCCCTCACCGGCACGGGCGCGCTGCCCGCGCTCACGACGCATGCCCGCACGAGCGGCGACAGCATCCGCGTCGCCTTTGAGGGTTACGTTGAGGAGTTCGGCGATTACCCGCAGCACGTGCTGCGCCTTGTTGCTGAGGCGCGCTTGGCCGTGACCGATGTCGCCACGCCGGGCGAACTCTCCGAGCCCGTTCCCGGGACGGGCGTGCTGCTGCGTGAGCTCGTTGATCGCTCGCGCGACTCGCGTATGGCCATGGCGCGGACGGTCGAGCAGTCGCTGCCTACCGGCGTGATCGCGTACCGGCTCGGCGCGTTCGTCTTTGTGCACCCCGGACTCAGCAGCTCGGCGGTCCGCCAGGCGCCCGAGCTCGGCGAACTCTGGATCGCCGTCTGCCCCGTGAGCGTTCGAGGCGAGCAAGGAGACGTGGTGGTGGTTCGCGCCCTTCTCCCAGCGATGGTGTTGGCGCGGGATCGCTTCGAACAGGCGCTTGCCGCTCAGAACAAGCTCCGCGAGCGAGCGGGCTTGGAGGCGCTGCCGGGTTTGGAGACGCTGGAGGCGATCACGCCCGAGAAGCCGCTGGTGGGTGGGGCGATGGGAGCGGGAGGGGCGGGGGCCGGCGGGCGTTGACCCGTGTTCGGGGTTTGCTACGATCGTGTCCCCCCGGGTCCGGCGTTGTCGGTTCCGGGGTGCGTGTCGTTGGGCGAGAAGCCAGCGGGTTTCGGGCCCGACCTCGCCGCTGTAGCTCAGTGGTAGAGCGCACCCTTGGTAAGGGTGAGGTCGTGGGTTCGACTCCCATCAGCGGCTCTTTGGAAGGCCTCTTTACGGGGGCGTTCGGACAGGAAATCCGGGCCCGGTCGGGCAAGGATTAAAGCGTTCGGACCGGGTGGGCATCGTGACTCGCGGATCGGCGATACGGAGTCGGCACGCGGGATTTGTGAAGGATCGGGACACGCGAGTTCGGAGTTGCAGTCATGGCAAAAGGTGAGTTCAAGCGGACGAAGCCCCACGTGAACGTCGGCACCATCGGTCACATCGACCACGGCAAGTCGACCCTGACGGCCGCGCTCTCGGCCCGCTCGGCGGCCAAGAACGGCCAGGAACCCAAGACGTACGCGGAAATCACCAAGGGTGGTACCGTCCGCGACGCCAACAAGACCGTCACCATCGCGGCCTCGCACACCGAGTACGAGACCGCCAAGCGCCACTACGCCCACGTCGACTGCCCCGGCCACGCCGACTTCGTGAAGAACATGATCACCGGCGCCGCTCAGATGGACGGCGCGATCCTGGTCGTCTCCGCCGCCGACGGCCCCATGCCCCAGACCCGCGAACACGTCCTCCTGGCCCGCCAGGTCGGTGTGCCCCACATCGTCGTCTTCCTCAACAAGGTCGACCTCGTCGACGACAAGGAACTCCTCGACCTGGTCGAGCTCGAAGTCCGCGAACTGCTCAAGAAGTACGGCTTCCCGGGCGACACGACCCCGGTGATCCGCGGCCAGAGCAAGCTCGCCCTCGAGAACCCCAAGGACGATGCGGCCTGCAAGCCCATCGACGAGCTGTTCGACGCGATCGACTCGTTCATCCCGGACCCGGTCCGCGAGACGGACAAGCCCTCGCTCATGTCGGTCGAGGACGTGTTCTCGATCAAGGGTCGCGGTACGGTCGCCACGGGCCGTATCGAGCGCGGCGTGATCAAGGTCGGCGACGCGGTCGAGATCGTCGGTCTGACCAAGGAGCCGGGCAAGTCGGTCATCACCGGCGTCGAAATGTTCCAGAAGACGCTGGATCAGGGCCAGGCCGGTGACAACGTCGGCGTGCTCCTCCGCGGTATCGAAAAGGACCAGATCGAGCGCGGGCAGGTCATCTGCAAGCCGGGCTCGATCAAGCCCCACGCGAAGTTCAAGGGCCAGATCTACGTCCTCACGAAGGAAGAGGGCGGTCGCCACACGCCGTTCTTCAACGGCTACAAGCCCCAGTTCTACTTCCGCACGACGGACGTGACGGGCTCGCTGAAGCTCCTGGGCGGCGCTGAGATGTGCATGCCCGGCGACAACGTCGAGATCGAAGTCGACCTGGGCGACAAGCCCATCGCGATGGAGAAGGGCCTCCGCTTCGCCGTCCGCGAAGGCGGCCGCACGATCGGGTCGGGCGCGGTCACCGAGATTCTGGACTAAATCACGCCTCTCCGGGCGTGAGGGACTCAGTCACGCCCCTCCGGACGTGAGGGCGTGGGGAGTGGTGGTGGGGTAGGGTGTGGGGCGGTTTGCTACTCGAACGGGCCCGCGGAAGCGCGGGCTCGTTTTTTCAGAATCCTCCGACTCGCTCGCGCGCCGGTCGCGTTCCATGGCCCGGTTTCGCGGGGTTCGGGCGAAGTTTGCAGGGCGGGGGCCTATAGTCCTTCCCGGCTCTCGGGACCGCGGCGCTTCGGCGCGGCGGTTTGCGGTCGGCGGCGGGTGGTCGACGGGTGGGCTGGTCGGCGGGTGGTCTCGGTGTTTGAAAGGTCAGGCGCGATATGGCGAAGAAGAAGTCGATGGCCCGTGAGTACGTGTGGCTCCAGTGCACCGAGACCGGTGACCTGAACTACCGCAGCGAGGTGAACGTCAAGGGTGGTCTGCCCGAGGGCCTCAAGGAAGGCCTGAAGAAGTACTCGCCCCGCCTGCGCAAGCACACGGTGCACAAGATCAAGCGGAAGTAATGCCGGGCCCCCGCGCTCTCGGGCGATGCCGCGACACCGCGGCGCGACGGGACGCCCGGGCCCTTTCTTCGGCCCCCGAGGACCTCGCGCGTGGCGCAGAATGGCAACGAATCTTCGAACGGCCCGGGCGGAAACGCTCAGGCTCGGACGCCGGTAGCTCAATTGGCAGAGCAGCGGATTCCAAATCCGCAGGTTGCGGGTTCAAGTCCCTCCCGGCGTGTTGAGGGCGAGAGTGACTCTCGCCCGCGCGGCAGCGATCCGCGCGAACAGGTGTCCTACGGCATCTACAAGTACGGCCAGGGCTACTGGGTCCGCGTCGGCACCGCGTTCCTGCTCGGCCTCCTGATCACTGCCTTCGCGGGCTGGATCTGGAAGCAGCTCGAGCTCGTGCCTGTGCCCAAGCCGACCTGGCAGCTCACCGTCACCGACGCCGACGCGGCTCTAGCGCCGGGCGCCAAGGCTGAGCTTGTCGCGGACCTCGCGACGACCGACGGCCGGGGCAACGTCATCGGCAGCGCCACGGTCAATGCGGTGTCGATCCAGGCCGACCGCAAGGGCGGCGTGACGATCGGCACGATCGCGATGGAAGGCAAGCGTGATCCGACGCAGATCGAGATGGTCCGCGTCGGTCAGGCGACCGCGCTCGTGAGCCGCGCCGAGGGGATCGCGTCTTTCGAATTGATCTACCTGCAGGGCGGCGTGGCGGCGGTGCTGCTGCTGGCCGGGTCGCTCGTGATCTTCTGGGTCGTGGCGCGCAAGCCCAAGACCGTCGAGTTCCTGATTTCGACCGACGGCGAGATGCGCAAGGTCAACTGGTCCACGCGGAAGGAAATCTGGGGCTCGACGAGCGTCGTCGTGGCCGCGACGTTCCTGATCGCGGGCATCTTGTTCGGCTTTGATCTCATCCTGCAGGGCTTCTTCACGCTGATCCGCGTGCTGGAGCGCTGATCGGGCGGACGGGTGCGGCGGGGCGAAGCGGGTGGGCCCGGGTGGGTTGGATGGGCCGGGTGAGATGGGTGGGGTGCGTCAGGTGTTGGGCGCGAGGTTCGCGCGGGTGCCGTTCGCGGCGTCCGCGCAGCGTTGGGTTGGGGTGATCGGTTGGAGGCGTGGCGGGGTTTGGGAACGGAGGTCGCAGCGATGAGCCAGACGGAAGCCAACACGGGCGCAACGGAGAAGGCCGGTCTGATCGGCGCTGACGATGTGCTGCGTGCCGAGGGAATGAACTGGTTCGTGCTGCGCGTGGCGTCGAACAAGGAAAACTCGGTCCGCGAGACGCTGCTTCGCAAGGTTCAGATCGAGAAGATGTCGCACCTCGTCGGCCGGATCCTCGTGCCGACGGAGAAGATCAAGACGATCAAGGCCGGCAAGCAGAAGATCACCGAGAACAAGCTCTACCCGGGCTATGTGTTCGTCGAGATGCGCCTTGAGCCGGACGGCCGGATCCCGCAGGACGTCTTCTTCCTGATCAAGGAGACGACGGGCGTGGGCGACTTCGTTGGCACGGCCGGCCGGCCGACGCCGATGAAGGACCACGAGATCGAGAAGATGCTCCGCGACTCGCGCCGCCCCGAGGACGAGCCCTCGGTGAAGATGGTGTTCGAGAAGGGCGAGCACGTGGTGATCAAGGAAGGCCCGTTCCAGAGCTACGAGGGCACGGTCGACGAACTGCTGCCCGACAAGGGTCTGGTCCGCGTGCTGGTCACGATCTTCGGGCGCCAGGCGCCGATCGAGATCGAAGAGTGGCAGATCGCCAAGGCCGACAGCCAGTAAGCGGCGCTCTCCGGCTCCAGAACGATCCACCCGCAGAACGATTCACCGGCCCGGGCTCAGCGCTCGGGCCGCTTTGTTTCTGCTTCGCGCTTCTGACGCACGATCTCCGCGGAACCCTGCGCAGTACAGAGGGTCGGTATCCTGTAGACGCGGCACGGTGCGGGAAGTCGGCGGGAAGAGGGCTGGACGAGCGCGGGAAGGGTGCGGGAGCACGACGGCTCGGGCAAGTCAGGGAGACTGCGCGATGGGCACGGGCGACGGCGATTTCTGGGGTTCCAAGGGCTCGGGCAAGCCTTCGTCTCCGGGCGGCGGTGGCGCGGCTGGCGGTGGTGGGGGCGGCGAGTTCTGGGGCAATGCCGCCGAGAAGAAGCGCGAGATGCTCACGCCGCCCGATCCCGTGAAGCAGCGCGAGCGGCGGGCGGGGCGCGTGAAGCGGATCCTGGGCTGGTCGGCGCTGACGCTGGTGGTGCTGGCGGGGGGCGTGGTGGCGCTTGCGCCGACGATCGCGGGGAGCCTTGCGCCGGGCATGGCGCCGGGCTTCATCAAGGACAAGCTGCCGGGCACGGTGAGCCTGGGCAAGGCCGAGCTTTCGTGGCTGGGCGATCAGGTATTGACGGGCGTGACGCTGCGCGAGCCCTCGAAAGACGGCACGGGCAAGGTCATCGCGCGCGATGTCTCGATACGCATCCCTGCGGGGCTGCTGGGCGTGCTGACGGGCGGGCGCGACTTCGGGCGCGTGACGATCGACGTGCCCGAGATCGCGCTCGTGCGGGGTTCCGACGGCGTGACCAACCTCGAACGCGCGCTGGGCCTTGCGAAGCCCGAGACGAAGAAGACTGACGCGAAGAAAGCGGACACGAAGAAGGCCGCGGAGCCCGCCAAGCTGCCCGAAGGCCTCGCAGCGGAGGTCCGGCTCAAGATCGGGCGCGTGACGTACGTCGATTCGTCGCGGTCTGAGAAGAGCCCGTCCGGCGCGGGCGAGCCATTGCGCGTCGCGCTGCAGGAGATCGACCTTGCGCTCGATGTCGCGACGGGCAAGGCGCTGAACGCCAAGCTCAGCGCGGTTGCGGTCGCGGGCGAGCCGCTGAAGAGCGTGCCCAAGGCGAGCGAGCCTCTGCCCGAGGGCGCAGGGCGCATCGGCGTTTCGGCGAAGGTTGAGTCGTGGAGCGATGCGGCGGGCTCGATCACGCCCGCGAAGGCGAAGGTCGACGTGACGGCCGATGTTGCCGGCGTCCCGACCGCGGTGCTCGACGCGCTCGCGGGGCTCGACGGGCGCCTCGCGCAGACACTCGGCCCGCGGCTGACAGTCAACGTCGTTGCCAAGGGCTCGATGAAGGAAGCTCAGGCCTCGGTGAACGCCAGCGCCGAGAGGCTGAAGCTCTCCGCGCCGATCGCGGTCGCCTCGGGCGTGCTCAGCGCGTCAGGGCCGATTGAACTCTCGCTCGCACCCGAGGGGCTCAGGCCCTGGCTGCCCGCGGAGGTCCTCAGCGGAACGAGCGCGGATGGCTCGCCCGCGGCGGTGACGCTGCGCGAGCTCCCGGGCGTGAGTGTGAAGGTCGAGTCGCTGCGGGTTGAACTGCCGGCCGAGGGCAAGGCGTTTGATCCGCGGATGGCCTCGGCGATGGTGGAGCTGCGCACGACGGCCGCGGGCGGACAGGTTCGGCTCGCGCCCGGCGGCGGGGCGCAGACGCTTGCGGTTGAAGAGTTCGTCGCGAAGGTCGATGCCTCGAAGCTCGCCGAGGGCGTTTCGCTCTGGTTCGGCACGCGCGCGTTCGTCGATGGGAAGCCGGCGGGGGCCCTGACCGGCGATGTTCGCGCGGCGGGCGTGATCGACGGTAAGGGCCAGTTCGTCGCGGGCGTGCCCAAGGACGTGCAGGCCAAGGTGGATCTGGTCGCTCTGCCGACGGCGCTCGCGCAGCCTTTCCTGGGCGCGCTGCGCGAGAAGCTCGACCTCGCGCGCGACGTGGGGCCGACGCTCAACTTCACCGCGCGCGCGAACACGGTGGCAGAGACCACGCCGGGCGCCAAGGCCGGTCAGCCGCCGACGCTCGACGCCTCGATCAATCTGCGCGGCGACCACGTGGCGATCTCCGGGGCGCTGCGGGTCGCGACCGACGCGATCACGCTTCAGCCCGAGCGGGGCGGGGGCGAGTTCCGCGACGCGGGAATGGTCGTGGTGTTTCTGCGTGGTTCGGGGCTCGCGTCGAAGTTTGTGCCCGAGTCGGCGGGGTATCGCCTGAGGCCGGATTCGGTCGCCGGCGTGACGATTACCGAACTGAACGTGCCGCGGACGAAGGAGGGCGGTCTGGCGCTGGAGAACGCGCAGATCCGCGGCGGGGTGTCGGCACAGAAGTGGTCGCTCGAATCGCTCGCGAAGGATCGGCCCGCGGTCGACGTCGACGTCGCGGGCGTGCAGTTCACCATGGTCGGCACGGACGTGCCCAAGGCCGAGCTGACGTTCGTGGCCAAGACACAGGGCCAGCCGTTCAGCGCGATGGGATCGTTCGACCTGCCCGGGCTTCGTGCGGCGCTGGCGAAGCAGGGTAAGGGTGAATCGATCGGTGTGATGGACATCCGCCCGGCGGGCTCGGTCGAGGTGAGCGACGTGCCGACGAGCCTGGCGTCGCTGCTGCCGCGGGATGCGCAGGGGCCCGATATGGGCGCGGCGATCCGTCAGACGCTCGGGCCGACCGTGTCGATGACGCTGCGCGCGACGCCTCAGGGCGAGACCGCGCAGGCCGCGACGATCGACTTTGATCTCAGCGTGCGGAGCGAGGGCTTGAAGGTCGCGACCGGCGGCGTGGTGAGCCCAAGCAAGGCCGAGCTTCGCGCAACGACGATCGATGCGCGGCTCGTGCCGGCGGCGGTCAACGCGCTTTTGCCCGAGCCCGCGCCGGGCGAGCCCGCGATGACGCTGCGCGAGGCGTCGCGCGTGGAGGTGCGCTCGCCCGCGGTGACGATCCCGCTCAAGGCGGGGTACGAACCGGACCTGGCCTCGGCGCCGCCGATCCCGTTTACTGTGCGCGTACCCGGGCGGCTGGTGGTCGATGGCGTGCAGACGCGCGACGCGCAGGGCCGCGTGACGATGATCTCGCCCGCCGGGATCGAGAACTTCCAGCTGACGGGCGGGCTGCCGGTCGGCGCGCTGGTGAAGACGGCGGGCGGGAGTGCGCAGGAGGCGTCGGTGCGGCTGGCGGGCTCGCTGCTCGCGGCAGGGCGGAGGCTCGCACAGCTGAGCGGTGAGGCCTCGGTCGTGATGGCCGGGGGCGCGCCCGCGGGGGCGATGCGCGCGAAGATCACCCTGAGCCAGATCGACGCGGCGACGGTGGACGCGATCGTCGAGCCGATCCTGCTCGACGGGCGCACGCCCAACGTGGTCTTTGCTCGCGGCATCGGCGACGGGGGCGAGGCGACGCTGACGGTGTCCGCGGCGCAGGTGCGCGGGTGGGATCAGCTCGCCTCCGCGGCGCTGAACGCCGAGGTGGGTCTCGCGGCGCCCAGGCTGAGCATCCAGCCGCCCGTGAAGGTGACGATCGCGCCCGACCGCATCGCGCTGGGCTCGCCCGCGCGGATCAACTGGGCGATCGACCCGGCGGTGGTGAGCGAGTTCCTGAGGCCGACCGACAGCGCGCCGGGCGTGAATTCGCAGCCGGGCCGGGGCGCGAGTGGCGGGGGGGCGGGCGGTGGTGCGCCGAGGCTGCTGGCGCCTGTGAATCTGGGTGTGTCGCTGGAGCGGCTGGTGCTGCCGCGCGGGAACGCGGCCGTGCCGCTGGACGCGGGGGTCGAGGTCACGGTGCCGATGCTCGAGCTTGAAAGCGCCGACGGAAAGGCCGTCAAGGTCACCGACCTGCTCTTCCGCACGCAGGCCAAGCCCGGCGAAGGGACGCTGCCCTTTGCGCTCTCGGCGGGGAGCGCACAGCTCGCTGGGCAGCCCCAGGCCGGTAAGGTCAACGTCGTCGGCGAGATCGCGAACATGATGCGCGAAGAGAACGGTCGGACGGTGTTCGATCCCAAGAGCGGCGTGCTGACCGTCAAGGCCGAGATGCCCGAGATCCCCAGCGCATTGATCGACGCGCTCGCCAAGCAGGGCGGCATGCTCGTCGACCTGCTGGGCCCGAGCGTGAATGTGCAGGCCCAGGCCGATCGCGTGCCTATGGGCTCGCTGATGGGAGGCGACGCGGGGCAGGCCGCGGGGCGCGTTTCGGCCAAGTCGCGCAGCGCGCGCTCGGGCGTCGACGTCGTCGGTACCGTCGGCGGCGGCGTTTTCCGCACCGAGGGCGACGCGCGGATCACCCTCACCGAGATCACGCCCGAGCTGGGCCGGCGTCTGGCGAAGAACACCGTCGTGTTCCAGGAGATGAGCAAGGTCCAGGGGCTTGACACGCCCATGACGATCACGGCGGTCGAACTCTCGGCGCCGCTGGCGGACCTGGCGCAGGACCTCAACCTTCCCCCCGAGCTGCGCGAGCGTCGGCGTATGGAACGGCTGAACGGGCGCATCACGATCGACCCCGGCACGCTCTGGCTCGCCTCGGCCGACCTGCTCGGGCGTCTGTTCAAGGACAAGCCTGTGAGGCCCGAGGGCGTGCAGGGCAAGCCGATCGAGCCGCTGGTGCTCGACGTGCGGAATGGGCGTGTCTCGTTCAACGTCGCGGGGTACAACGGGAATCAGCCGCAGCTTCAGCGGTGGAAGATCTTCCTGGACGGCGCGCCGGCCGAGGTCTCGGGCTTTGTTGACCTTGCGTCCAAGGACGTGGACATCATGCTCTGGGTCGAGTTCCAGTCGATGGGCCGGAGCGTCGTCGACGGCGTGTTCAAGGGCTTCAGCGTCGTCGGCGGCGTGCTGGGCGCCGTGACCGGCCAAGGCGATCCGAAAGACAAGGTCGATCCCAAGGCGCCTTTCCCGATCCGCATTCGGGGCAAGCTGGGCGAGCCGATCGTCCCGGTGCCCGACGTTGAGACCTTTGTGAAGGAGCAGATCAACAAGGCGACCGGCGGCGGCAAGGACCAGAAGGGCGGCGGGCTGCTCGACGGGATTCTGGGCAAGCCCAAGGCTCCCGCGACCAACCCGATCACTCCACCCGCCCCGACCCCGCCCGCGCCTCCGAGCCTGCCGGGCCTGCCGAAGTAAGTCCCGCGGCACGAAAGCGTTCTCGGACGGATCCGAATGCTCGGAACAGCCGCAGGCGTCGGTGCGAATCGGGGCCTGACGACCAAGGCGGGAGAGGGAACGGATGCGGGAGAGCGTGGTGCGAGCAAGGCCTGAGAAGGCAGGATGGGCGTGTTCGGCCCGAGTCGCGGCGATGGTCGTCGCGCTGGTCGTCGCGCTGGCCGGCGCGTCGTCGCTCGCAGGCGTCGCACGCGCGGGCGGTCCGATGTCGCCGCCGGCGGATGATCGCGCGGGCGCCGTCGAAGCGGAGCTTGCGTCGTCCAACACCGCGCGGGGCGCGTGGTTCCGTGTGCCGGCGTATCCCGCGCCCGAGCCGCTGTACATCTTCGAGCCCGACGCGGCCATGAGCGAGGCTTGGCGCGATCCACGAGATCTGGCCGACAAGTCGGGCGCGGTTCCCTTGCCTGTGCCGGGCTATGTCGTGTTCGCGCGGCTGGTGGTGGGCGGTGTCGACGAGGCGGAACTCGCAGCGCGGGCCAAGGCGCGAGGGCTGCGCGCTGAGCCCTTGGGCGGCGCCGATGAGCGCACGCGCGTTGCGGGCTTCTTCACGATCGAAACGGCGAGCGTGCGCGAGGCGCTCTCGCTCGCGGAAGAGTTGCAAGGCCAGCTCCCCGCGGGCGCGGACGTGCGCATGGACCTGCGGAAGCCTTCGGGCGTGCGGACGATGCCGAGTGATCCGCTCGTCGCGCAGCAGTGGCATCTGAAGAACTCGGTTGCGCCGAGGTTCAGCCTGAACGTGGAGCCCGTGTGGGACGCGGGACTGACCGGCGCGGGCGTGACGATCGGCATCATGGAGAACGCCTTCGAGGCGACGCACCCGGACCTCGCGGCGCGCTTCAATGCCCAGGCGAGTCAGTCCGGCGGCACCGTGACCGGGCACGCAACGAGCGTCGCGGGCCTGGCCGCGGCCTCGGCGAACAATGGGATTGGCGGCGCGGGCGTGGCGTACGGCGCGCAGCTCAGCCGTCAGCTCTATGGCAGCGCGAGTCAGAACGCCGTGGGCTTGGCATTCCGGAACGACCTCAACGCGATCCGCAACTGCTCGTGGGGCCCGAGCGATACGGGGCGCATCGCTCAGAACACCCCAGAGGAGCAGGCCGCGATTCAGCAGGCCGCGACGCAGGGGCGCGGCGGGCGCGGAACCGTAATCACGTGGGCCGCGGGCAATGGCGATCTGTTCGATCGTGTGGACTTTGATCCGTATGCGTCGAGCCGCTTTGTGCTGTCGATCGGTGCGATCGGCGACGACGACACCCGGGCGTGGTACAACGAGATCGGGTCGTCGATGTTCGCTGTCGCGCAGTCCGGCGGCGCGTCGCGTTCGCTCACGACGACGAACATCGGCGCGACGTACACCTCGGGCTTCACGGGCACCAGCGGCAGCGCGCCCCAGGCCGCGGGCGTCGTGGCGCTCGTGCTTCAGGCCCGGCCCGACCTGACGTTCCGCGATGTCCGGCATGTGCTCGCGCGATCGGCGCGGAGGTGCGATCCGCTCGGCGGCTGGGAGCAGAACGCGGCGGGGATGTGGATCCACTACGGCTACGGCTTCGGGGCGCTCGACGCGGGCGCCGCGCTGAGTGCCGCGAGCGCCTGGACTCGCGTCGGGCCCGAGATCCTCTGGACCAGCGGCAAGGTCAACGTCAACCGCCAGCTCCCCGACGGCTGGACACCCGATCCCGTGCGCGCGACGTTCCGCGTCAACGAGCGTTTCCGCGTCGAGAGCGTGGAAGTCGTGCTGAACGTCACGACGCCGTACGTCGGCGATCTTGAGATCAAGCTGGTATCGCCCGCGGGGACGAACTCGGACCTCAAGTACCCCAACCCCGACGACGGCACCGACAACCTCACGAACGTGAAGTTCACGAGCCACCGCTATCTTGACGAACTCTCCGACGGAGATTGGTACGTCACCGTCAACGACGCCTACCGCACCGATCTCGCGACATGGCGCGACGCGACGCTGGTCGTGACGGGTTGGAAGCCGGCGGAGTGCGAGGGCGACTTTGATCGCAGCGGATTCATCGACGTCGACGACTTTGTCGCGTTCATCGCGGCATTCCGCGCAGGCTGGCCGACGGCCGACGTGGACCTCAGCGGGTTCGTTGATTCTGATGACTTCACCCGGTTCGTGGGCTCGTTCGTGCAGGGGTGCGGCGATGACCGCCCGGGCGCCGACTCATCGCTCGTGCGCGAGGTGCTGAGCGTCGAACTTCCGCTGCCTTTGCGCTGAGGTCGCCCCGCATCAGTCCGCGGGAACACATCGCCCGCGCGCCCATGCGCGGAGCGCCTCGATCTTCTCGCTCATCGTGACGCTCAGGGGCGGGCTGGCACGCAGCGCGTTTTCCAGCGAGTCAGTGGTCACGTCGCGCCCCTTGGCGAACGCCTCGTGCAGCGCGGCAAGCACACCCTGCTCGATCTCGGCGCCCGAATAGCCCTCGCTCGCCCGCGCCAGTCGCGCAAGGTCGAACGCCCCCGGGTCGCGCTTGCGCTTCTTGAGGTGGATCGCGAAGATCGCCTCGCGCGCTTCGGGCGTGGGCAGGTCGACGAAGAAGATTTCATCGAACCGGCCCTTGCGGAGCAGTTCGGGCGGCAGGGCCTCGATGTCGTTGGCGGTCGCGACAAGAAACACCGGCTCGCGGTGCTCCTGCATCCAGGTGAGCAGCGCGCCGAACATGCGCTGTGAGAGCCCGCCGTCGGTCGAGCGCGAGGCGGCGGAGGCGAAGGCCTTCTCGATCTCGTCGATCCACAGCACGGCCGGGGCCATGGCCTCGGCCTGTCGCAGCGCCTCGCGCAGGCGCCGCTCGCTCTCGCCCACGTATCGGTCGTAGAGCGCGCCCGGGTCAAGCCTGAGCAGCGGGCGGTTCCATGCCGCGGCGATCGCCTTGCACGCGAGGCTCTTGCCCGCGCCCTGCACGCCCAGCAGCATCACGCCCCGCGGCGGGACCAGCCCGAACGCCTCGGCCTTGTCGCTGAACGCGCCCGCACGCGCGCCGAGCCAGGCCTTGAGCGCGCTCAGCCCGCCGATCTGGTCCATCGACGCCGGCGCATCGACGGGTTCCAGCACGCCGGCGCCCCGCAGCAGCGCGCGCTTGGAGGCAATCACCCGCGGCAGGTCCTCGGCATCGAGCGTGCCGTCGGAGATCGCGTCGGCGATCACGCTCTCGGCTTGCCGGCGTGACAGCCCGCGCAGCGTCCGCAGCAGCGCGTCGAACTGCCCGCGAGTGATCTGCACGTCCAGCTTCGCACCCCGCCCTGCCTCGCCTCGGCCTGCGCCGCGCAGCACGCGCTTGAGCAGTGCCTCCAGCTCCGCGTCGTCGGGGGGCGAGAGGTCAAGCCGCGTCGTGAACGTCGCGAGCACATCGGGCCCGTGCGCGGCATGGTCGATCATCACCAGCCGCGAGCCCCGCGCGCGGAACGACTCGACGGTTTCTCGCAGCGCCCGCAGCGTCCGCGGCTCATCGAGGTGCGGCGCAAGGTCGAGCGTGATAAGCATGGCGCGCTCGGGGAGCTTGGTCGCGGCGTGCGCGAGCGCGGCGGCGGGGTTCTCCGTGTGCGGCTCGGCGGGCGAGTTTTCCAGCACATCGCCCCGCAGCCCCTGCACGCTCGACCAGCACCAGCGATCGAGCCGCAGCGTGTCGCCCGCGCCCCGCGCGACGGTGAGCGCGTCGTGCTCTTCGGTCGTGACGATCCGCACCGCTGCATGGCGTTGGCGGAGCCAGGACGCGAGCTTCTGAGCGTCGATCTCGAGCGTGGACATGCCGGGCTCCTGAACTGCGCAGGTTTCGCGCAGAGGTTGAAGTTCGCGAGCCAGAGAGTCTAAGCGCTGAACACAATCTCACGCGGAATTGAAACCAACCGCGGAAAGTCTGCGGATGGTTCTTCGTCCCGACCCACGGCTGATTTCGAGCCTCGTGGGCCGGGGCATCGGGTTCGCCCCGGGGATGCGTTCTGAGCTTCATGCTGTCGGCCAACGCGGGCCTTAACCCGCGGGGGCGTCTCACGCGGCGTGAGGGCACAGAGCTCGGCCTTTGGCGGGCTGGATGGAAGTGCCGAACGAATCTGCCGGTGCCCGCGTGCGTGGTGTCCGCGGGCCCGGCGCCTGAGTTTTCGAAGAGCTGTCGAGAGAGGATCAATGCGGATGGCCCGGTCCGGAGCTGGGCCCTTCGCGAACGAAGTGGTGTGCGAGGTCGGCCGGGTGCGTGCCGCGCGGCGGAGGGAGCCGTGCGACCCCGGCTGATCTCGTGCGCACCTATCTTCAGACGATGACCGGAACCGACATCTCCCCCGCAGGCGGCTTGTGGTCGCGGCTTTCCATCGCCGCGGCTGATATCAAGCTCGCGCATTCCATCTTCGCCATGCCCTTTGCCGTGCTCGCCGCGTTCCTCGCGCGCGATGCGCAGGCCGGCTGGGCGCGCTTTGGCCTGCAGATCGCCCTGATGGTCGTCTGCATGGTCGCGGCGCGGACGTTCGCGATGCTCGTCAATCGCTATGCCGACCGCGCGATCGACGCGAACAACCCGCGCACCGCCCGGCGCGCGATCGCGAGCGGACGCCTGGGCGTCGGCCCTGCGCGCGCGATGATCGCGGCCTCGGCGCTGGTCTTCATCGCGGCGTGCGGCGTGTTTCTGGTCGCGACCAGCAACCCCTGGCCGCTCGCGCTCAGTCTGCCCGTGCTCGGGTGGATCGCGTTCTACTCGTTCACGAAGCGCTTCACGGCGTTGTGCCACCTCGTGTTGGGCGTGAGCCTCGCGATCGCGCCGATCGCCGCGGCCATCGCGATCGACCCGCGCGCCGTCGGCCTGTCCGCCTCGCTCTCGGTTGATGTTGCGAGCCCCGCGCTGCCGGCGGTCTGGTGGCTTGCGCTGATGGTCGTCCTTTGGGTTGCGGGCTTTGACGTGATCTACGCGTTGCAGGATCAGGAATTCGACGCGCGCACCGGGCTGAGCAGCATCCCCGCCAAGCTCGGCACGCGCGGCGCGATCTGGCTCAGCCGGCTGATGCACGCGGGCGCTGCGGGGGTGCTGCTGATGGTCTGGCGCAGCGATGCGCGGCTCGGGCCGGTGTTCCTTGCGGGCGTCACGCTTGTGTGGGCTCTGCTCGTGCTCGAGCACGTGATCCTGGCGCGCCGGGGCAAGGCGGGCCTGGACATGGCGTTCTTCACGGTCAACGGCGTCGTGAGCTGCGTGCTGGGCGTGGCGGGCGTCGCCGACGCGCTGCTGAACTAACGTGTGGGAAACAGCGCGAGCAAGCGGTCGACCAGCGCCGCGGGGCACAGAGAGGGCGCCATCGCCATCGCGGCCTCGCGGCCTTGGGCGAGCTTCGCGGGTTCGAGCCACGCCTCGAGCGTTCGGCCCCAGTGCGCGGGCGACTCGACAATCGCGCCCGGCGGGCCCGCGTTGATCAGCAGCTCGCAGCCGGGCCAGTGTCCGAGGGCGAGCGCGGGCCGGCCTTGGCGCAGCGCGTCGGCGATCGGCGAGACGGGCGCGAGTTCTTCGGGGCCCCGGTCGCCCGGACCCGCGGCGACAAGGTCGGCCGCGCGAACCAGCGCGGGGACCTGCTCGGTTCCGCCCAGCACTCGCAATCTCGCGGCATCCAGCCCCGCCGGCAACGCCCGCAGCGCGGGCAGGTCCGCGTGGGCGATGACCAGATGCAGATCTCGCTCGCGCGCCATGATCGGCGACAGCGCGCGGGCAAACTCGGCGAGCTGCGCGCCCGAGCCGCGGAGCGACCACCAGAGCAGGGTGCGCGAACACGCGGGGATCTCGAGCAGTGCGCGGGCGTGCGCCCGCAGCGCGTCGGTCGCGAGATCGGCCATCGCCTCGGGACTGCCAGCCGGAGGGTCGAAACGGCTCGCAAAGCCCAGCCCCCGCACGCCCGTCGATTGATCCCCGCCGAACGACGCGCGGATGGGGTCGGCGCCCCGCACCCGGCGGATCGGCGTGGGCCTGCGCTCGGCCAGGGCGACCAGAGGCAGCCAGGGCCGGTGCGCGATCTCCAACAGCGCCGAGTGAGGCTTGAGCCCGCGCGCCAGCCTCAGCATCGCGCGCGACGCCCGCGGTTCGAGCGCGAGCGTGACATCGCCGCGGACGATCCCGGTCAGCGACAGGCACGCGTCGGCGTGGGCCGCCTGCTTGGCCGCCCATCGCGCGAACGCGCGAGGCTCAGCGCCCAGGTGCGTCCGCAGAGGCCTGAACAGCGACGTCTCGAACTTCGACACCAGTGAGGCGTCGTCGGTCCCGTCGAGCGCGAGCCGAACCTCGTGCCCGCGCCTGAGCAGGTGCTCGGCGATCAACCCCACCCAGCGCGCGGGCGAGGTCGGCAGGCAGCGGGGATACTCGGCAACGATCAGAATCCGCACGGCCCAAGCAAAGCCCCGCCGACCCAACCGGACAAGTACGGACGAAGTTTGGTGGTTTTCAGCCCTCGGGCGAACCATCGTCCGCCCAGAACGTCCGATGAAAAGGTGGGTTCCGGGCCGAGGTCCGGGCGGGGTTTGGTAGACTTTGCCCCGGGTTCCCAAGAATCCGTTGGTGGTTCGGCGGGCTTGGCTCGATGCAGGATGGAGGCGCGATGTTCCAGGACATCGATCGTGCGGTGGCGGCGGCGTGGCGTCGGCTCGTGGCCCAGAAGCTCGCGCAGACTCTGATGGTCACGCTCGCGGTCGCATTCGCGCTTGCGATCCTCGCGGTTGTGGTCGCGCGCACGTTCGGCCTCGTTTGGCCCTTCTCGTGGATCTTCATCGGGCTTGGCGCGGCGTCGGTGCTGGGCGCGTGCGTCTGGACGGCGGTCGGTGCACCCTCGAAGCTCGATGCCGCCCGCGTGCTCGACGAGCGCGCGGAGCTGAAGGAATCGCTCTCGACCGCGCTGGTGTACCGCGCCTCGCAGGACCCGTGGGCGCAGGCGGTGATCGAGACCGCGCGCTCCCGCGCGGCGGGGCTGAAGGTGTCGCAGGCGCTGCCGATGGAATGGCCGAGGCTGGCCGCACTGCCGATCTGCGCGGGCGCGGCGCTGGTAATCGCGTGGGTCGCGTTCCCGCCCTTGGACGTTCTGAAGATCGCGCAGACGCGCGAGAAGAAGCAGGACGAGGCCAAGCAGGTCGTCGAGGTCAAGGCCGCGATCGACGCGAAGAACCAGAAGCTCGAGCAGTTGCTGGCCAAGGCGAACGTGAAGCTCGATGAGGAACTGGATAACGACGCGGGCGAGGCGGGTAAGGCGTCGGAGGTCAAGGGCGCCGAGGAACTCCGCCGCGAGCAGGTCAAGCGTCTGACGAGCCTTGCTGAGCAGCTGCGCGAGATGCGCGGCGGCGAGCAGGGCCAGCAGCTGGACGCGCTGAAGGAGTCGCTCCGTCAGCTGCGTCAGGCCGAGCCCGGGCCCATGGATGATTTCGGTCGCAGCCTCGCGCAGGGTGATTTCAAGGGCGCGCAGGAGGCGATGGCGGACCTTGCCAAGAAGATGACCGACGGCTCGATGAGCCCGCAGGAGCGAGCGCAGGCGGGCAAGCAGTTGGAGAACATGGCCAAGCAGCTGGAGAAGATCGCGCAGGACACGCAGCGCGCCAGCGAGCGGATGCAGAAGGCGGGGCTCGATCCCAAGGCTGCGAAGGACATCGCCGAGCAGATGCGCAAGAACCCCGAGGCGGCGAAGGAGATGCTGAAGAAGGCGATGGAGCAGGCCAAGAACATGAGCGAGGAGCAGAAGCAGCAGCTCATGAAGCAGATGGAGGGGCTTGCCAAGTCGAGCCAGCAGTGCCAGAACATGGGCGAGTCGCTGCAGAAGATGGCGCAGGGGATGCAGGCGCAGGGCATGTCGCAGGAGATGTCCGAGGCGATGCAGCAGATGGGTGAGTCGCTGAGCCAGGCCGAGCAGCTCGATGCGGAGATGTCGAACCTCGAGGCAGCGATGAGCGAGTGCCAGTCGCAGATGGGTGAGATGGGCGAGGGCGCGGGGCAGTGCCAGGGCGGCGAAGAGTGGGCCTGGGGCGACACGGGCGAGTGGTCCGAGGGCGACTCGGACAAGGCGGGCAAGGGCTCGGGCGGCCCGGGTCAGGGCTTGGGACAGAGCCCCGAGGCTCAGGCCGCGGCGTATCAGCTCGATCCGACGAAGGCGCCCGTGAAGCGCACGGCGGGGCCGATCATCGGCTCGCGCCTGGTTCAGGGCGAGCAGGTTCGCGGCGAGAGCGTCGCGGAGTTTGCGCAGGCCGCCGAGGCGAGCGCGAAGGCCGCGACGGAGGCGATCAACACCGACGCCGTGCCGCGCGAAATGCACGACGCGGTGAAGCACTACTTTGGTCGGCTTGAGCGCCGGGCCAAGCAGGGTGCGCCCGGGCAGGGCACGTCGGGTCAGGGGAGCGCGCCCGCGAAGGCCACCGAGCCCGCGCAGCCTGAGAAGAAGTGACGGGCATTCGCGCGGGCTCTCGTGCGGCAGCAGAGTCTGGTAGGCTCTGGCCCGCATGTCGACGCTCACACTCAAGGATCGCGTTCGAAAGCTCCGTCAGACACTGGCTGATTTCTGGGGCCGGCAATCGCCCGATCAGCGCAAGCGCCTGACGGTCGGGCTGCTTTTCTTTCCCCTGCTGGCGGTGGGGGTGCTGGTCTTCATGGTGCTTCCGTTCTTCCGCTCGGCGGGCCCGGCGGGGAACCTCAAGCGTGAGGTGGTGCTGTACACCTCGGCCGACGACGCGGTCGTACGGCTGGTCGTGGACCGGTTTCAGAGCTCCACGGGCATCACGGTGAAGGTCGTCGGCGACACCGAAGCGACAAAGACCTTCGGGCTCGTCGCGCGGCTGCTGGAAGAGAAGGACCGCCCGCGCGCGGATGTCTGGTGGGCCAGCGAGCCGATGGGCACCGTCAAGCTCGCGCAGGCCGGCGTGCTCGAACCCTTTGCCAACCGCAACGAGAAGGACATCCCGGGCGGCTGGCCCGCGGCGCTCAAGGGCTCGGACCTTCGGTGGTACGGCTTTGCGCAGCGCGCGCGGGTGATCGCGCACCACTCCACCCGTGTGCCGCGGGCGATGGTGCCGACGAAGCTTCGCGACCTCACGCAGCCGCGCTGGCGGGGCAAGGTGGGCATGGCGCAGCCCCAGTTCGGCACGACGCGCACGCACGTCGCGGCGATCGTGGTTCAGGCCGGTCCCGACGCGGCGCGCGCGTGGCTCGAGGCGCTGCGCGACAACGGCGTGAAGATCTATCCCGGCAACGCGTCGGTCGTGCAGGCGATCAGCGTCGGCGAGATCGAGCTTGGGCTCACCGACACCGACGACGTGGCGAGCGCCAAGCGCAATGGCTGGGCCGTTGATCTGGTGTACGAGACGCCCGACAGTGCGCGCGATCTTCAACGGCTCAAGCCCGGGGAGCTCAAGTCGTTCGGCCCGCTGGTGCTGCCCAACACCGTGTCGAAGGTCCGCGGCGGCCCCAACCCCGCGCCCGGGGCAGTGCTGGCCGAGTTCCTGCTGTCCGAGAGCGTCGAGCGCGACCTCGCCTCCAGCGAGAGCCGGAACATTCCCGTCCGGCCTTCTCTCCAGAAGCAGTTCTCGGACTTGCCCGTGCCCAGCCCCGCGGAAGTGGACTTCGGGAGTGTCGCCGCCGCTGAGGCCCAGGCGATGCAGATCATCGAGTCGGTCTTCGGCCCCGCGCCTCAGCCCGGCAAGCCCTGAGCCGCGGCGGCGTTGAGCCGATGAAATGGGGACTTTCTTGGGGCGTTGAGGACCGCGGACTCCGGTACACTTTGATTCCGCCAGTTCGTGGGCGGTCCGGGAGCAGCAGAGGATGGCCGAACACAACTACACCGACCTGGCCAGATTCCGCTATCGCCGGCGCGGGCGCATGATCGCGGCGCTGGTCGCGCTTCAGGTCGTGGTCATGGTGTTCGGCTCGCTCCTGAGCTGGTACCGCCTGCGCTCGGGCGTGACGGAAACCGTCACCGACGCGGTGATCGTCGAAAACATCACCGACCTCGAGCGCTTCGAGCGCGAGCTGTCGCGCGTCGCCTCGGCGCCGATCGAGTACGGCTCGCCGACCTGGCGTCAGGTGCAGACGCTCGTGGAATCCTTCGAGGACCTCTCGAACGGTGCGTTCGTCTGGGTGCTCGACGAGCAGGGCTATGTCCTCGCCCACCCCGCGCTGCTGCGCAACCCCGACATGCGGCGGTTCAACTACGCCGACCGCGTCATCCAGGAACTCTCGGCCAAGGGTCAGCAGAGGCCCACGTCGACGTCGGCGCACGCGTCGAGCAAGCTGGGCGAGGTCGGGCGTGATTATGTCTCGATCGGGCGTGCGGACTTCCTGGGCGGCCCGTCGTGGATTGCCACGCGATTTGTCCCGGGCCTGAACGTCCGCGTGCTCGTGCAGCAGCCCGAGCAGTCGCTCGCGGCCGGCTGGGCGGCCTTCCAGAGCGAACTGGCCCTGACCATCGGTCTCATCGCGACCGGCGTGCTGATCGTGACGGGGCTGGGCTCGGTCTGGCTTGTCCGACGCTACGACGCGGTGCTGTCGAAGGTCAATCGTCAGCTCGAGGCCGAAGTGACGGCCCGTATCCAGCACACGCTCGACGCCCGGCACACGCTAATCTTCAACCTCGGCAAGGCGATCGACGCTCGCGACGCGGACCAGGGCCGGCACGTCGAACGCGTGGCGCGCTACAGCGAGATCCTCGCGCAGGACTTGGCGCCGATCGCCGCGGGCGTCGACCGCGCGTGGATCGAGTGTCTCAAGGTCGCCAGCAGCCTGCATGACTTGGGCAAGGCGGCGATCCCCGACTCGATCCTGCTCAAGCGCGGGCCGCTCTCAGCAGAGGAACGCCGGGCGATGGAGCATCACGCCCTCGCGGGTGCGGAGATCCTGTTCAACGTCCGCCGGCGTCTGGGCGACGACGCGCTGGTCAACATGGCCATTCAGGTCGTCGTGCAGCACCACGAGCGCTACGACGGATCGGGGTATCCCTACGGCATCGCGGGCGAGCAGATCTCGCTCGCGGCCCGCATTGTCGCGCTTGCCGACGCGTACGACGGCATGACCACCTCGCGGTGCTACAAGGACGCGATCACGCACGACGCGGCCCGCGCGGTCATCGCCAAGCTCCGCGGCACGCAGTTTGATCCTCAGATCGTCGACGCGTTTGAGCGCTGCCACGCCCGGTTCGATGAGGTACGCCAGGCGCTGCCCCAGGGCGGGCCCGCGCCCGCGATGTCGCCTCAGGAAGTCCCCGCCAGCGGCGAGAAGGTCGTCCGCGGGCCGCGGCTGGCGCAGGGCTGATCGGGGGGCGTCGGGGTCTCGGGGCCCCTCCGCAGGCCGGGGTCGGGCGAACTACGATCGCCGACCATGACGACCGCGAGCACAGGCCGGGCAACGATGACGAGCACGGGCGCAGGCGGAACGGTGCGAGTCGAGGCGGGCGACGCCGACGCGACGCTGCACCGGCTCATCCGCGAGGCGCTGCCGCGGGCCCGCGCCGTGCGGCACGATCTTCACCGGCATCCCGAGCTCGCGATGCACGAGCACGCGACGAGCCAGCGCATTCAGGCCGAACTGTCCGCGATTGGCATCCCGTTCAAGGCAGGCCTCGCGCGCGACACGCTCAACGGCCAGGCGATCGGCGGCACCGGCATCGTCGCGCACCTTCCCGCCACGTCGCCCGAGGGCAACGCGCTCCCCGCGATCGGCCTCCGCGCGGATATCGACGCGCTCCCAATCCTCGAGTCCACTGGTAAGCCCTACGCCTCGGCGACGCCCGGCGTCATGCACGCCTGCGGGCACGATGGTCACACGGCCATCCTGCTCGGCGCCGCTCGCGTTCTGGCCTCGATGCCCGTGCGCCCGCGGCCCGTCACGTTCATCTTTCAGCCCGCCGAGGAGGATATCGGCGGCGCCGAACTGCTCTGCAACGAGGGCGCGCTCAAGGGCGGCTCGCTGCACGACAACTCCGCGGGCTTGGGCGCGCCTGTGGGCGAAGTCTTCGGCCTGCACGGCTGGCCTCAGCTTCCCGTCGGCTGCGTCGCGTCGCGCGTCGGCCCGCTGCTCGCCGCGGTCGATGACTTTGAGATCACGATCACCGGCGTTCAGGCTCACGCGGCCTATCCGCACCTCGGGCGCGACCCGATCGTGGCGACCGCGGCGGTGATCACCGCGCTGCAGACGATCGCCTCGCGCGCGATCGGGCCGCTGGACTCGGTCGTGGTCACCGTCGGGCAGGTCCGCGCGGGTTCGGCCAAGAACATCATCCCGGGCTCGGCGTTCCTCGAGGGCACGGTGCGGACGCTGCGGGCCGCGACCCGCGCCGCGGCGCGCGAACGCCTGCACGAGATCGTCACCTCCACCGCCCGCGCGCATGGCTGCGAGGCGAAGATCGAGTACATCGAGGGCTACCCCGTCACCGAGAATGAGCCCGCGGCGACGGAGAAGTTCTTCCGCGTTGCCGAGGACGCGATGGGCGCCTCGCGCGTGCTCCGCGTCGAGCATCCGACAATGGGCGGCGAGGACTTTGCGTTTTATGGCCGCCATGCTGCGGCGTGCTTCTTCTTCCTGGGCTTGCGCCCGGCCGGGGCGGTCGAGTGTCCTTCGCTGCATCAGCCCGACTTTGACTTCAACGACGACGCGATGCCGCTGGGCATCGAGATGTTCTGCCGACTGGCGCTGAGCCGCTGATGCCCGCGCGGGTCTGTGAAGAGGTCTTGGGGAAAGCTGGGCTCCGCGATGCCCGATGATCCCATCCCTCAACCCGTGGACGACGAGGGCTTTCTGCCCAAGGACGCGCCCCCGCCGTGGGGCACCGAGTCGCACGCCGAGCGTATGTCGAGGCTGCTCAGGCGCGCGCGCGATCTGCCCGCGATCCCCGGCGTGTATCTGATGAAGGACCACAAGGGCGTGGTGATCTACGTCGGCAAGGCCGCGCGCTTGCCCGACCGTGTCGCGTCGTACTTCGTTCCCTCGGCGGACCTGGGCTTCAAGAAGCAGCCCATGCTCGACGTCGTGCACGACTTTGAGATCCTGCCCTGTGAGAGCGAGTGGGAGGCGCTGCTCGCCGAGAACCGGCTGATCAAGGACATCCGCCCGAAGTTCAACGTTCGGCTCACGGACGACAAGACCTTCCCGTATCTGGTCGTCACGCGCAGCGAGGATTTCCCACGTGTGTTCGTCACGCGCAACCCGGCGGGGCTGGACGCCGAGGGTGGTATCCACCCCGAGATGCGCAACGCCCGCGTGTTTGGTCCCTTTGCCAACGCGGGTGCGCTGCGCGAGGCGGTGCAGGTGCTCCAGCGCATCTTCCGCTTCCGCACGTGCAAGCTCGACATCGTCGCGGGCGATGAGAAGAACCGGCGCTTCCGGCCCTGCATCCTGCACGCGATCGGCCAGTGCACCGCGCCGTGCGCCGACCGCATCGGCGTGGACGAGTATCGCGCGGACGTGGATCGGTTCGTGACGTTCCTGGGCACCAAGCGCACGGCCGTGCTGCGGCAGATGCGCGACGACATGGCCCAGGCCTCGGCCGACCTGCGCTTTGAGAAGGCCGCGAGGCTGCGCGATCAGATCCGCGCGATCGAGAAGCTCGACGACCGCGCCGAGCGCTCGGACCAATGGCAGCCCGAGATCGAAGCCCCGATCATCACCCCCGAGCGCGGGCTGGAGAGCCTGCGCAAGGTTCTGGAGCTCGATGAGCCGATCCGCTGTATCGAGGGCTTCGACATCGCGCACCTTCAGGGGAACGAGACGGTCGCGAGCAAGGTCTGCTTCATCGACGGGCGCCCGTTCAAGGATGAGTACCGCAGGTTCCGCATCCGCACCGTGGGCAACGACGACTTTGCCGCGATGCGCGAGGTGATCTCGCGGCGCTATCGCGAGGCGGGGCTGGGCGAGGAGCTGTTCCCCGACGTGATCCTGATCGACGGCGGGATCGGGCAGCTCGCGGCCGCGCTCGACGCGTTCAGCGTGCTGGGCGCCCAGCCGCCGATGGTGATCTCTTTGGCGAAGAAAGAAGAGATCATCCACGTCCGAGGCCGCCCCGAGCCCATCAAGCTCGGGCGCGAGAACCCGGGCCTGCGCCTCTTGCAGTCGGTGCGCGACGAGGCCCACCGCTTCGCGCAGCACTACCACCACGTGCTCAGGCGCAAGAAAACGCTCGGCGAAGATGAGCGGTAGACTGTGAGGCGGCGGTGGGAGCGATGGAGACGGTGGGGGGCCGGGGTGGGTGACTCACAGGATTCAAGGAGTTGCGCGATGGCCAAGTCTGCTTCGAAGGTGAAGAACTATCCCGAGCCGTACATGCAGCTCCGGGCGCAGCTCAAGCGTGCGTCGGTGCTCGGCTCGATCGGGAGCCTGCTCGGGTGGGATCAGGAGACGTACATGCCCCCGGCGGCCGCGGCCTTCCGCGCCGAGCAGCAGGCCGAGATCGCCGCGCTGGCCCACGAGCGCAAGACCGACAAGCGCATCGGCGAGCTGCTGAGCGTCTGCGAGGGCGACGAATCGCTGATGGGCGACGAGATGGTCCGCGCGAACCTGCGCGAGATCCGCCGGGACTTTGAGCTCGCGACCAAAGTGCCGGGCGAGCTGGTTGCGGAGTTGGCCCGCGTAGGCAGCCAGTCGCAGGAAGCGTGGAAGGACGCGCGCGCCAAGAGCGACTTCAAGGCGTTCAGGCCTTGGCTGGAGAAGATGGTCGCGCTCAAGCGCCGCGAGGCCGAGTGCCTGGGCAAGCCCGCGGGGGGCGAGCTGTACGACGCGCTGCTGGATCAGTACGAGCCGGGGATGAGCGCGCGGGAGATCCAGGAGATCTTCACGCCGCTGCGCGAGCGTCTGAGCGCGCTGATTGCTCGCGTGGCCGCCAGCAAGGAGAAGGTGAGCACCAGGCCGCTCTCGGCGAAGATCCCGGCCGAGAAGCAGCACGCCTTCGGGCAGTTCGTGCTGGCCTCGATGGGCTTTGACCTGCAGGCCGGGCGCCTGGACACGACGACGCACCCGTTCTGCTCGGGCATGGCGCCGGGGGATACGCGCCTGACCACGCGTTACCGGGACGAGAAGTTCACCGACGCGCTCTACGGCACGATGCACGAGATGGGCCACGGGCTCTACGAGCAGGGCCTTCCCAAGGACCAGTTCCCGGGCGAGCCGCTCGCCGACGCGATCTCGCTGGGCATCCACGAGAGCCAGTCGCGCATGTGGGAAAACTTCGTCGGGCGCAGCCTCGAGTTCTGGCGCTGGGCGCTGCCCAAGAGCAAGAAGCACTTCGGCACCGCGCTCTCGGGCTACGACGCGAAGGCGATGTACCGCGCGGTGAACACGTGCTCGCCGAGCTTCATCCGCGTCGAGGCCGACGAGGGCACGTACAACCTGCACGTGATGCTGCGTTTCGAGCTCGAGCGGGCGCTCTTCTCGGGGGACCTCGCGGTGAAGGACCTGCCCGGCGCGTGGAACGAGAAGTTCAAGTCGATGTTCGGGCTGGAGGTGCCCGACGATCGGCGCGGCTGCCTGCAGGACGTGCACTGGTCGTTCGGGCTGATGGGCTATTTCCCGACGTACACGCTGGGGAATCTGTACGCCGCGCAGTTCTGGGAGAAGATCAACAAGGATTTGCCGGGCCTGCCCGCGATGATCGCCAAGGGCGAGTTCCTGCCGTTGCGCGAGTGGCTGCTCAAGAACATCCACCGTCACGGTCGGCGTTACCGTGCGGCCGAGCTGTGCAAGCGCGTCACGGGCCGGACCCTCTCGGCCGATCCGCTCATGCGGCATCTCGAGGGCAAGCTGGGCCCGATCTACAAGCTCGGCTGATCGGCTTCCGGCTCGGCGCGTCAGCCCTGGCGCGCGATGCCCACGACGCCCTCGATGATCTCGCGGCCGTTGGCGCACCGCGGGCACTTGTGCTGCCCGCCCAGCTTGCCCTTGGACGTGAGCCAGCGGTGGAACGCGCCCACGGGCAGCGGCGTGATCGTCGGCTCGGCCATGCCCAGCGCGTCGGTGCGCTTGGTCGTGTAGTCGTTGTTCTGGGCCTTGAGCGAGCGGTCAAACTCGGCGCGGAAGGTCTCGAGCGCCGCGGGCGCCATTCCCGGCTTGCTCTCGATCTCGACCGCGAGCTCCAGGCCCGCGCGCTGCCCGTCCTTGGGATAGACCGGCGCCGCGGTGAACTCCGCGACGATCAGCCCGCTCGCCTTCGCCGCGGCCGCGACCGCGTTCTCAATATGCTCGACGATCAGGTTCTCGCCGAACGCGTTGATGAAGTGCCGGTGCCGGCCCACGATCCGCATGCGGCATGGCCCCTCGCCGCCCTTGCCGTCCAAGTTCGCCGGGATCGTGTCAAACTCGACAACGTCGCCCAGCACATAGCGCCAGAGGCCCGCGCAGGTGCTGAGCGTAACGACATATCGCTGGCCCTTCTCGACTTCCCACGCGGCATAGCCGGGCGCGTCGGGTTCGTTGATCCGTTCGAGTGGCACAAACTCGAAGAAGTTGCCCTGATCGCTGCACAGGCGCAGGCCCGGATCGCCCCGCGTGTCCTGCATCGCGACGAAGCCCTCGCTCGCGGGGTACAGCTCGAGCCGGAAGGGAAGGTCGGCGCCGTCGGGCGAGCCCGACCACATCTGGCGGACGCGCGGCTCGAACGGCGTGTACTTCACGCCGCCGTGGACGAAGATGGTGAGATTGCGCCAGACGTCGCGGATCGTCTTCGCGCTGCCGGCCTTGCGCTCGTTGCGCAGCGCGATCACGCGCTCGAAGAGCACCAGCGCCCACGAGGGCATGCCCGAGATCATCCGCACGTCCTCATCGACGCAGCGCTCGGCCATCTTCTGGATCTTCGTGGGCCAGTGGCTCTCCAGCGCGATCGCAGGCCCGGGCAGATACATCGTCGAGATCGGCCAGCGGATCAGCGGTGTCACGATGCCCGAGAGGTCGCCCGTCCGGATGCCGTGACGGTTGGTCTCGAGATTCGTCGACCCGCCCAGGAACAGGCTCTTTCCGCCCGTGAGTTGCGGCAGGCGCACGCCGAAGCGCGACATGTTGCCGAAGATGTCCAGCGAGGCCAGGAAGTTGCTCCGGAGCATCTGCTTGGAGACAGGAATGAACTTGTCGCCCGCGGTGGTGCCGGAGGTCTGGGCGAAATCTTCGACGAGCCCGGGCCAGAGCACATCGCGCTCGGCGTTCTCGCGCATCCGCGCGATCTGGTCCTTGTAGCGGTACCAGTCGGCGACGGGCAGCGACTTGCGATAGGCGGGGAGCAGGTCCTTGTCGGGCAGCGCCGCGAGCTTGCCAAAGCTCAGCGAGCGGCCGATCTCGGTCCGTGCGGCAAACTTCAGATTGCGCCTGAGCTGCGCGACCTGGAGCCGGGCTGTTTCGAACTTCCAGTACTCGAGATCGCTCAGCCGCGAGATCCGCGCCGCGCGATACGCCGCGAGACCCACGCCCACCAGCGAGGTGAGCGAGAAAGAGCCGGTCTGAGCTGAATTCGACGCCGCGGAGTGTCCGGCAGAGTTCAACGCGAAGTTCCCGAGGCGGACCCGGAATGCTTCACGACGGGCCCCGCCGCGTGCCCACCGGAAGTGCCGCCCGCGTGCGCCACGCGCTCGGCGAATGCGGCGAGCGCGGAAGCAAACTCAGCGGGCTTTTCGATCATCGGCGCATGGCCACACTGATCGAACCAGACGATCTCCGACCCGCGGATGCTGGACAGGAAGCCCTCGGCCGCCTCGGGGGGCGTGACGATGTCCTGCTTGCCCCAGATCAGCAGCGTGGGGCACTGGATCATGCCCAGCTTCTTGCCGAGGTGGTTCCGCCGCGCCGAGCGCGAGAGCTTGACCATCGCGCGTGCCCCGCCGCGCTTGCTCAGCGAGGCGAAGGCGCGGTCGAGGTCGGTCTCGCTCATGAAACGCTGGTCGTGGAACAGCTCGCCGATCTTGCGGGCCAGCCACTCGCGGCTGGGGCGGATCTGCACGTCCGCGACCATCGACTTTTCGATCAGCCCCGAGGCGCCCGCGAGCACGAGGCCCCGGACCAGCTCGGGCCGCTCGATCGCGATGCGGAGCGCCACGTGCCCGCCGAAGGAGTTGCCCACGAGCACGACCGGCTCAGAGAAGTTCGCCGCGAGCCAGCGCTCAGTCAGGACACTGACGCCCTGGATCGAGCAGTCCTCGCCCGTGAGCTCCAGCAGCGGCAGCTCGAGCAGCGTGCTGCGCAGACGGTGCTGCGTCGCGCGGACGACGTGCTCCCAGTGGTCGTTGAGCCCCACGAGCCCGTGCAGGAAGACCACGTCGGGCCCCGACGTGCCCGCACGGCCAACCTTGGCCTCGATCTGCGAACCCTCGGCGCCGGTGATGACCAGCTTGGAGGTCGGGATCGGCGCGTCGGCGTGCACGTGGGCCGGGGCGTCGATGGCAGGGGATGTTTTGGGCGTTGTCTGGGTCACGTGTTTCGGGGCCTGTTCAACGAGAGCGAGCATAGGAACACCGAGGCCCGCCGTCATCCGCCGGGGGCTGGAGCCCGAACGGACCCGGGGCCCCGCCCGGGGCCGCGGGGTCGGGGATCAGGCCTTGACCATGACGCCGTCGTCGAGCTTGAGCACCCGGTCGGCCCGGGCCGCGGTGTGGCTGTCGTGGGTCACGAGCACCATCGTCCGCCGGCGGGCCTGGCCGCCGTCCGCGGGCTGCACGGGCTCACGCCGGAGCTCGTCGAGCAGATCGAGGATCGTGGTGCCCGTCGCGCGGTCGAGGTTGCCGGTCGGTTCGTCGGCCAGCAGCAGCACGGGGTCGTTGATCAGCGCCCGCGCGATCGCCACGCGCTGGCGCTCGCCCCCCGACAGCTCCACGGGCCGATGCCCGAGCCGATGCCCGAGCCCGACGCGCTTGAGCAGCGCCTCGGCGCGGTCGCGGACGTCCGACGGCACGCGCGCCAGCGGCAACTGCCGGGAGCTCAGGCGGATCATCGCCGGGAGCCAGACATTCTCGACCACCGACAGCTCGGGCAGCAGGTGGTAGAACTGGAACACCATCCCGACCTCGCGGGTGCGATAGCTGTCGAGCTCGCCGCTGGAGAACTGCGCGAGGTCCCTGCCCGCGAAGACGATCTTGGCGGGCTTCTCGCCCTGCTTGGCCTTGTCGGGGCGGTCGAGCCCGCCGAGGAGGTGGAGCAGGGTGCTCTTGCCCGAGCCCGACGCGCCGAGGATCGCAACGAGCTCGCCTTCGTCGGCGCGCATGGTGACGCCGCGGAGCACGGGCACATCGACCTTGCCCAGGCGATAGGTCTTGCGGAGGTTTTCGGCCGAGATCAGCGCCATGAAAGTTGTGTGCCGGTCACTCGAATCGCATCACTCAAACCGCAGCGCGCGGACGGGGTCCATGCGTGCCGCGCGGATCGCGGGCCAGGCCGCGCCCAGACCGCACGAGAGCACGCCCGCGATGCCCACCCACACGGCTTTGACGGTCTCCACGCTCGACGGGATCCGCGTGAAGTAGTACACCCGCGGGTCCCAGATGTACAGGTTGAACGTGCGCCCGAGCCATTCGTGGATCGGGTTGATGTTCAGCACCACGGCATACGCGAGCGCGACGCCCATCGCCGCCCCGACCACGCCGATCGCCAGACCATATCGAATCCAGAGCCACGCGATGCCCATTCGCGACGCGCCCAGCGCCCGCAACGTGCCGATGTCCTTGGTCTTCTCCGACACCATGCTCCAGAAGATCGCGAGCACGAGGAAGACCGCCGTCATCGAGATGAACGAGAAGATGAAGAGCACGAGCCCCGTTTCCTTTTCGACCGCCGCGATGAAGTTGCGGTTTTGGTCTTTCCACGTCAGGAACGCCATCTCCCAAACTTCGGGCACCTGGCCCTTGTGCACGGCATGGAACTGCTCATAGATCTCCCGGCAGCGGTCGCGCACCTGCTCCACGGGCACTCCGGCCGCGCCCTTGACCACGATGTTCGTCACCCGCGCGGGCTCTTCCACCAGGCGCTCGGGATCGTCTGCGGGCGACTCGAACCGCTCCTCGCCCGTCCTGGGATCGATGACGACCCGCACGGGCGAGCCGCCCTGCGCGGGCTTGTCGGTCGTGTCCGCCCCCGCTCCCGCGCGCAGCCGCTTGCCCGCGTCCATCTGAAGCATCGCCTGCAGCGACTCCAGCGGCACAAAGACCCAGCGCCGATCGATCTCGAACATCCCCGTCTGAAACTCGTTCGCCACGGGGAACGCCCGCGTGATCGAGTCCACCACCTTGCCCTGCCGATCCAGCGTCAGCACCGTGAGCGTCACATCGCCCGAGACCGGAAGCATCCGCTGCACGACCTCGGCGCCCTTGCTCGTGCGGACGATCGCTGACTGGGGCTTATAAAACCCCTTCACGTCGCGGAAGTTGAGCCCCGAGGCCTCGATGCCCAGCACGGCGGCGGGCTTGGCGACGAGTTCGCCCGTCGCCTGGTCGCGCTCGGGGCGCGTCAGCGTGGTGCCGTTGGCATAGAGCCGCTCCCACACGTCGCGGGTGTCCAGGCGCCAGTCCTCGCGCTCGGTGTCCTTGGGCAGGGGCTTGTCGAGGGGCTTCCACCACAGCACATCGCGGAAGCTAGTGACGCGGTGGTACGCCTCGGGGTCGATGCCCTTGACGACGACGTACTCGGTGCGCCCGGGCAGGCCGAGCTGCCCGTAGGTTTCGATCATCGGTGCCGCGGCCTCGACGAGCGGGTCGGCCTCGAGCTTGCTCACCAGCTCCTGATAGTGCGGGAAGCCCGCGTTGGGCCAGGCGATCGAGACATCGCCCTGCAGTGTGCGGCCCGCCTCAAGGAAGGTCTTGAGGAACCCGCCCATCACCGACCAGACGATCAGCACCATCGCGGTGCAGAGCATCACCGCCAGCGCCGAAAGCAGCGGCATGACCTTGCTCGTCAGGTACTTTCGCGTCAGCAACGCCTGATACACGCCGCGAGCATACGCGCGATGGTCAG
>JANRKN010000095.1:0-21052 GCA_033763435.1 Planctomycetota bacterium
CGCGCCCGTCGTTGCCGCCGCCGGGCGCGCCTACTACGACGAGCTGCTCAGCGTGGGCGTGCGCATCGCCCAGCACCGCGGCGGGCTGCTGCACGCCAAGAACGCCGTCATCGACGGGCGCGTCGCGATGATCGGCAGCGCCAACTTCGACCGCCGGAGCTTTGACCTCAACTTCGAGATCACGCTTCTTGTCTTCGGCGAAGACTTCGCCTCGCAGCTTCTGACGCTGCAGAAGAAGTACCTCGCCGATTCGACGCTGGTCGACCCCGCCCAGTGGCGCCGTCGTTCGCGGTGGAAGCGCCTGCGCGATAACGCCGCGTCGCTGCTCTCGCCGCTGCTGTGAGGCGGTGCTCAGATGCGATGCCTCATGCCCGACGCCTTTACATTCTGACCACGCCGCCGACGTTCACCGCGGCAACACGGTCCTGGTCGCTCGCCGCGGCGCGCATCAGCCGCTGGATCGGTTCCTCTGCCGGTTCATCGCTGAGCTTGAAGGTCGAGTGGTGCACGGGCATCATCGTGCGTGCGCCGCTCTGCAGGAACATCTCCCACGCCTGCTCAGGCGTCGCGTGCGCGTGGATCCACGGGTCGTACGCGCCGATGCCCAGTATCGCGAGGTCGGGCCGCGCGGGCGCGACACGCGCGAACGCGTCGGTCATCGCCGAGTCGCCCGCGGCGAGCACCGTCGGGCCGTGCCGTGCGCGGACGAGATAGCTGTTGAACCCACGGTGGCGGTCCCACGCCGTGCGCGCGCCCCAGTGGTTCGGGCGCAGCGCCTCGATGTGCAAGGGACCTTCTTCGAGCGTGCCGCGCCAGTCGATCTCTCGCACCGAGCCGAACCCGCGCGGGATCAGGCGCGCGGTGTTCCGCGCGGTGATGACGTGCGTCTGCTTCCGCGCCAGCGCCGCTAGGGTCGGGCGGTCGAGATGGTCAAAGTGCGCGTGCGTGATGAGCACAAGATCGACCTGCGGCAGCTCGTGGGCGCGCAGCGCCGGGGGCGCGAGACGCTCCATGCCAATCGTTCGGCCCAGGAGCGAGACGCCGATGCGGTCCGACAGCACCGGGTCGACGAGCACCCGCCGGCCGTCCAGATCGAGCAGCACGCTCGCGTGCCCGAGCCACGCGGCCCAGTTGCGCTCGCCGGGCAGCGAGGCCGAGGCCGAACTCTCCACGCGCGGCGTGGCCCGAGCTGGGGGCCTGCTCAGCTCGGTCGGATACCGGCGCAGCCCCGAGCGGAGCGCGTCGTGCCAGCGCCGGAGCATCGCCCGCGCGAGCGTCGATCGGCCCGCCTGCGACCCCGCGTGCGGGCCGGGGTGGTGCGGCTCGGGGGTCGCGTGGGGTTTGGAATGGGGGCGGTCCATGCCTGAGTCTTTGATCCGCCCCGGGGGCTCAGAGTTTCGGGTCCGGCGTGAGAATCGGGCGTCGATTGGGGTGGAGTAGGGGTGGGGTGGGGTGGGGTGGGGTGGGGTGGGGCAAAAACGAACTCGGGCCCGTCCGGAAGGACAGGCCCGAGGTCGAATGCGGCCGAGAGGAGTCGAACCTCCACGCCTTTTGGGCACTAGAACCTGAATCTAGCGCGTCTGCCAATTCCGCCACGGCCGCGGCGAAGCCGGAGAGGTTAGGCGGGCATGCCCCGCTGGGGCAACCGACCGTGCGCTCCCGGCCCGCGTGGGCGGAATTACTCCTCGCCCTCGTCGGTGTCGTCGCCTTCCTTGCGGACCGCGGGCTGGGGCTGGCTCATCCGGACGGTCAGCACCTTCTGGCGGATCTCCTTGAACAGCTCCGGGTGCTCCTTCAGGTAGGTCTTGGCCCCTTCGCGGCCCTGCGAGAGCCGCAGCTCGCCGTAGCTGAACCACGAGCCCGCCTTCTCCACCACGTTCGCCGCGACGGCCAGGTCGATCAGGTCGCCCGCCATCGAGATGCCCTCGGAGTACATGATGTCAAACTCGGCCTCGCGGAAGGGCGGGGCGACCTTGTTCTTGACCACGCGGGCCCGCGTCCGGCTGCCGACGGTGATGTCGCCCTCCTTGATCGCGCCCGTCCGGCGCACGTCGATGCGGACCGAGGAGTAGAACTTGAGCGCCCGGCCGCCGGTCGTGGTCTCCGGGCTGCCGAACATCACGCCGATCTTCTCGCGGATCTGGTTGATGAAGATCACCGTGCAGTTGGAGCGGGCGATGATGCCCGTGAGCTTGCGCATCGCCTGGCTCATGAGCCGCGCCTGCACGCCCACCGAGCTCTCGCCCATCTCGCCCTCGATCTCCGACCGCGGGATCAGCGCCGCGACCGAGTCGACGATGATGATGTCGACCGCGTTGGACCGCACGAGCATCTCGCAGATCTCCAGCGCCTGCTCGCCCGTGTCGGGCTGGGAGACCAGCAGCTCGTCGATGTTCACGCCGATCTTGCGGGCCCACGAGGGGTCCAGCGCGTGCTCGGCATCGATGAACGCCGCGACGCCGCCCTCCTTCTGGGCGTGCGCTGCGACCGTCAGCGCCAGCGTCGTCTTACCCGACGATTCCGGGCCGAAGATCTCGACGATGCGCCCGCGCGGGATGCCCCGCCCGCCCAGCGCAAGGTCCAGCGAGAGCGCGCCGGTCGAGATGCCGGGGATCGAGAGATACGCCTTCTCGTCCAGGCGCATGATCGAGCCCTTGCCGAAGGTCTTCTCGATCTGGCCCAGCGTCGCCTTGAGCGCGGCGTTCTTTTCCTTGTCGCCGATGCGCACCTCGGCGGTGCGGATCATCGACTCGCGGTTGAACGTCTCGCGGACGGACTCGACCTGCGCCGCGGGGCGGCCGGCCGCGGAGCTCACCGCGCCCGGACGCGACACCGGCGCGGGGGCCTTGGCCTCGCTCTTGATTTCGTTCTTGATGTCGTTCTTGGGGTCCGCCTTGGTCTCGACCGCCTTGGGGTTGGCGGGAGTGGTGGGGCCGCTCGTGGGAGTGGTGGGGGCGGCGGGGGCGGACGTGCGCGACGTGACAGCCTGAGGCATGGACCGATCTCCTTGCCGGCCGTGGCTGCTGAGTCCGTGAAACCGTCGGGCGAAGGCCCGAATCAGTCCGGATCGGCAGGCGGCCGAGCGGCAGCGCTGGGGCGGGCCGGTCCCTCCGTGGAACCGAGTCCGATTCAGGGGCCGCGCTGCGGGCGGGCCTGAACGAACGCAACTTAGTCTGCCGCGTGGGCCCGTGTCAAACGCGATTCCTCGCGGACCCTAACGGATTGTGGAGAAGCCCTGACGACCGTGTGTCAGTCCGTCGGGTAGCCACCTCGAATGCCCTGCCTCGGTGCCTGTTCCCCGTCTATCCCTCGCCTCGGCTAGGTTGGTCCGGGCATGTCGACTCTCCGAGACGACATGCCTTATGCACACCTGGGGTGCCCCGATCCGCGGCGCGATGTCCGCGCGTCGGGTGTATTTCGGCCCCCAGCCTTGGGTGCCACCACTCGGAGCGCAGCGGAGAGTGGTGCGATGGGCGCCAGCCGCCTTCGGCACCAGTCGCGCCGAGGCTGCGCCTCGTCGGACTGGTGGCACCCTCTGCGCGATCGACGCGCCACCAAGGCTTGAGCGACAAAGCCCGCCCAAACAGTGCCACCCGCCTTCTTTGCGTGTGAGAGGAAACCCTCAAGGCCCGGAAAGAACAACGCCCCGAGCGGTCGGGGCGTTGGTCAAGTCTTCGATGTCCGGGCCGACGGTGGTCGGCGTGAGCATCAGAGCAGCGGGTTCTTCACGCCGTGGACATAGTCGGCCATGGGCGACATGTTCGGCATCGGGTTGTGCATGACATCGCTGTAGAGCTCGGTCGCGACATCCGGGACGGGCGAGTTCTCGGCGAACTCGACGGCCTTGCGCGCCAGCTCCTTGACCTCGGTCTGGATCTCCATGAACCGCTGCTCGCTGAGCACGGGCTTGCCGTCCGGGCCCTTGCGCTGGGTCATGAGGTGCGAGGCGAGACGGTCGATCGAGTCCTTGCTCTTGAACTGCTCGACCTCTTCCTTGGTGCGGTACTTCTGGGGGTCGGACATCGAATGCCCGAGGTAGCGGTAGGTCTTGAGGTCGACGAAGGCGGGCTTCTGGTTCTCGCGGCACCAGTCGACGAGGGGCTTGAACTGGTCGTAGAGCTCGAGGATGTCAAAGCCGTCGATGATCGCCGAGCGGATGCCGTAGGCCTCGCCCTTCTTGGTGAGGTCGTGGGCCATGGTCGTGCCGCGCTCGATGGCGGTGCCCATCGAGTAGCCGTTGTTCTCGACGATAATGATGCAGGGCAGGTCCCAGAGGCCGGCGAGGTTCATGGCCTCGTGGAGGGCGCCCTGGTTGAGCGCGCCGTCGCCGAGGTAGGCGAGGCAGACCTTCTTGGTGCCGGGGTCGCCGGGGTTGACGCCCGGGTTGGGGAGCTTCTGCTGGAGGACTTCCCACTCGTAGCGGACGGCAAAGGCCAGGCCCACGCCCAGGGGGATCTGCGCGCCGACGATGCCGTGGCCGCCGAAGTTGTAGTTGGGCTTGTCGAACATGTGCATCGAGCCGCCCTTGCCCTTGGCGCAGCCGGTGACCTTGCCGAACATCTCGGCCATGCAGGCGCCCGGGTCCATGCCGCGGGCGAGCGCGTGCCCGTGGTCGCGGTAGGCGGTGACGATGGGGTCGTCCTTGTTGACGGAGTTGATCGTGCCGACGGCGGTGGCTTCCTGCCCGATGTACAGGTGACAGAAGCCGCCGATCTTGGCCTGCTGGTACGCCTGCGCGCAGCGGTTCTCGAACTCGCGGATCAGGAGCATGTCGCGCAGCCAGCGCACGAGCGTCTCACCCGGCACCAGATCGCTCGGGCGGGGCGAGTTCGGCAGGCGATCGTCCAACGGCTTGTCCAACGGCGAGGTGTTCGACATAGTCTGCGACATGTTGCCTAAGTCCCTGGAGGAGTAAACCGGACCCCAACTCCAACCGTGACCCCCGGCGCCCGACCCCGGGCACCCCGAAAACGAACGCCGAGCATAGGTCGCGTCCAGTGCCCTCGGCGGGACGGGGGCGGTTCTGAAGCCGGGAACCCCGATCACGGTCCGATGCGCGGGCGACCCTCCCCTGATCGGCGGATCATTCGCTGGCCGGGGCCCAAGGGATCCGGGGAAATGCCGAGGAACTCGGCTGGGGCACGGGGCTTATACTTGCCCGTCCCTTGTGGGAGTTTCCGCCCCGCGGGGTTTGGTCATTGGGTTTTCCGAGGAGAGAGAGACATGCAGTTCACCAAGGCCTCGGCCAGCGCCGGGGCGATCGTGGTCATTGCGGGCCTGGCGCACGCCCAGCCCGTCAACACCCAGTTGCAGAGCGGCTGGTCGTGGCAGGCGATCGGCGGCGGCACGTACGACACCGGGCTCGTCGGCACGGCACGCGGTGGGGCCAACGGCCAGACCACCGGCCCCTTCACCGACACGTCCTACGGCATCATGAACGAGCAGGGCACGCCCTGGTACACCGGGCAGGACCTCAACGCCGCCCAGTACGTTCAGCGCCAGCTCTTCGGCAACTTCGGCACCAGCTCACCCCCCGGCCCCGCGGGCACGCGCTACTACAACTTCGGCTACGCCGGGCCCAACGGCCCCACGCAGGCCGGCCAGGGCGCAACCAGCGCGGGCTCCAACTTCGCCTTCACCGCCGCCGAGCGCCGGAACGTCACGCTCAATCAGTGGAGCAACCCCTTCCAGGACGTCGGCGGCATCGCGACGTTCGGCCAGATCGTCTACGTCCCCGTCGCCGCCACGCTCCGCGTGGGCCTTGGCTGGGGCGGCGATGAGATGCTCATCAAGGGCATCGGCGGCTCGGCGAACAACAAGACCCGCATCCGCGTCGACGCCAACATCGACGCCGCGTTCTCGTCCTCGGCCTTCGGCGGGCTCTCGTCGACGGGCAACCGCATCAACGTCAACGGCATCACCGAGTTCTTCAACCCCGCGTCGCTCGGCAACTATGACATGGCCTGGGGCTACGGCGTGGGCCTCACCGCCGGGCAGACCCTCCTCGCGCGCGACAACTCCACCAACTTCGTCACGCACAACGGCGTCGTTGTCGGCGACCCCACCCAGGGCCTGACGCCCAACTCCGTGGGCTCGGGCTTCACCAACACCTACAACGTGCTCTCGGCGCTGCAGCAGGACGGCTCGTCGTTCACGTTCCAGTTTGACTCGGCCGCGGAGCTGTTCATCACGCGCGACTTCGGCGACGCCGACGCCCGCGCGCAGATGGGTCCGGGCATGGAAGGCAACGTGCAGCTCGTCGTGCAGTGGGCCGCGTTCCAGGCCGTCCCGACGCCCGGCAGCCTCGCGCTCGTCGGCGCGGGCCTGCTCGTCGCGGCGCGCCGTCGCCGGGCCTGAAGTTCAGGCTGAATCCGGTCTATTCAGGGGTCGCGCGTCGTGGGACGTGCGGCCCCTTTTTCGTGCGCACGCTACGCTCGCCCGATGCCGCCCCGCGTTCAGAAGTCGTCCATCGATCGCGCCCTGAGAATCGCCGACGCGCTCGCGCGGCACTATCCCGACGCGCACTGCGAACTGAACTACACCTCGCCGCACGAGCTGCTGATCGCGACGATCCTGTCCGCGCAGGCGACCGACGTGAGCGTGAACAAAGCCACGCCGGGGCTCTTTCGCGCGTTCCCGACGCCCGCCGACTACGCCCGCGCGACGCCCGCGGAGATCGAGCCGTACATCAAGACGATCGGGCTGTATCGAAACAAGGCGCGCGCGGTGCACGAGGCGATGAGCACGGTGGTCGAGCGCTTCGGCGGCGAGGTGCCGCGGACGATGGAGGAACTGCTCACGCTGCGGGGCGTGGCGCGCAAGACGGCCAACGTCGTGCTCGGCAACGCGTTCAACACCAACGTCGGCTTCGTCGTGGACACCCACGTCGAGCGCCTGAGCGTGCGGCTGGGCCTCGCGCCCAAGGGCAGCACCGTCGCGGCGATCGAGCAGCGGCTTATGGCGCTGTTTCCGCGCGAACGCTGGTGCATGCTCTCGCACCAGTTGATCTTCCATGGCCGACGCGCGTGCAAGGCCCGCGGCGTCGAGTGCGGCGCGCACCCCGTCTGCGCCGAGTTCGGCGACAAGTGCGAACTGCGCGTCAGCGCGACCAAGCGCGCGAAGAAGGGGTGAAGTGGTCGAGTGGTCCAGTGGTGCAGTGCCTTGGGTGCCACCACCCGCGGCCTTGAGCGAGTGCGGTTCGACCCGGCGGGTGGTGCTTTCGCGCGGGGTGACCCGACCCGCGGAGCCCGCAGGGCAACGCGCATTGGGTGAGGTTGGAACTTCGGCCCGAGGCGCTCGATCTCGCCGCAGGGGCGGCTTCGATCGTGCGACTCGGGGCACCCGACCACTTGACCACTTGACCACCGGGCCACTGGGCCACTTCGCGTGTCAGGTCGGACTGCCGACCGAACCAAGAGCACGCACATCACAATGTCGGTGGGGGGGAGAAGTATGGTCGGCGGGACTCGAACCCACAACCTCTGCCTTCGGAGGGCAGCGCTCTATCCAATTGAGCTACGACCACGCGACTTGTCGGCGGGATGCTACGCACCACCCCCGCGGCCAACCACCCCGCCGGGCGGATGAGCCCCGCGCCCGCTCGGCTACGCTCCCGCCCGGTGCAGGACCGGACGGTGGGGAAGGGTTGGGTGGGGCTGGTGGCGCAAGCCCGAGGGCACGGACGCGTGAAGCCGCAGGTCGCACATTCTCCGTTGGTTGCCGGGCCCGCGCCGCTCTGGGCCCTGTTCCTCTTCACGTTCCTCAACTCCGTCGGCACGGGCGTCGCGCAGAACGGCATCTTCTTCGTCATCGATCGCGTCTACGGCTCCACACGCACCGCCAACTACACGCTGGGGCTGCTGCTGGGCGTCACGTACATCGTCGGCGCGATGGGCGCCCAGCCGCTCGTTCGCGGGCTCATGCGCCTGGCGGGGCTCAGCGAGCGAGGCGTGCTCGCGCTGCTCATGATCGTCATGGGCGTGCTCTGCCAGGTCACGTGGCTCGCGCCCGCGCTCGGCGCCTCGGGCGTCTGGCCCATCTGGCTCATGGTGCTGCTCTACAGCCCGCTCTCGGGCGTGCTCTGGCCGATCGTCGAGAGCTTTGTCTCGGGCGGGCGCAGCGGCGAGGGCCTGCGCCGGACGATGGGCACGTGGAACGTCGTCTGGTCGAGCGCGACCGTCGGCGCGTACTTCGCGATGGGGCCGCTGCTGGCGTCGGTCGAGCTCGCGGGCAAGATCGTGCCGCTGCTGGGGCTCGTGCATGTCGCGGGCGTGATCGTGCTGTGGAAGCTTCCCGCGTCGCCCGGCGAACACCTGAGCGAGCAGCACGCGCCGCACCCGCCCGTGTTTGAGAAGCTGCTCACGACCTTCCGCGTGCTGCTGCCCGTGAGCTACGTGGTTTCGACGGCGCTGGGCCCGTACCTGCCCGGCGCGCTCAACGGGCTGGGCGTCGCCCCGGTGTGGATGACGCCGATCGCTGCGGGATGGCTGATCGCCCGTGTCGGCACGTTCTGGTGGATGGGCAAGAGCGCGGGCTGGCACGGGCGCTGGTCACCGGCGATCGTCGGCGGCGTCGCGCTCGTCGGCGGCTTTGCGGTGTGCGTGATGTCGCCGCGGCTTGTCGGAGTCTTGGGCACCACGGGCGCGACGGGCGCGCTGTTCGCCGGGCTGTTGCTGTTCGGCACGGGGATGGCGGTGATCTACACCGCGGCGATCTACTACGCGCTGGAGGTCGGCAAGGCCGAGGTCGACGCCGGGGGCAAGCACGAGGCGCTGATCGGCATCGGCTACACGATCGGCCCGGGCGTGGGTCTTGCGGCGTCGCTGGGCGTCGATCGCGGCGCGGTGGCTCCCGGTCTCTTTGAGCCGCTGGTGCTGGGGGGCGTCGGGCTGATCGCCGTTGGGGCGGTGGGCGCCGTCGCGTGGCGGATCGGGCACGCCCGGCGTGCGGCCAAATCCGCCCGGTGACGAATTCCGCGCCGTGACGGAATCCCCGCCCCCGCGCATCCGAATGACAAATCAGGCCGGGGTCCGATAGGCTGCGAGGCCCTCCGCGCGGGTGAGGCGGGGGCGGATTGGGGGGGCTGGAACTTCCGCGGGGGCCGGGTGTTGAAGAGGTGTGAGCCCCGACGATCAAGAAAGGACGCCACCGGCACGATGCCCGAGCGTCTGAGAGGGATCGGCGGGGTGCGGGTGGGGACCGGGTGGGGAAGGGTGGGGGTATGGACGAGGATCGGAAGCCAACGGAGGCGGCGAGCATGTCGAACGGTGCGATGCGTGGCGGGATGAAGATCGGATCCTCAGCGGCGCGCTCGCGCTGGCGGATGGGCGCCTCCGCGGCGCTCGCGCTGATGGCGACGCTGGCGCCCTCGGCGCTGTCTCAGGCGGGTGGGACGATCGCCGCGCCGAGCAAGGCTGCCGCAACCGCGAACCCGAGCAACCCCACGACTCTGGCCGACTGGTCCTCGCGCGTCTGGTCGAGCGCGCGCGCGGCGTCGGGCACCGAGGCGCCGATCGTGTTCGAGACGCTGCGCTCGATGCCGGACGTTCCGGGCGATGCGCGTGCGGCGCACGTCCGCGCGTCGATCGACCGGCTGATGGGCAACATCGCCAAGCGCGAGGCCGACCGGGCCAAGCGCCGGGGCGAGATCGAGGCGGACCTGGACAAGCATCTGGCCGATGCGCCGAGCGCGATCAACACGATCAAGGCGCTGGACGCGGCGATCGAGCTGTACGAGATCGCGCAGGACAAGGAAGGCGTGCTGAACTCGCCGCGCGTGAAGCCGCTGATCGAATCGGCGGAGAAGGCCGCTCGCGCCGCGGAGAGCCGCAACGACTGGGTGATCGCCGCGGAGCTGTTCGTGAGGCTGGATGCGCTGACGGATCGCCGCGGCACGTACCGCGAGGATTCGATGCGTCAGGGCCAGCGCCTGGGGCTGCTGCGGCTGTACGCACCCGAGCGCCTGTGGGAGCTGCGCAACGAGCGCGCCAAGTCCGCGGGAGATCCCGCGCTCCCGCCCTACAACGGCTTCGGGGACGACTACAAGTCGAAGATCGAATCGATCGACGAGGCGATGGTGACGCGTTCGATCGCCGCGGCAGCGGTGGACCACGTCGAGCAGCCCCAGCTCTCCAAGCTGCTGATCGGGGGCCTGCGCGCGGTGCGGACGCTGGCGACCACGCCCGACCTTCAGAAGGTCTTCCCGGGCTTGGGCAGCGAGGCCGAGCGGATGCGGATGGTCGACCTGATCGACCGCGACATCAGGCGCCTGGAGGGCGCGGGCAGCGTGGGGATCGACGAGATCGACCGGGTCGTGCGCAACGTGCAGGAGTGGGCGACGCAGACCATCCGCGTGCCGCGCGAGTCGGTGCTGCACGAGTTCGGCAACGGCGCGATGAGCCAGCTCGATGAGTTCAGCGCGATCATCTGGCCCGACGAGCTGAGGCGCTTCCAGCGCAACACCTCGGGCAAGTTCGTCGGCATCGGCGTGCAGATCGAGACCGACAAGCTCTACAACATCCGCGTCGTCACGCCCCTGGAGGGCACCCCGGCCGCGAACGCCGGTATCCGCGCGGGCGACATCATCAAGGAGATCAACGGGCGCCCGGCGTTCGGCATGTCGCTGGATCAGGCGGTCGAGAACATCACGGGCTCGCCCGGCACGAGCGTGAAGCTCACGGTCGAGCGCGAGGTCGACGAGAGCGGCGCGCCGCTGCCCCCGCCCCCGCTCCCCAAGGCCGAGGACCTGAAGACCCCCGCCGCGCCCGCGACGCCCGCGCAGCAGGCCGACGGCCCGGCGCGCAAGACGCTTGAGTTCACTCTCACGCGCCGCGAGATCGACCTCAAGAGCATCAAGGGCTGGAAGCGCACCGGCACGAGCGAGGACTCGTGGGACTGGTTCATCGACCCGGTCACGAAGATCGGCTACGTGCGGATGAGCCAGTTCACTGAGAAGACGAACCTGGAGTTTGACCGCGCGGTGCGCCAGATGCGTGAGCAGGGCGCCGCGGGGCTGATTCTCGATCTGCGCTTCAATCCGGGCGGGCTGCTGAATCAGGCGGTGCTGATCTCGCGGGCGTTCATCAACTCGGGCGTGATCGTCGCGATGCAGGGCCCGAGCAAGCGAGTCGAGTCGCCCGAGTACGGCCGCGGGCCCGCGCCGCTGGCGTCGATGCCCGTCGTCGTGCTGATCAATCAGGGTTCCGCGTCGGCGAGCGAGATCGTCTCGGGCGCGGTGCAGCACTACGCGCAGAAGTCGGGCCGCCCCGACCTGCTCGTGCTGGGCGAGAACTCGTTCGGCAAGGGCAGCGTGCAGAGCGTCTCGGGCCTGTCGATGAACCGAGCGGCGCTGAAGCTGACGATGCAGCACTATCTGCTGCCGAACATGAAGATCATCCACCGCCGGCCCGGCGCGACGGAGTGGGGCGTCAAGCCGGACCTGCGCGTCGAGATGCTGCCCAAGCAGACGGCCGAGTCCGTGCTGCTTCGCCGCAACGCCGACGTGGTCCTGCTCGATGAGCGCGGGCAGGAGATCAAGTCGAGCGAGGCGCGCCCTGACCCGGCGGACCTGATCGCCAAGGGGCTCGACCCGCAGCTCGAAGCGGCGATGGTGTTGCTGCAGGCGCGCGTCCTGGGCAAGAGCGCCGAGCAGGCCAACGCCACGCCCACGCGCTGAACCGTCCGCAGCTTGAATCTCTCCCAGGGCCGGCCCTCACAGGTCGGCCCTGTTCTTTCAGGCCTACAAACACGCGTGGATCAGCCAAGGTTGGATCAGGCACTGGTCTCGATGTTCGAACCGCTGGGCGGGCTGGGCCTCGCGCTGGCGGGGCTGGACGCGCCCGGCGCGCCCACGGGCGGCCTGCGCGAGCGCGTGGCGTCCGCCGCCGCGGCAGGCTTTCGATCTGTTCGCATCGACGCGACCGCGCCCGACGCGCGCCCGCGGGACTTTGACCGCTCGGCACGGCGTGACCTTGCGAGCACGCTCCGCCGTGCGGGCGTCAAGTTCGGCGGCATCGACCTGTTCATCCCGCCCTCGCACCTGCTCGACCCCGCGCGCGCCGACCGCGCGGTCGGGGCCGTCGTCGCGGCGCTGGAGTTCGCCTCGGACCTTGCACGCCTCGACGAAGGCGGCGCGGGGTTCGCGCGCGCGGTCACGATGGACCTGAGCTTCCCCGAGGGTGCCGACGGCTCGGGCGTGCTCGCCGAACTCGCTCGCGCCGCCGAGCGCGTGGGCGGGGCGGTTGCAGACGTCGCGCGGGGGATCGGCGCGGCGCCCGCTGTGCAGGTCTCACCTGCCTCTCCGGCCTCTCCATTCATGGGCGCCGAGCTGGACCCCGGCATGGCGCTCGTCCGGGGCGTCGATCCCGTCGCGAGGCTCCACGCGCTCGCGCGGGCGCAGACGCTCGCGGGTGTGCGGCTCAGCGATGCCTCCAGCCTCGGGCGCTGCCTCCCCGGCGCGGGCCGGCTCGATGTGCTTGCGTTCTCCGTCGCGCTCGCGACGGCCGGTGTGCGCGGACCGATCGTCGTCGATCTTCGCGGCGTGGACCGCCGATCGATCGATCGTCTGCTCGGGCGCGGGGTGGGGCGTGGGGTAGGGGGCGGGCCTTCGGCGTGATTAGGGCTGGCGTGCCTACGCTGGGCCCATGCACTTTGACGCACACCAGCCCATCATCGATGAGCTTGAGGCGCGGATCTCAACGATCCGCGACTCTCTTTAACTACGACACGAAGCTGGAACATCTGAGGTCGCTCGAAGCGAAGATGTCCGCCGAGGGCTTTTGGGACGCCCCGCAGGCCGCGCAGAAGGTCGTGACCGAGGTCAAGCGCTTCAAGGCGCACCTCGAGCCGCTGACCGCCTGCATCCGCGACTTTGACGACGCGGTGGTTGCCTATCAGATGTCGAAGGAATCGGGCGGCGACAAGGACCTGCTCGCCGAGGCCGACCGCCTGCTGTTCGACATCCGCGGGCGGATGGACAAGGTCGAGCTCCAGTCGCTGCTCAGCGGCAAGCACGACGCGAAGAACTGCTTCCTCACCATCTCCGCGGGCGTCGGCGGCACCGAGGCCAACGACTGGGCCGACATGCTCCTGCGCATGTACATCTTCTACTGCGAGAAGATGGGCTACGCGATGGAAGAGGTCGACAAGGGCTTCGGCGCCGAGGTCGGCATCGACAGCGTCACGCTCCACGTCAAGGGCCCGTACGCCTTCGGCAACCTCGCGTGCGAGCGCGGCACGCACCGCCTCGCGCGCGTCTCGCCCTTCAACGCGCAGGGCAAGCGCCAGACCAGCTTCGCGACCGTCGAGGTCGTGCCCGAGTTCGAAGAGACCGAGCTCACGATCCCCGAGCGCGACCTCAAGGTCGAGCCCTTCGTCCGCGCCTCGGGCCCGGGCGGGCAGAACGTGAACAAGGTCGCGTCGGCGATCCGCCTCACGCACATTCCGACGGGCATCCAGGTCGTCGCGTCGACCTATCGCGATCAGCCGCAGAACAAGCGCCAGGCGATGCAGGTGCTGATGGCCAAGCTTGAGGTCATCGAAGAAGAGCGGCGCGAGAAGGAAATCGCCGCGGCGACCGGCGGCAAGCTCGATCAGGGCTGGGGCACACAGATCCGCTCGTACGTCTTCTACGACAACCGCGTGAAGGACCACCGCACGGGGCACGAGTCGTCGGACTACGAGGCCGTGCTGCGGGGCGAGATCGCGCCGTTCATCGACGCCGAGCTGAAGCGCCGCCGCGCGGAGCGCGAGCAGAAGGGGTAAGGGCTGTCCAGCTTCGGGCGCGGCTGGCTTTCGCCGAGTCGCCGCTCACGATTCTCGGTTCGCGCTTACGGCTCTGCCACCACGTACGCGAGGAACGTCGCGTCGGCATCGCAGCGTGTCGCGGGGCGGAAGATGCCGTTACCGCCGCCGTTGCCGTCATCGCCTTCGCAGTAGACGGTGACCTTGCGGAACCCGGCCTCGGCCAGCAGTTCGCGCGTTTCGGGCAGCGTCCACAATCGCCAGTGATACGTGAAGGCGTTGCGGATCTTCGTCTTGTCGGGCAGCTCGAAGTGGATCGCGCAGCGGTACTCGCCGGTGAGCGGGTTGTGGAACTGCTGATCCCAGATGTACGTGTAGGGCTTGCCCCGCCCGGCCGAGCAGTGCCGACGCTCCTGGAATTCCTTGCCCGATTCGTACCCGCCGTAATGATCGAGAAAGAACAGGCCGCCGGGCGCGAGCGATCGGCGGACGCGCGAGAAGTAGTCGCGGAGCGTGTCGCGGGTGCTGAAGATCCAGTACGAGAAGTTCATCGCGAGCACGGCGTCGGGCCTGGGCAGGCCTTGCACGCCCCGATGATGATCGTCGAGCACGTTGCCGTGCACGAGCGTGATGTTCGCCGCGCGCTCGCCGGCCTTGGGGAGGTTGTTCGCCCGCGCCCACTCGAGCACCGGGCGGTCCAGATCAATGCCGATCGCGCGGTTGCCCTTGCGGCGGTTGACCCACTCGACGCAGACGGCCGCGGATCCGCAGAAGTCCTCGCGGATCAGCGTCGCGCGCTTGCCGCGGATCTTGAGGAACTGCTGGTCGACGAAATCGATCTCGGCCTCGGGCTCCTGCACGGCCTTCTCGTACAGGAGCCGGGGGTCGGCGTGGCGGGCGGTCCATGCCTGAGCATGGGGGGCCTTGGCATGGTGGGCCTTGGCGCTCGGCGCGTTCGCACTCGGTCGCTTCCTGCGGGGGCTCGTTGGCATAGGGCCGATTGAAGGCGGCGTCGGGCGCTCGCGGCGGGCGGAATGGCCCCCCGTGTTTGGGCCCGGTGCGGGTCAATCGCCGTGAGGTCTGAGCCGATACTTGATGTTCGGGCCGAACCCTCGGGGAGGGGGGAAGGGCGTCGCTACGCCTAAACTTGGCCCCCGTGGTGCGGGTCGTGGGGAAGGGATGGGGAAGGGAGTGGGGAGGCGGGCGTTCCGGGTCGTCCGGCGCGCCGTCCGAGAATCGCGAACGTCCCCGGCAAGCGAGGTTGAGCCGATGAAGCTGACGATGGTGGGCACGGGCTATGTGGGTCTGGTCACGGGCGTGTGCTTTTCCAACACGGGCAACCACGTGCTGTGTCTGGACGTCGACGCGCGGAAGATCGAGAAGCTCCGTCAGGGCGTCTGCCCGATCTATGAGCCCGGTCTGACCGAGCTGATGGAGCGCAACATCGCCGCGGGCCGCCTGCACTTCACGCTCGACCGCGATTCGGCCTATCGCGACGCCGAGATGATCTTCATCTGCGTCGGCACGCCCAGCGACGAGCGCGGGCACACCGATCTCAAGTACATCCACTCGGCCGCGGACGACATCGCCGAGGTACTCAAGGCTCTGGGCCCGAACCAGAAGCCCAAGACGATCGTGGTGAAGTCGACGGTCCCCGTGGGCACGTCGCTCGAGGTCGCCCGGCGCATCCGCGCCAAGGTCGGGCCCGAGATCCCCTTCAACATCGCCAACAACCCCGAGTTCCTCAAGGAAGGCAACGCGATCGCGGACTTCATGAAGCCCGACCGCGTGGTCTGCGGCGTGGAGAACGACCTCGCCGCTGAACAGTTCCGCCAGCTCTACGACCCCTTCGTCCGCAACGGGCACCCCATCTTCATCATGGACATCCTGTCCAGCGAGATGGTCAAGTACGCCTCGAACAACTTCCTCGCCACCAAAATCTCGTTCATCAACGAGATGGCCAACCTCTGCGAGGCCTACGGCGCCGACATCAACAAGGTCCGCGAGGGCATGTGCTCCGACTCGCGCATCGGCTACCAGTTCCTCTACCCGGGCCTGGGCTACGGCGGCTCGTGCTTCCCCAAGGACACGCTCGCCTGCATCATGATGGGCGACAAGGCTGGCATCGAGGCCAAGCTCTCCAAGCAGGTCCACGAGGTCAACCAGCGCCAGCGCGACCGCTTCTTTGACAAGGTCGTCGCGCACTTCGGCGGCAAGACCGGCATCGGCGGCGGGCCCGCGGGCCTCCAGGGCAAGAAGATCGCCTTCTGGGGCATCGCCTTCAAGCCCCGCACCGACGACATCCGCGAGGCCCCGGCGCTCACGCTCATCCGCAAGGCCGCGGGCTACGGCGCAACCTGCGCCGCGTTCGACCCCGTCGCCAACGAGAACGCCCGCGCGGAGCTCGGCCCGGCGTGCCAGATCCACGACGACATGTACGAGGCCCTCAAGGACGCCGACGCGCTGGTGATCTCGACCGACTGGGACGAGTTCAAGAGCCCCGACTTTGCCAAGGTCGCGTCGCTGCTGAAGAACAAGGTCATCTTCGACGGGCGGAACCTTTACCGCCTGCAGCAGATGAAGGACTTGGGCTTCACGTACTACAGCGTCGGCCGCCAGCCCGTGAAGGCCGGCTGAGTCTCGCGCGAACATCGCCCACGCTCGATCTCGCCCGCGCCGCGTAGCCTTCGGCGTGGGCTTTTCGCGCGCATCCACTCGCCGCCGAGGTCCGGTCGATGACCGGGGCCGGCCGTGGACCGTGCCGAGTCCGACGGGCGAGCAGATCCGTCGCGGGTTCCTCGCGCTGCCGGGTCAGGGAGATCGCTCGGGCCTTGAAGACCACGGCTCGTTTGTGTGGTGGCACTTCCTGCTGGTGATCGCGGGCGGGGGCGTGGCGATGCTGACGATCGGCTGGCCCTTGGGGTACTTCGCGCCCGGGCTGATGAGCGGGCCGCGGGGCGTGTTCATCTCGATCGCGCTGGCGCTGGTTCTGCAGACGATTCTGTGGTACGGCACCCTGCCGTGGGCGCGCCGGGTGCGCTGGAAGAAGTTCGCCGACGTGTCGCTCCGCAAGGGCCTGTGCCCCGCCTGCGGCTACGACATCGATCCGCTGCCCTACGAGCACGACCGTTGCGTTACCTGCCCCGAGTGCGGCGCCGCGTGGGATGCCTTCCGCATCGGCACGCGCGTGCGCATCCTTCCGATGCAGGGGCCCATGCAGGGGTCCGACTCATGACCGAGCACGTCTCCCGCCTCGACTGGCTCGACGCCGCGAGCGCGATGGCGCCCGCCTCGGTCGACTTTCTGTACGTCGATCCGCCCTTCAACACGGGCGCGCGAAAGCGCACGCCCCCGGGCGCCGCGAGGGCCGGGCGCGTGATCGACGCGTCCTATACCGACGCCTTTGGCACCACCGCCGCGTTCCTCGACTGGCTCACGCCGCGCGTCCGTGAGTCGCTGCGGGCCATGAAGCCTTCGGCGAACCTCGCGATCCACGTCGACTGGCGCACAAGCCACCGCGTGCGGGTGATGCTCGACGCGCTGCTGGGCGAGGACCGGTTTGTGAACCATCTCATCTGGAGCTACGGGCTGGGCGGCTCGGGGCCTCGATGCTTTGCGCGCAAGCACGACGACATTCTCGTCTACTGCGTGGATCCCGTGCGGGCGTACTTCGCGCCGCCGATGGTCCCCGCGCGGAGCAACCGTCTCCGGGGCAAGCTGAAAAAGGCCACCGACGTGCTCGACATCCCCGCGCTGAACAACATGGCGCGCGAGCGCACGGGGTACCCGACGCAGAAGCCGCTCGCGCTGCTGGAGATGCTCGTGGGCGCGTTTGCGCCGCCCGCGGGCGTCGTGTGGGATCCGTGCTGCGGCAGCGGCACAGCGCTCGTCGCCGCGGCGCGCCTCGGGCGCACGGCGGTGGGGGGCGACCTCTCGCCCCAGGCGGTCCGGCTCGCGCGCGAGCGCCTCGCGAGCGACGAGGCCCGGCCGACGGGCTGACCCGGCCCCTTGCGGGCACGTGGTCGGGGCGTACGATCCGGGCGAATGCAGTGGATCTGGCGGCTCTACCAGCGCCGCATCATCAACATCAACGTCAACATCATCGTCGCCGGCGTGCTCGCGCTGCTGCCGACGGTCGTCATCGTCCACCTCCTCACCACCGTCACCCACCTGCCCCCGCCCGAACAGCTCACGCACGGGCAGAAGATCTTCATCGGCGCCGTCACGTTCATCACCGACATCTTCTTCGATGTCGCCATCTACTACGGCCTGCACTGGCTGGCGAACCACTCGCCCTGGCGATCGCACGCGCTGGAGGAGGCCGCCAAGCCCCAGTTCTTCAAGGACGCCACGCGGGTGCAGTTCGAGCGTGCGTGCATCTCGCCGCTGTTTTACCTCATTGCGCTGGGCGGGCAGCACGCGCTGATGCAGCTGCACGTCGATGCCGCTCAGGCCACCGCGATCTCGTTCCTCACGGCGATCCTTGTGACGCGCACGATCCACACCTTCTGGATCCTCTGGCAGGAGCGCGCCGCCCGCAGGCTGGGCGCCGGGCCCGCCGGCGGGAGGGCCTAACCCGTGTGCGGCCTGGGCGGGGTCGTCGTGCTCTCCAGCCCCCGCGCGGACGCGCCGCCCGCGCAGTCGCTCATCCCTGACACCGCGCTCGACGCCCTCGACGCCGCGATCGCGCCCCGCGGGCCCGACGGCGCGGGCAGATTCCGCGACCGCCTCGTCCGCGATGATGGCCTCGCGATCGACCTCGCGCTCGTGCATCGGCGGCTCTCGATCCTCGACCCCGCGGGCGGCGCCCAGCCCATGACCCACGCCGGCTGCGCGCTGGCCTTCAACGGATGCATCTACAACCATCACGACCTGCGGCTCTCGCTCGCGCGCCAGGGCATCGAGTTCGCGACCGACCACTCCGACACCGAAGCCCTGCTGCACCTGCTGCGGACCCGCGGGCCCGACGCGCTCAGCGAGGCCGAGGGCATGTTCGCGCTGGCCTTCTGGGACCGCGCCCGCGGCACGCTCACGCTCGCGCGCGACCGCGCGGGCGAGAAACCCCTCTACGTCACGCGCTTTTCCTCGCGCCGATCGGGCCAGAGCGTGGAGTATCTCGCGTTCGCCTCGACGGTGCCCGCGATCCTGGCCGTTCGGCGTGCAATGGGCGTGCGGACCGAGCTCGACCGCTCGGGCCTCGCGTCGTGGCTGCGGATGGGCTTTGCCGAGGACCCGCCGCTCGCGGACGTGAAGAGCCTGCGCCCCGGCACGCTCGCGGTGGGCCCCGAGTTCAGCAGTGGGACTGGGGGCGAGCGCTGGCGCACCCGCGCCTACTTCCAGCTTCCTGCTTCGCGCGATCCATCGTACCGCCCCGACGCCGACGCGATCGACCGCCTGCTCGATGCCGCGGTCGCCAAGCGCCTGGAGTCCGACGTCCCGCTCGGCTGCTTTCTCTCGGGCGGCACCGACTCTTCGCTCGTCGCGGCGTACGCGCGCAAGCACCGCTCCAACCTCGCGACTTTTTGCGTCCGCATGCCCGACGTGCGCTACGACGAGTCGCCCATCGCGCGCCTCGTCGCCCGGCGACTGGGCACCAAGCACACCACGCTCGACGCGGGCCTCGATGCGCGCGCGACCGCCGCGGACGACCTTCGGAAACTGATCGCCTCGCTGGGCCTGCCGCTGGGCGATTCCTCGCTGCTCCCGACGCACTGGGTCTCCCGCGCGGCGTCGATCAAGGCGGGCCTGCGCGTCGCGCTCGCGGGCGACGGCGGGGACGAACTCTTCGGCGGATACGAGCGCTACGCCTCGCCCGCGATCCTCTCAGCGTGGTCCAGCCTGCTCTCGGCGCTGCCGCACGGCTGGGGCATGGCCGCGGGGGCCAAGAGCGTCCGCTCCAAGCTCGGCCGCCTGGCGATGGCCTCGCGCGGCCTGGGCTATGCCGACCTGGTCGCGATCTTCCCCTTCGAGCTCTACCGCGAACTGCTGATCGACAAACCCGAGCGGCTGATCTTCGCGAGCGGCGCCGGCCCCGCCGTGCCCGACGACCCCCTCCGCGCGGACTTTCTCTCCTCGCTCCCGGGCGACCTCCTGCGCAAGGTCGATGCCGCGTCGATGGCGGTGCCGATCGAGGTCCGCTCGCCTCTGCTCGACTCGGCCGTCATTGATGCCGCCTTCCGCATGCCGCTGGATCACCTGATGCCCCGCCGCTCGGGTCTGGTGGGGCGGGTGTTCGAGTTGCCGCGGATCAAGCACCTGCTGAAGCTCGCGGCCCGTCGCTGGGTGCCTTCCGAGGCACTGGATCGCCCGAAGATGGGCTTTGCCCTCCCGCTGGGCGAATGGCTCCGGACCGACTTTGGGCGTCTGGGCACGCTCGCGCGCGAGCGGCTGCGGGCGCCCGACCCGTTCGGTGCGGCCGGTGAGGCCCTGGGTCTGGACGTCGCCGCGGCGCGGGCGATGCTCGATCGGCACCTCGCGGGCGCCGAGGAACACGCCCAGCGCGTCTACGCTCTGACCGTGCTCAGCCTCTGGTGGGAGGGCGTGGAGCCGATGCTCTGAGCCGCCCTTTGCTGGGCGTGCGGCTCGAGCGGGCGATTTTGGTTGATTTCGGTCAGTCAGGCCGATGCAGGGGACCTATGGGCGAGTTGGAACGTCGCGAGTTGCTCCGGATGGGCGTGGCCACGGTCGGTTGGGCGGGCTTGGCCGCGTGGCTCTCGGGCTGCGCGTCGCCGGCCGTCTCAAGCGGCTCCTACGCCCGCCCCGACTGGCCCGACGGCCAGGTGCCCCCGGTGCCCAAGTCGGCGCCGGTCGCGGCGCCCCAGCCCGGGCCCGTCTCCCGCGGTCCGGTGGTGCTCGCGGGGGTCAATCCGCGCTCGACCTGGACGCGCGCCCAGCCGCGGATGCGCGATGCCAATCCGATGAACGGCATCAACCGCATCACGATCCATCACGACGGCATGCCGCCGACCGCGATCCGGTCCAAGTCCGACGTCGCGCGCCGGCTCGATCAGGTCCGCCGGTCGCACCTCGACCGCGGCTGGGCCGACATCGGCTATCACTACATCATCGATCCGCGCGGCGAAGTCTGGGAAGGCCGGCCCATCAACCTCCAGGGCGCCCACGTCCAGGACAACAACGAGCACAACCTCGGCATTCTTGTGCTCGGCAACTTCGACCAGCAGTCACCGACTTCCGCCCAGCTCAGCGCGCTCGATGCCTTCGTCGCCAACCAGATGCGCTCGTACCGCGTTCCCCTTGGGCGCATCTACACCCACCAGGAAATCCGCCCCACGGCCTGCCCCGGGCGCAATCT
>JANRKN010000096.1:0-5552 GCA_033763435.1 Planctomycetota bacterium
GCGGTTTGGCACCTCGATGTCGGCCCATCACATCCTGGGACTGAAGGCGGCCCCAAGGGTTCGGCTGTTCGCCGATTAAAGTGGTACGCGAGCTGGGTTCAGACCGGCGTGAGCCAGGTCGGTCCCTATCTGTTGTGGGCGTTGCAGATTTGAGCGGAATCAACCTTAGTACGAGAGGACTGGGTTGGATCCACCCCTGGTGATCCAGTTGCACCGCTTGGTGCACCGCTGGGTAGCTACGTGGAGCAGGGATAAACGCTGAAAGCATCTAAGCGTGAAGCCCCCCGCAAGATGAGATCTGCTTGCGTAAGCGAGAGACCCCTGGTAGACCACCAGGTTGATAGGCCGCGTGTGCACGGGCAGAAATGTCCTCAGCAGAGCGGTACTAACGGTCAAAGCTTGGTCGCACCAACCAGCTTTCGCGGAGCGGTCTTCGGACCAAACCGTGGGCGCTGATTGAGAATGGTTCGGAGGCTGGCCTGGCAAGGCCGGTTTCCCCAACTCTGGTCATTCGTCGGGCTGCGTCAGCGGCCCGGGACGTTCATCCGCATCCGGACGATCGTCCGCTCGTGCCGAGAGGCACGGTCGGGCTTTGTCGGTGAGTAGAGGCGTCGGGCAACACCTGTTCCCATCCCGAACACAGCAGTTAAGACGACGCCGCCGATGATACTGCAACGCGGGAAAGTAGGTCATCGCCGACTTTTGAACCCGGTCAGGTAAACCTGGCCGGGTTCTTTTGTTTTTGCTCCTCGGTTTCCGTGTCCCGTTCTGAGGCGCTTGCTCCGCCGACCGCGACGAATGCGGGGCGCGGGGCCTCTCCATCGGATTTCGGGCAGACGGGGGCGCCTCGCGTACCATCGCGGTGCTGGGCATGGCGAGTCTCTCAGCCAATTCCGCGGGTCGGGCCGTTGCGGCCCCGGTGGCCTTGCGCGGCGCTGTTTGTGTTCGCGTGGTGCTCCCGGTCTATGGCGAGGGGGCCCACGGTACCGAGGTCGCCGCGCAGGTTTCGGCGTTCGCGATCGAGCAGCCAGAGTTTGAGTTTCTGTTCGTGAACGACGGTTCGCGCGACGATACCGCCGAGCGGGTCTCCGCGGGGATTGATCGACGCGTCGTGGATCGCGTACGAGTTCGAAGCTATGGCATCAACGGCGGCAAGGGCTGGGCGGTTCTTCGCGGCGTCGCCGAACTGTGCGAGGCCGCCCGCGACGATGACGCGATCATCTTTACTGACGGTGACCTCGCGTACTCACTCGATCATCTCCTCGACCTTGCCCGCGCGCTGGAGGGCGCGGACGTGGCGATCGGGTCCAGGCGGGAAGAGGGCGGCGAGGTCGGTGCTCATACCGCTCGGCGGTGGATGGGGTGGCTGTTCAATCGCATGGCGCGGTGGGTCGTGGGCTGGCCGTGCCGGGATACGCAGGCGGGGCTGAAGGGTTTTCGCGCCTCGGCGGCCCGGAGGATCTTCGCGGCGGTGCGCGAGACGGGATTCGCGTTCGACGTCGAGCTGCTGCACATCGCGCGGAGGCTGGGCTATCGCGTCGCCGAGGTGCCTGCGCGGGTTTCGAGCTTTCATCGCCACATCGGTTCGAGCGTCAACCTGCTGCGCGATCCGCTGCGGATGGTTCGGAGCCTGGCGCGCGTAAGCGTCAACGGTGCGCTGGGCGTGTACGAGCGTGCGGCCGAGGGGCGGCAGCCGATCGCGTGTGTCAGCTTCGATGCCGAGGAGTTTGACATCCCGCGTGAGTTCGGCGCGGAGGTGTCCGCTGAGGATCAGTTTACCGTGGCGGCCGAGGGCATGCGTCGGGCGCTGGCGGTGATGGACGAGATTCCCGCGCGGGCGACGTTCTTCTGCACGGCGGCGTTCGCCTCGGCGTGTCCGGAGCTGATCAGCACGGCCGTGGACCGCGGGCATGAGATCGCCAGCCACGGGCGCGTGCACACGGGCTTTACGACGGCGGATCTTGAGATTTCCCGGCGCGAGCTCGAGCGGCTCTCGGGTCAGGCGGTGCGTGGGTTCCGTCGACCCCGATTCGAGCGCACGCCCACGGGCGATCTGCTGGCCGCGGGGTACGCGTACGACAGCTCGGTGCATCCGGCGTGGATCCCTGGGCGTTACAACGGGCTGGGCGAGCCTCGGGTGCCGACGGTTGAGATGTCGGGCCGCGAGCCGTCGGAGGCGCTCGTGCGGATTCCGGCGTCGGTGAGCCCACGGCTGCGGGTGCCGACGTTCTGGCTGGCGTTCAAGAACTTTCCCAAGTGGCTGACGCGCTGGACCTGGCGGCGCTGCCTCAAGCGTGATGGGCACGTGCAGCTGGTGTTCCATCCGTGGGAGCTGTGTGAAAATCTCGCGCGATTCGGCCTGCCTTGGTACGTCCGGCGGCTCGACGGTGACGCGCTCACCCGGCGGATGGTGGGGGAGCTGCGCTGGCTCTCGCGGCGGGCTCGGCTCGTGACCTATGGCGAACTGGCCGACCGGGTTCGTGCGGCCAAGGGGCCAGCAGACGGGCCGGCCAAGGGCGGCGGAAACGGGAGCGCTGCGTGAACGATCTGTGGAAGCACCTGACCTCGCCGGGCAAGTGGACCGATCGGCGGTCGGTGACGGTGACGTGGGTGATCTGGCTCGTGGTGCTGGTGGGCGTCTCGATCGTCGTGGCGCGGGCGCCCCGCGAGCGGACGGTGACGCCCAACTATCGCGTCGCGGCCGAGCGATGGGTCGCGAGCGCGCCGCTGTACGATGAGGGGCAGCACGGTTACCTGTACCCGCCTCAGTCCGCGCTGTGGTATGTGCCGCTGGTGAAGCTGCCCGAGCCGGTGGGTGAGGTCGCGTGGCGCGTGCTGTGCGTCGGGCTGTATGCGGGTGGGCTCTGGCGTCTGGCGCGGCTGGCGGGGGGCCGATCGGAGGATCGGTCGGGATGCGATCGCTGGGGTGGCGCGGCGCGCGGCGGCTGGGCGGGGCTGTTCTTTGTCGCGAGCCTGCTGACGCTGCCCATGCTGCTGGGGAGTTTGCAGAATGGTCAGATGAACGTGGTGCTTGCGGGCACGATGATGCTGGCGGTCGTGGCCGTCGGCGAGAAGCGCTGGTGGTGGGCGACGGCGTGGCTCGTGCTGGGCGTGATCGCCAAACCCCTGGGCGTGGTGCCGTTGCTTCTCGTGTGGGCGATCCATCGGCCCATGTGGCTCCGGATGCCGGTGGGCCTTGCAGCGTACCTGCTGCTGGGCTTCGCGCACCCGGACCTGGGCTATGCGCTCGCGCAGGCCAAAGCGGGCGTTGCGAAGGTTCTGGAGGCCGGGGCGCCCGGCGCGGGCGTGTTCGCCGACTGGACTGGGGCGATGACGCGGCTGGGGGTTGATGTTCCGCCGATGGTCGCGACGGCGAGCCGGGTGCTCGCGGCGGGCGTGGTGCTCGGGCTGTGCTGGTGGGCCGACCGGGCGCTCGGGCGCGTCCGCGGTTCGATTGTTCTGCTCGCCCTCGCGGCGGGCTACCTGATGCTCTTTAACCCGCGGACCGAGGGCAACTCGTACGTGATCGTGACGCCCGCGCTCGCGGTGTTTGCCTGCTGGGCGCTGCTGACGGATTGGCCGGGCGCTGAGCGCGCCCGACGGTGGGGGATCGTCGCGGCGGTCGCGTGCGTGGGCATGAGCGCGGTGCACGAACTCTGGCCCGAGAACAAGGATCGCGTGCTGAGGCCCGCGATCACGCTGGTGTTCATGGCCGTCGCAGCCTCGCAGGCGTTCGTCCGTCGGCCTGTCGCGGGGTTTCTCGATCAGGCCCCGGAGCTTCCCAAGCCCGCGGCGTAAAGGCCCTTTCGCTGGGGCGGGCATCGGGTACACTCAGACCATCGGGTCCGGAATGAGTCACGGGTGTTGCCTGGGAGGATGATTCCATGAGCACGGCGCCGCGGACTGGAAAGAGCGAGTTACGCCTGTACGACGAGGGGGCCGACGGGCTGATGATGTCTGAGACGTTCCCTGACCGTGTCAGTCTGCTGCCCGGGCGCAGCAGTGAGAAGGCCGCGGACCGTCTGCGGATCATGTGGGGGCAGGACCTGCTCCGCGATCTGCTCGACGGGCGCTACCGGACGGTGATCTGCGGCGTGAACGACCACGACAACTCGCGCGGGCTCATCGCGCAGGTCGTTGAACAGGTCGGCACGAGCCAGTGGTCGGCGCGGTCGGTCACGAGCTATGCGGAGATGTTCCAGAAGAGCGTCGCGGTGCATGCCGCGGGCGACCGCGAGCCGTACGTGCTGAAGTACGACCTCGACTCGCTGCTGGTGCTGGCGATTCTGAGGCCCAAGGGGCGCGATCACTTTACGCTTGAGGATCTGGGCCGCGGGTTCTCGACGGTGACGAAGATGCTCCGCGACCGTCGCGAGCGGGGCCCGGCGGCGACGGTGTCGTTCCTGAACGCGCGTGCGAATCGGCTCGTGGGGCCCGATGGGCGCGAGCCGAGCTTTGAGCGCGTGCTGTCGGTGATGCATGCCGCGGGGTTCCGGGGCGATGTGTACACCAGCCCCGAGATGTGGAAGTTCGCGCACGTGGGCGTCTTCCCGAGCTATCCGTTCCCCGAAGGCATCGACCGCATGCGGGGCGGCTCGTCGTAAGTCTACTGGCCAACTTGGTCGCTCGGCTTCATGGCAGGCAGTTTCATTGCGAGACTTCTTGGCTACCATTATCTCAAGAAGGAGGTGCGCATGCCAGTCAAGCTTGCGGACTTTACGCGAGAAGAGCAAGACCCTTCTCATGTCAGCAAGATGTTCGAGCGCGTAAGCCAAATCCTGATGGCGGGCGAGGCAATCGAGTACATCGCAGTCCAGTCGAGCGTTGCCACTCCGTCATTGGCTCCCGACGGAGTCGTGATCACGACCAAGCGGATCATCTTCTATCAACCGAAGCTCTTGGGAGGCGTCTCCTTCATAGATCTCCCCTGGCGGGAGTTGGTCGACGCTAAGCTGGCGGAAGGGATGCTCCGCTCAACTATCACCGTTCTTCACACGTCTGGTCGAGTCCTCACCATGGCATCTCTGCCCAAAGCGCAGGCGAGGAAGGTCTACGTTCTCTTGCAGCAGCGTGAGCAGGAAGTCAAAGAAGAGCGACGTCAGCGAGAACTCGAAGACAAGCGCGCGGCGGCGGGTGGTGTCATCGTTCAATCCGCAGGCGTGCAGCCCTCGGCTAGGCCTCTGACGGCCCCAGCGTCCGCTCCGGCCGACCTAATGACAAGGCTTCGCACGCTGAAGGAAATGAAGGACACGGGGCTAATCACCGCTGCGGAGTTCGACGCGAAGAAGGCTGAAATCATGAGCGGACTCTAACCTCGGATGGCTCTTTTCGTCGGAAGGACCGAAGCTCACTGCGCTGACCAGCGCTGGGCGATCGGCACGCGCCGGCCCGAGCCGAAGGCGACGCTGGTCAGCTTGAGGCCCGTCGCGGCCTGCTTGCGCTTGTATTCGGCAAGGTCAATCAGCCGGACGATCCGGCGGACGGTCGCTTCATCGAAGCGGGTTTCGTCGATGATGCGCCGGGGGCTCTGGCGCAGTTCGACCGATCGGCGC
>JANRKN010000097.1:0-18332 GCA_033763435.1 Planctomycetota bacterium
TCGCGACGCATAGTCTCAACGTGTTGCCCGCGTGCTCCGAAACCGCCCCAACCCCCGCCCCAACCCCCGCCCCCACCACTCGTGGCGGGTTTGGCGAACTTGCTGAGCATCGTCGCCATCCGCAGCGCGAGGATCTCCAGCGCGCGCGGGCCTTCGCTGAGGCCGGTCTTTTGCCGTTGGTCGGCCTCGAGCGCGTTCTTGAGCATCCGCGCCGCGGCCTTGGGTTCGAGCGCGCGCCCCGCCGCGAGCATCCCGTCCGCCGACGGGCCCCACAGCTTGAGCATTTTCGCCAGCGCCTGAGGCGCGACGCCCGCGCGCGTGCCCAGGCTCAGCGTGTGCAGCTTGCGCGCGAGGTCGACCAGCGCGTAGCTCACCAGCACCGTCGGCTCGCGCGACACTTCCAGCAGTGAGCGCACATACCCCACCGCCGCCGCGGGGCCCGAGTACATCACCACGCTCTGAAGATTCCACACGCTCTCTTCGCGCGAACGCCCGACGAACTCGCTCACGAGCTCCTCGGTCACGCTCACCTCGCCCGCCTTGGCGGGGTCGGCCTCCAACCCCGCGGCAATCGCGCCGAGCTTGGCGATCTCGGCATCCAGCCGCGCGGCATCGGTCCCCACGCGGTCCAGCAGCGCCGCGGCGCTGTGACGATCGAGCTTCACGCGGTGCGCCACGCAGCGCTCGGCGAGGAACGCCCCGAGCTCTTCTTCCTTCAGCTCCGCGCACTTGAACAGCCCGCCCGCCGCCTCGGCCGCCTTGTCGATCTTGCTGTTCTGATACTTCTTGAAGCGCAGCACCAGCGTCGTTGAATCCGTCGGCGCGCTCTGGTACTTCTCAAACAAAGGCCTCGCCCCACCGCCCCCACCACCGCCCCCGGCCGCCATACCGGCCGGCTCGCCGTCTTCGTCATCGTCCTTGGGCGCGGAGAGCAACTTGTCGGCGGGGTCGACGACGACGAGCTTGTGCGTCGCGATGAGCCCGAAGCTCCGGCACTCGTCGAGGATCTCGGCCGCGCTGGCCGAGGCGCCATCAAAGAGAATCAGGTCGACCGTGCCGTGGGCCGCGCGGAGCCGCTCGCGGACCTGCACGAGCGCGCGGTGCTGGCGGTACAGGTCGGGCCCGGCGATGACGACCACCCCCGGAAGTCGCGGCCCGCCCGAAGGCGCGTCGCCTGCCGAGGCGCTGGACTTGGACGGGTTGGAGGCGCGTTTGGCCATCGCGGCACCATCGTACCGCGGGCGCCGGGATTCTCCTAAACTCTCCCCATGGCCCGCGCGACCTCCAGCCCAACCAGCAACCCCCTCTCCAACCCGATCGCGAACTCGATCGCCGCTCCCGTCTCGGTCGACGCCGCTTTGCCGCGGATCCCCGTCGCCGCGCCCGACCTCACCGGCAACGAGGAGCGCTACGTCTCCGACGCGATCCGCTCGTCCTGGATCAGCTCCACCGGCGCGTACCTCAACCGCTTCGAGGCCGAGTTTGCCAACCTCAGCCACAGCCGATCGGCGCTGGGCGTCTGCAACGGCACCGTCGCGCTGCATCTGGCCTTGATGGCCCTGGACGTCCGCCCGGGCGACGAGGTCCTCGTCCCGAGCCTCACCTACATCGCGACCGCCAACGCTTGCCGATACGTCGGCGCAGAGCCCGTCTTTGTCGACGTCGACCCCCACACCTGGTGCATCGACCCCGCGAAGCTCGAGGCCGCGATCACCCGCCGGACGCGCGGCATCATCGCGGTGCATCTCTACGGCCATCCCGCCGACATGGACGCGATCAACCACATCGCCGCCGTGCACGGGCTCTGGGTCGTCGAGGACGCCGCCGAGGCCCACTTTGCCACGTACAAAGACCGCGTCGTCGGGTCGCTCGCGCGCTGCGCGACCTTCAGCTTCTACGGCAACAAGATCATCACCTCGGGCGAGGGCGGCGCCGTCACCGTCAACGACCCCCAGCTCGAACTGCGCATGCGCACGCTCCGCGGTCAGGGCGTGGACCCGAGCCGGCGCTACTTCTTCCCCGTCACCGGGTACAACTTCCGCATGACCAACATCCAGGCCGCGCTTCTGTGCGCGCAGCTCGAACGCCGCGAGGCCATCGTCGCCAAGCGCAGGCAGATCTACGCCTGGTACAAGCAGCACCTCTCCGGCATCCCGGGGCTGTCGTTCCAGCCGATCGCGCCGTGGGCCAAGATCACGCCGTGGCTCATGTGCCTGCTGGTGGATCCGGCCTTTGGCTGTTCGCGCGATGAGTTGATGCTTCGGCTCGACGCGCACAACATCGAGACGCGCCCCTTCTTCATCCCGCTGCACACGCTGCCGCCGTTCCGCGAGCAGTCGCGCGCGCGGGGCGAGCACCTGCCGATCACCGACGATCTCGCTTCGCGCGGGCTGAACCTTCCGACCTACACGGCGATGACCGAGGGCGATGTGGAGCGGATCGCGCGTGCCGTGCGGGCCTGCCGGAACGCATGACCACGACCGACCTCAAGCTCGTGTTCCTGGGCGCGGGCAAGCGCCTGTCGCTGCTGGAGCGATTTCTCGACGCCGCGCGCGCGGAGAACGTCCGGCTGAGCCTGATCTGCGTCGAGGCGCAGGACCGCCCGCCGGTCGCGTCGGTCGCGAAGATCGTGCGGGGGCCGAAGTTCAGCTCGCCCGAGTTTGCGCCGCACCTGACCGAGCTTGTCGCGCGCGAGGGCGCGCACGCGGTCATTCCGACGATGGACGCGGCCTGCACGGCGCTGTCCGCGTGCGCACGCGCGCTGCCCTGCGCCGCGATCGTGAGCGACCACGCGCTCTGCGCAGCGATGGAGGACAAGGTCGCCTCCGACGAGTTCTTTCGCTCACACGGGCTCCCGGTGCCGACGCTTTCGCCGGGCGCGTACCCGCGGATCGCCAAGTCACGCCGGGGCTTTGGCTCGCGTGATCAGGCGGTGCTCGAGACCGCCGAGGACGAGGCCGCGTTCTTTGCCCGACGCGCGCGCGACGGGTACATCGTGCAGCCGTTTCTCCGCGGGCGCGAGTTCACGGTCGATGCCTACGTCGACCGCGGCGGGCGGGCGCTCGGCGCGCTCAGCCGCCTGCGCATCGAAGTCTCCGCGGGCGAGGTCGATGTCTCCGAAACGCTGCGCAGGCCCGCCATCCTCGCGCTCACGCGCCGCGTGCTCGCGCTCCCGGGCTGGCGCGGGCCCATCACGCTGCAGTTCATCGAAGCCGACCCGGAATCCAGCGCCCCCGCGCTGATCGAGATCAACCCGCGCTTCGGCGGCGGCGTGACGCACGCGATCCATTGCGGGCTCGACATGCCCCGCTGGATCCTCCGCGAGCTGCTGGGCCGGCCCGTAGAGCCCGCCGACGACTGGCCCGAACACTCGTTCATGACCCGCTGCCGAAGGGACATCTTCCTATGACCATTTTCGTCGATCTCGACGGCGTCATCTGCACCGAAGAGCGCACGTTCGAGCGCCCGCTCGCCAAACCCATGCCCGGCGCGCGCGAATCGCTCCAGGCCCTGGCCGATCAGGGCCACACGATCATCATCTACACCGGGCGCTCGTGGTCCGAGCAGCGCGTCTGCCAGCACTGGCTCGACGAGCACCAGATCCCCCACCACGGCCTGCACATGGGCAAACCCATCGCCGACGTCTGGATCGACGACCGCGCGGTGCGCTTCACCGACTGGGCGCAGACGCTATCGGACCTCAAGCTCACGCAGACCAAGGTCCCGGGCGGGCCGGTCGACGAGGGGCTGCTGCACATCATCCGTCGGCGGATCAAGTCCTTCCTGCACGAGATCGCCGCGCGCCCGGACCTCATGGAACCCGTGCTCGAAGTCGGGCCGATGGTCCCCTCGGGCCTCGCGAGCCCGGTCTATTCGCGCCTGACCGACATCTTCGTCGACTCGCCCAAGCTCTTCCGCGACGCGGGCAAAGAGTATCTCTCGCTGGACCTCGACGCGGGCGCGAAGCCCGACGTCGTGGGCGACTTCATGAACGCGCGCGAACTCTTCGCGCCCGAGAGCATCGGCTCGATTGTGATCCTCGGCACGATGGAGCACATCCCGCGCATCTGGGACGTGCCGCCGCTGATGCACTACGCGCTCAAGCCCGGCGGCCGCGCGTTCATCCTCACGCCCTGGAATCTGCGCTTCCACGGCCCGCGCCCGGACTGCTGGCGCCTCTCCGACGACGCCTACTGCGCACTCTTCGGCAAGGGCTGGACGATCGAATCGCTCGAGCAGATCCCCTGCCCGGGCAGGCCGCTCTCGCCCGTCGGCTTCTGCGCGATCATCCGCAAGGACTAAGCGTCTTACAGCTTCTCAATCACCCGGCACTGTTCGCGCGTCGACGCGCGGAACGAGCCCGGCGCGAGCGACGCTTCGAACTCATCGACCGCGCGCCCGCACCCGGGCAGGTTCGCGTTGTCGTAGTCGTGCACAAGGATCACCCCGCCGCGCGCAAGCCGGGGCCACACGACCTTGCAGCCCTCGAGCGTGCCTTCGTAGAGGTCCATGTCCAGGTGCGCGAGGGCGATCGAGCCTTCGACGCGCGTCGACGCGTTGACCTCGCCCTCGTGCCAGCGGAACACGGAGAGATCGATGCCCAGCGCCGCGAGGTTGGATTTGACCTGCGCGATGGTCCGGGCCATCTGGCCCGCGCGGAAGTCCTGCGCGCCCGCGTCGCCTCCCGAGAGTTCGGGCAGACCGCGGAAGGTGTCGTAGAGGTGCACCGCGCGCCCGGTGCGCGCCGCGTGCCAGCCGAGGATCGAGGCCGTGCCGCCCCGGAAGACACCCATCTCGAGAAAATCGCCTTGGACCGCGGCGGCGCAGCGCTCGTCGATCATCCGGCTCCGGCCCATCGAGCCCGCGGCGAGCACCTTGCTCCGCCGAACGATGTCGATGTCCTCACGCCCGCTCAGCAGCCCGCCCGCCTCGAACGCGTCGCGCAGCACGGGCGCGCCCGTCACCAGCCCGCGGAAGCGTTCGACGTCCGCCCGGCACTGCGCCTCGGTCGCGTGCGAGCCCGGCGAGCTGAACACCACGTCCGCGCCCAGCACCACGCGCCAGCGCCAGCGGTCCACCGTGTCCACGAACACATCAAACACCGGCCCCTGCGACATGTTCGTCCCTCCGCTCACAGCATCGGCTCCTCGGCCAGGATCGCCCGGTCTTCGTCGGTCATCGGACGACCGCCCACCTTGCGGTACAGCGCCCGGAACGCCCGCGCCGAACGCTCGGGCGTGAAGCGCGCCAGGTTCGCACGACCGCGCTCGGCCAGCGTCCGCCGGAGGCTCTCATCGTCCCAGATCTTCCGCATCCCCGCGGCGATCGACGCGGGATCGTCGGGGTTGAACAGCACCGCCGCGTCGCCCGCTTGTTTGGGCAGCGCCGTGACGTTCGAACAGCAGACCGCGCGACCCTCGCGGAAGGCCTCCCACATCGGATAGCTCGCGGCCTCAAACCGCGTGGGGATCACCACGCCCGCCGCCATCGCATACAGACACCGCACCTCCAGCGGCGGCACAAAGCCCGGGAAGAGCGCGAGCCGCTCGAGCCCCAGCTTCGCGCGCTCGGCCTCGATCACCGCAAAGTACTCGTTCTTGTGCCCGGAGCAGACCACCGGCACCTCGACGCCGTCGCGCTCGCGCAGCAGCGCGATCGCCCGCAGCAGGTTCACGTGGTTCTTGTGCGCCCAGGTCTGCGCCGCGTAGAAGAGATAGCGCGGGGGAAGCGCATACTTCTCCCGCGCCGAGCGCAGGTCCGCTTCGGTCGGCTCGCCGTAGCCACCCAGCGGGGGCGGATAGGGCAGCACGAAGATGCGCTCGGCGGGCACGCCCGTCCAGCGCGTGGTGTCGTCGCGCACAAAGCTCGACACCGCGACGATCGCGCGCGCCTGCCAGCACAGACGCGGGTACAGCCCGGCGCGCCAGCGCAGCTCGCGCTCCTCGAACAGCTCGGGATAGTGCTCGTGCTGAAAGTCGTGCGGCTGATAGATGCTCGGCACGCGCGTGACGAACCCGGCCTGATGCATGAAGTGCATCACGTCCACGCCCGCGGCCTCGATCGCGCCGCTCGAACCCGGCGTCGTGTTGCGCACGCGCCGCCACGCCTCGGTCCGCGCCGCGGCATCCCACGCACGCCGCTGCGCCCACTGACGCAGCGCCCGACGCGGGCTCTTGAGCAGCTTCATCACGCCCGGAACATCCGGCCGGCCCATGCGCTCGGCGTCGACCACCGGCCCATCGTGAATCAGCCGCGCGGACGCGCCGATCCGCTCGCGCGCCCACGCCACGCTCGGCTCGTGCACGAGAAAGTAAAACTCCTCCCCGCCCGGCTCGCGCGCCTCAAGCTCGCACAGCGCGCGGCCCACCTGCATGATGTACGGCTCCACGCCCCCCCACAGCCCGGGCCAGATCCGCGCATCCAGACACACCTTCAAGGGCTTGGCGTCGGGTCGGGCGCTCATGCCAAGCCTCCCGCGCCCGCCGAGAATGCCCGCCCAAGCCGCGCCAGCGCCTCACGCACCTCCACCGCGCGCTCGCCCTCCCGCGGCGTGCGCAGGCCCGCCGCACCCCGCAGGCTCCGCAGCAGCACCGAGAGCTCGCCCGTGATCCGCTTGCCGCGAGGCCTTGGGCCCCGATACTCCTTCGTCGAGTCCAGCGTGCGCTCGACATCGATCCGCGCGCGATACGCCTCGCGGATCGGCAGCAGCTTCGGGCCCCAGACGTTCACGTGATTCACCTGCCACTCGCGCGACTGCCTCCGCCCAAGCGCCACCAAACCCCGCGCCCGGCAGTGCTCCGTCCACGCAAGCTCCACCAGCGCGCGCAGCAAGCCCTGCGGCACCTCGGGCCTCTTCGCGATCGCTTCCGGGTACGCGCCCTGAAAGTTCGAATCGATGAACGCGCCCATCTGCGCCCGCATGCTCTCTTCGAACATGCCGCGCTTCATGATGGCAAAGCACAGGCTCACGAAATCGCTCTCGACGTACGCGCCGCGCGCGCCGCCCTTGACGCTGATGGGCTTGGGCGCCCCGGCCATGGAGATCGCCATCACGCCGGGCTGATCGAGCGCCGCGACGTCCTGCGCGAGCCAGTCGCAGTGCCCGCTCCGATACGGCAGCGTGTCGAGCTTGGCGAAAACGATGATCTCGCGCGTGCACAGCGCGCCGCTGCGCCATTCCTGGATATAGCAGCGGTCGCGGTGGTTCTCCCACGCGTCGGGGGCGACGGCATGGAGCGTGTCGATCATCCCTGCGCGCTTCATGCGCTCGAGCTCGTCCAAGGCCGGGCCCGGGCCCGAGCCGCCGTCGACGTACACGACCTCGCCGGGCCGGCCGCCCAAAAAATCAAACCAGTCGCGCAGGACCACCTCCAGCGCCCCCGCGCCGTGGATCCCTGACACCGCCAGGCTCACACGCTCAAGCAACCCGCTCGCCAACCAGCTTCACTCCCGGGACCGTGTCCTTCAGCCGACCGCCCCACACCATGTTGTAGTCATATCCGACGCCGGTCATCGCGCCCGGCAGCGCAGCACTCCCCGCGGCATAGCGCATGCCCCGGCGGTGCACCCAGCTCCAGAACCAGCGCGACCAGAACCGGTCCGGGCGCGAGAACTCGATGCCGTACTTCTCCTGCACGCGCTTGACCTCGACCTGCCCGACCGTCTCGATCTGCGAGCTGGTCTTGCTCGCGGGGTGAATGCGGAACGCGCCCAGGAACCGATCGAGCCTCGCAAAGCGCGAGGTCCGCATCATCCGCGCGAACAGGTCATAGTCCATCGCGAAGCGGTACGCCGGGTCCACGCCCCCCGCGCGCTCGTAGGCGCTGCGCCGCCAGAAGCACGTTTCCTGCGGGATCAGGTCCCAGCGCGACATGAGATAGTTCGAGTGCGGCGGAAGGACCCAGTAGTACAGCACGCGGTCGAGCTCGTCGATCGCCACGCGGTGGCTGTACACCACATCGATCTCCGGATGATCGCGGAAGAACGCCGCGACCGCGTGCAGCGCGCCCGGCGCGAGCAGGTCGTCGGAGTTGAGCCAGCCCATGATCTCGCCCGAGGTGCGCGCCAGGCCCCGCGCGATCGCGTCGCTCTGGCCCTGGTCGGGCGCGCTGACCCAGAAGCTGAGCCGGTCGCTGTGCTGAGTCAGGATTTCGCGCGAGCCGTCGCGCGAGCCGCCGTCCATGACGCCGTACTCAAGGTTCTCGTAGCCCTGCAGCAGCACACTGCGGATCGTGCGCTCGAGGTACCGCCCCTGATTGAACGAGGGCGTGACGATGCTGATGGCGGGGAGGCTCATGGCGCGACCCCCTTGCCCGCGCCGATCGCGACGACGATCAGCCCACGCGCGTCATCGAACGCGGGAACCTCGCACGCCGCGCGGACCTCCAGCCCCGCGAGCGCCGCGGCCTTGCGCCAGCCCTCCAGCGTTCCGAGCCAGCGCCTGCCCAGGGCGCCCGCGCGCAGCCCAAGCCACGAGCCCCGCCGGGCAGCGTCGCAGTCGGCATTGGGCGCGAAGGCCACCACGACCCCGCCGCGCGCCGCCCGCGCGAACAGGCGCGCCAGCTCTGGGCCTACATCCTCGGTGCGCGTGAGCGCATCGCCCGTGAGGACCAGGCTCGCGCCTCCGACGCCCTCACCCGCGCGCCCGAGCGTTCGCCAGCCGGCCTGCGCGAGCCCATCGCCCACGCGCGCAAGGCCCGGCGAAGCCAGTTCGACGCCCTTGCCCGCGGCATCCCGCGCGAGCGCAAGCCGCGCCACGCGCGACACCGCTGGCACGATCACGGGCTCGAACCCCTCGCACCAGCGTCCGTCCGCGGGGCCGCTGGCAAGCACGCCGCCGCGCTCGCTGGGCGCGAAGATCAGCGTCGACGCCGCGCGATAGACCCAGGTCGGTGCCTCGGTGTGCATCGCGAGATCCGCGTGCCCGCGGGCTTCGTTGGCAAGCGTGCCCACAAACCACGCCGGCGCTGTGCCGTCCAACGGGCAGAGAATCCGCGGCTCGCCCGCCCACTCGTCGGTACTCGGTTCGGCGTTCCGGCCTGGGGGCCTCGCGTGGGCGCCGTGCGCGGGCTCGACCAGCCCCGGGGCCTCGCGCGCGAGCGCATCGCGCAAGCGCCACAACGCCAAGCGCGCACGCTGGCCCGTGCGCAGCCGCGCGGACGCATGCCGGCGCACGCCCTCGCGCTCCTGCCTCGCGGCGTCGGTGTTCGCCGCGTCGCAGACGCTCTCCCAGCGCACGCCGAAGTGTCCTTCGCCGCGCGCGAACCGCGCGCGCTTGCTGAGCCGCAGCAGCAGGTCGAGAAACGCCGCATGCCTGAGACCGCCCGCGCCCAGTCGCCCCGCGACGCCATCGAGCCCGTGAACGCGTCCGTAGGTCGAACGGCGGAACACGACACACTCAGGCCTGATCTCTTCGCCCGCGAGCAGCTCGCGAAATCCGACGCGCCCGTGCCGGCGAACGACGACGCGCTCGCGCCCGCGCTGGGCAAGCTCATCGAACACGACGACCTTGATCGAGGGGCGCTCGACGAGCTGACGCGCGAGGTGCTTGAGCGCCGCGGGCAGCAGCACGCTCCCGGCCGGCAGATACGCGACAAACTCGCCGATCGCCGCGTCGATCCCTTCGCGAAGCGCCTCAAACTCGTCCGCGCCCAGCGCGTCGACGATCGTCACGCGCCCGGCCTCGTCCGCGGCCTGCGCGCGATCGCGCACCTCGGGCGACAGCCCGCGATCCACGATCACGTGCTGATACCCCGCATAGTCCTGCCTCGACACGCTCGCGACCGTCCGCTCGAGCGCGCGCACATCCGGGCCCGCGGGCGTCACGAGCGTCACGCTGGGCAGCACCATCCGCACCAGCGAGCGAAACGGCGCGCCCTCGGTCGCGACGCGCGCCAGCGCCGGCACGTCCGACCAGCGCAGCGAAAATGCCGGCCGGGTTCGTCCCGATCGTCGCGTCCCGCCGCCCATCGCTGTGCCCGCCAGCGTCACCACGTCAGAAAGCCCTCCGCCGCCCGTTCCGACCTTCGCCTTACCGCCCCACAACACTCCGCCCCACAACACTCCGCCCCACCACATTCCGCGCCAGCCACTCCACCAGCCGAAGCTCGCCGAGCATTCTTCGCCGCGCCTCCGCAATCGCCTCCAGCCGACGCGCCCAGAGTCCCTCATCCGCCAGCGCCTCGCGCAGCGTCTCGACACCCCGCTCGCCCAAGTCCGGCAATCGCACCATCGCCTCGGGCGGGATCATCGCGTCGGCCGCGGCGCTGCCGAAATACACCGGCAGACACCAGCACGCCAGCGCGTCCCACAGCTTCTCGGTCACGTACCGCCCGCCGCAGCTTCCGCCCGCCGAGTTCTCGATCACCAGCGCCAGCCGCGCGGGCCAGAGCACGCTGCTCTTGTCCTGCACAGGCCCGCGCCCGCCCGTCCGCGCGGGCAGCCCGCGCCCGAACAGCTCGAGACCCACGCCCGCGCGGTGCAGCCGCTCATAAAAATTCAGCCGCGCGTGATGACCGGCGATCAGCGACTTGCCCGGCGGCGCGCCCGAGCTGATCGCCACCACGCCCACCGGCTTCTCGATCGTCCGCGGCGCGATCGACGCCAGCATCTTCACGCCGTACGGCACCGTCCACATCGCGGGCAGCGCCACCGGGTGCGTCGCGCGCGCATCGGGCGCAAACACCCGCGCGGCGTGCTGCTTGCTCAGAGCCATCAGCCACTCAGGGATGATCTCGGGCGGCTCATAGAGCATCACATCGACGTCGCCCGGCTCGCGCGCGAGCCAGCGATAGCCGTAGCGCGCACGCAGCGGCGCCGTGGGCTTCCTGAAAAGCTTCCAGAGGTGACGCCTCCAGCCGATCGCGCGCCGGGCGCCCCCGGGCGGGCTGGGCCAGTTCATCACAAACACGCGGTCCGCATCGCGCCCCCAGCGCACGAGCTGCATGTCGCCGTGCCGGCCCAGCGCGCCGTCGCACTGGTTCCACAGATAGTCGGCCCACTGATCGAGCTCGTTGAAGACGCCCAGCCTCACGGCAGGCCCCCAGCCGCTCCCCCGCCCATGTCCACGCCACTCTCGGCGAGCACGCGCCGGCCCAGTTCGTGCGTCAGCGCATGGCCCGAGCGTTCGGCGATCACGCTCGCAACGATCGGCGCGCCGACGAGCGCAAGGTCGCCGATCAGGTCCAGCAGCTTGTGCCTTGCCGGCTCATCGTCGAGGCGCCAGTCGTTCTCGATCGGCTCGCCGTCCTCGTTGACGACGACCAGATCGCGCGCGGAAAAATCCTTGAACAGCCCGGCGGCGCGCATCGCCTCCGCCTCGCGGCGCAAGCAAAACGTCCGCGCGGGCGCTACGCCCGCCTCAAACGCCCGCTCGTGCCGACGCGAACCTCCACCCGCACCACCACGACCACCGGCCACCGCGTCCACTTCGCCCCATTCAAGCTTGAGCTGCGCGCGCTGCGTGCCCAGGCCCGTCTCCGCGCCGTACTCGAGCAGATACATCGCGAGCAGGCCCGGGATCGCCGCGGCCTCCGCGCGCGTGCCCGCCTCCGCGCGCGCCGCCGGGCGCGCGATGATCCGCCCGCCCTTGCCATCCTCGACGACGATCTCGCGTTCGACCACGATCGGCGCGACCGTGCCCGCAAGCTCAATGACCTGCGCCTCGCGCAGCATCTCAACAAACGGCGCTGCGCTGCCATCGGCGATCGGCACCTCGGGCCCGCGCACCTCGAACACCGCATCCGTCACGCCCAGCGCGCTCGCCGCGCTCAGCACATGCTCCACCGTCAGCACCGCCTCGCCGATCGAGGGCTTCTCCGGATTCAGCGCCAGAATCGTGTTGCGCCCGGGCAGACCAAACGCCCCCGGCGGCAGCACGCGCGAGACGTGCGCCGGGATCCGCGCGTTCGTCTGCGCCGCGACAAACACCAGCCCCGTGCCCGCGGGCGCGGGTGAGACGTGGATCTCGCCCGGCGCGCCGGTGAAGAGCCCCCGCCCCGCCACCCGTGCCGATCGCGCGACGCCACGCCTGGCGACCCCGGGCCGCGCGGGATTCATGCCCCACCGTCCGCGGGCAGGAAGCGCTTGATCAGCACCTTGATCTCCCGGCGCATTTCCGCCAGCGCCAGCCAGCTCGCCCAGACCTTGCGCGTCTGATGCAAAGGCAGCGCGGGCGTGCCGAGGTACTGGCCCTTCTCGGGCAGATCGCTGATGACGCCCGACTGCGCGCCAACGGTCGAGCCCGCGGCGATCGAGATCCCATCCGCGACGCCGACCATCCCCGCGAGCGTGACGCCGTCGCCCAACTCGACACTCCCGGCCATGCCGACGCCCGCACAGATGAGACACCCGCGCCCGACGACGCACCCGTGCCCGATCTGCACCACGTTGTCGATCTTGGTCATCGAGCCGATGATGGTCGAGCCGAACTTGGCGCGGTCGACGCAGCTGTTCGCGCCGATCTCGACCAGGTCGCCGATCACGACGTTGCCTGTGTGCGGGATCTTCTCGATGCCCGTCGGCCGCTTGAGCGGGTCGTCGGGCCTGGGCGCGCCGGGGCGATACCCGAAGCCGTCGGCGCCGATCACCACGCCGGGCCAGAGAATGCACGCGCGCCCGACGACGCAGTCATCGAGGATCGTGACGCGCGGGTGCAGGCGCGTGCCCGCACCGACGCTTGCGCGCGCGCCGATCCACGAGTGCGCGCCGATCGAGACGCCGTCGCCGATCTGCGCGCCCGGGCCGACGACGACAAAGGGCCCGACGGCCACGCCCGCGCCGAGCTTGGCCGTCGGATCGATGATGGCCGAGGGATGCACGCCCGCGCCGGGGCCCCACTCGGGCTTCTTGAGCGCCGCAAGGACTTTGGAGAGCGCGAGGTCGGCGTCATCCACGACGATGAGCGCGCGGCCCGGTCCTGGCCCGCCGGGGATCTCGATGCCGCGCGTCACGATCGCCGCGGAGGCCTTGCTCGCGCCCCACTGATTGGCAAACTCGCGCCCGCGGAGGAACGTGAGCTCGCCGGGCGCGGCGCCCTCGACGGTGCCGACGCGCGTGAGCGCGACGGAGGAATCGCCGAGAACCTCGGCGCCCAGCTTCGCCGCGACCTGCGCCGCCGTGCCCAAACCGAAGCCCAGACCGACCGACGCGCCCGAGCTTGCCTCGGACGGCGCGGTCACCTCTTGGCTCCGTCCCCGGCGCCCATGGGCGAGGGCGTGGGCGAGGTGGTCGTCGGCGCGGTTCCGCCGCCCGCGCGATACTCCGCGTTCATCTTCTTGATGAGCCGCTCGGTGAAGTCCACGCCCGGGCCGGCGTACAGGATCTTCTTGTTCTGGACGCGGACGTTGAGCTCCTCGAACGAGGCGATCTCGGGGAGCAGCAGGCCGCGGTCGTCGAAGAAGACCACGTCGAGGCCTTCCTTCTCCGCCAGGTCGCGCACGCCCTCCTGGATCTTCATGTACGAGTCGCGGAAGAGCTGGCCCTTCTCGAGGTTGATGACGTTCTGCAGGCCCTCGTAGCGGGCCTTGGTCACCGCGTCGAGTTCGAGCATCTTCACGACCTTCTCGCGCCGGGCGGGGTCGCTCGGCGGGAGGAGATTGACCTCGTCCTCGATCTTCTTGCGCTCGTCGACGGCCGACTGAAGCTGCTTCTGACGCTCCTCGCCCCGACGCTGGAACTCCTGCTCTTTGACGCGGATCTCTTCGAGGCCGGCGATCAGCTTCTCGAGGTCGACCACGCCGACCTTCGCCGCGACCGCGGGCTGGAAGCCCGGCGCCGCGATCGCGTGCCGCGCCCCACCCAGCGCGCTCCCGAGACCGCCGGCCAGATCGAGCACGCCGACGGCCGTCAGCCCGCCCAGCGCGGCCACCACCACGCCCGCGCCCACCAACTTCATCACGCCCGCCGCACCCGTCACGTTGCTCTTCATCCGCGTCTCCATCGTCGTTGCCCACCCGGCCGTCGCCGATCCTATGGACCCGCGGGCCCGCTCGTCGGACCGGCGGGCAGTTCAGGGTGAGGGACGAAGGGCTAAAGCTTCAGCCCGACCAGATCCCTTCCGGGATCCGCCGCCCCGGCCTGTACAATCGCCCCATGCTCCGCAAGCTGTCCATCTCGGGCTACAAGGCGCTCGACTCCTTCGAGATCGAGTTCATGCCGCTGACACTGCTCATGGGCGCCAACGGCACCGGCAAGACGTCGATCTGTGAGGTGCTTCGCGGCATCCGCGAGTTCGTGATCGACTCACAACCGCTGTCGAAGGTTTTTTCGCCTGAATCGCTTGGTGCGAACCTTGGTAGCGAGTCTATTCATATTGTGATCAAGATCGCACCGAGCCCAGATCTCGAACTCGTATATGAGTTGGTCGCGAATTATGAGAGATCGGAATTTGTCGTTCACGAAGAGTTGCTGTCTACGACCGGCAATCGCTTGGTCATGATTCGAAGGGGGGTCCAGGCGGAGCGCTTCAATCCTCTTGGAGTGGTGGGCCTTGAGAGCCGGTGGAGACTGGGGAGGGGCTTCTCGGCCCTTGCTAACGCGCCGGACGATCATGTCGAGATCGAGTCCACGATCTTTCGCGATTGGCTCCGCAATCTGCTTGTGGCGCGCCCCAGCCCTTTGGCCATGCACAAGTTTTCTTCTCGTGGGCAGATCGGTCTTGAATATCATCTCTCCAACTTTGTGTCATGGCACCGGGCGCACGCTCTCAATGACACGTCGCTTGCGAGAGCCGTTGAGGGCGACATCTCAGCGGTCTTTCCCGAGATTCGTTCTCTCTCACATCGTTATCTCAACGAAGTGGCCGATATCTTCGAGGCAAATGTGTTGGCTCGATCGGGGGGCCCGCTCGCAGGGAACACGTTCCCTGTCCCCTTCTCCTCCCTCTCCGACGGCCAGCGGATGCTCATCGCGCTCTACACGATCCTGCACGCCGCGGTCAAACCCGGCAGCACGGTCATCATCGACGAGCCCGACAACTTCGTCGCGCTCCGAGAAATCCAACCTTGGATTAACGCGCTGCGCGACCGCATCGAGACCGTCGGCGGGCAGGCCATCCTCATCAGCCACCACCCCGAGGTGCTCAACCAGCTCGCGACGCACCACGGCATCGAACTCGTCCGCGAGCCCGACGGCCACATCGTCGCCAAACGCTTCAACCCGCCCAACCCCGGCGCCCTCACGCCCGCCGAACTCGTCGCGCGAGGCCATCTCGATGGCTGAGTGCTTTACCGACGCGTATTTGCTCTGCGAGGATCAGGCTCACGAGCGCTTCGCGCGGGCGTTTCTGCGCAAAGCGGGGTTCGACGCTCGACGCATCCGGAACTCGCCGCCGGTGCCTGGCGGCTCGGGTGAGAAGTTTGTCCGCGACAGGCTCGTGCAAGAAGTCCGTGACCTTCGGCGCTCGCACGTCCGCCGTGCACTCGTCGTGCTGATCGATGCCGATCGCTTCCTTGTTCTCGATCGGCTGCGTCAGTTGAACGAGGTGCTGAGCGCCAAAGGTGAAGCCCCGCTCGACGGCCGGGACAACGTCATCGTGCTCGTGCCCAAGTGGTGCATCGAAACCTGGGCACTCGTTGCCAAGGGCGAATCGATCGCCGAAAGCACCCGGATTGATCGCAAGTCCAAATCCATCGACCCCAAGGAATGGTTGACGGCGGCGGACACGGTGTTCGATTGGTGCCGAGACGAGAGCAAGGTTCCCGCCCACTGCGTGCCCTCTCTGAGGTCGTCGCTTCCGAAACTCGGCACACTCAGGCCCTGCTGACCCCAAAAAGCACGACGGCCGGTGACGTTCCCGTCATCCACCGGCCGGCGGCAGCACCACTGAAGTTTGTTCCCGGGCCCTCAGGGCCTCACACACACCGGGGCGCGCGGATCCTTAGGCGCGAAGGTCCTTGAGCAGCGCGTCGATCGTCGCTTCGAGCCGCTCGGGCGTCTCGTACGCGCCCTTGGCGATCAGCTCCCGCGCCGCCTTGACCTTGTCCCAGCGCACGCCCGACAGCTCGGCCGCCCGGGCCTGAGCCTGCGGCGAAACCTCCACCGCGTCCACCACCCGACGTGCCGACGCGGTACTCTGCGCTCCGCCCAGACGACCGGCCTCGCCCGGGGCGCCGCCCACCAACCTGCCCAACCCCGTGGTCTGAATCGACGTCAGCTCGGTCATGATGCCACGCTCCTTACCCACACCCTTCCCCATCCGTTCCCACCCTCGACTACGCCCCCGGCACCCACCCCAAGGTCTTTGCCGCCTCCCCTTGCGTCCGTGCTTGGGTATCGGAGACCCTTGATTCAGCTCTTCAAAATACACCCTCTTGTCCAGAATTTATCCAAGCTCTTGACGTTGCGAAGTTTGCGACCAATAACCTCACGTCGGACCCTCGCAGATTTTCCCGCCGACCATCACTTCCGTGGAGAACACCGCGTGGACCTTCCCCAAACCCCCTCCTTGTGTTCTCAGATAGGTTCACCCTACCGTGATATCGGTCCTTCTTTGTGTTTAAAGACCCTATCCACATTTGTTTATCCTGTATTGTGCCTATTCGGTGTTTTTGCCTTACCCGGTTGTGGTGGATCTGAGGGAACATCTTCCCAGGTGTCTTCATCTGGAATGTCGGCTGAACAGCGTCGGGACGAGGGGCGTCGGCTCTTCGGGCAGCCGAGTCAGGCCGCAAATCCAGGCGGCGCGGGGACTTCGACGAGCTCGGCGTGGTCGATCGCCCTCGCGGCCTTCACGGGGCCCAGCGCCCAGGCCGACGCGCAGACGTTCCTCGCCTCGTACGGGCCCTTGACCGGCCTGCCCGACACGCGGCTCGAACGGCGGGGAGCGAACGTGTACGTGCTGGCCTCGTCCTATGCCGCGCCGAGCGATGCGCGGGCGCAGGCCGACCTGAGGCGCATCCGCGCGATCACCGCGCAGGGCACGCGGCCATTCCAAGGCTCGGCGCTTCTTCCGCCCGCGACGAACGCCGAGGCGCCGACGTCGGAGCGTGACATCCGCGCGGTTCGTGCGAAGCTCGGCGCCCGGGCCGCGTATTCGGTCGCGGTCGCGCGATACGGGCTCGACCCCGGCACCGCGCGCGAACGCGACCCCACACCCGAGGAACTCCGCGCGTTCCATGCCGCGGCCGAGCGCGCGGTCGCCGAGTATCGCGCCCGCGGTGAGGACGCCTACTTCGCGCACTCACGCCGCGGGTCGGACGTGCTCATCGGCGTCTTCCCGCCCGAGGCGATCGACGGCACGAAGCAGCCGCCCGTCTTCTCCGCCGCGATCACCGACGTGCTCAGCCGACACCCCGAGTATCTGCTCAACGGCCAGGGCATGCGCTTTGGCCCGAACAACGCCGTCGCTCGCTCGTACCCCGTCGCGATCCCGAAGGATTGAGCGCGCTCAGGCGCGTGTCACAAAAGCAACACCACCCGCGAGAGGCCGCGGGTGGTGCGAGGGGTTCGGTGCAAGGGCGCCTGCTCAGGCGCCGCCCTGCGTGATGACGTCGTCGAAGCCTTGGAGCATGTCGGGCGCGAAGGTGCCGGTGGTGGCATCGAGCGGGCGGGGCGTGCCGGGGTTGCCGGGCGGGACGAAGTGATTGAAGCGGTAATCAAGGATGGCGTTCTCACCCGAGCGGGCCTTCCAGTACTTGCTCTCGCGGTTGAGGAAGATGCCGTCAGCGCCGGCGGACATGATGACGAACTTGCCTCGGGGCGCGAGGGGGAAGAGGCGGTTGTCGCTGGGGGCGCCCGGGGCGCCGAGCGCGCCGGCGAGCGACTGCGCGGGGTCCGAGGCCGCGCCGCCGATCAGCGACTTGGTGTTGTTGTCGGTCGCCAGGCGCCCGAGGTTGGTCGAGCGGAGCAGCGCGGCGTTCGACGCCCAGTAGAACCGGGCCTGCTGCGCGTTGCTCGTGAGCTGCGCGGTGTCCTGCCAGCGCGTGGGCGCGGCGGCGGGAGATTCGTCGATCGACCAGAACAGCAGCGGCGTGCCGAAGGCGTCGGTCAGGCTGGGCAGGTCGCGGTGGGCCTGATCGCCGAGCTGCGCGCCGGCGGTTGTGGTCGCGGTGAAGTTGCGCGCGGGGATCGCGAAGTAGGCCTTGCTGCCGGGCTTGGTCGCGCCGATCTGCGAAAGGTCCACGCGGACGTTCCGCGCCGCCTGCACGCTGGGGAAGGGTCCGACGACGAGCGAGTTGCTGGTCGAGGTCGTGACGCCGCCGGCGAGGTCGACCAGCGCGTTCTGCATGCCCGTGAACCCGCGCCCGCCCGAGCCGGGGTCGTTGGACTGGTCGCCCATCTCGCGGGCGGAGAAGTAGCCGGGCAGCCGGCGGTTGTCGGTCTCGAACTGCGCC
>JANRKN010000098.1:0-2639 GCA_033763435.1 Planctomycetota bacterium
CGTCTCGTGCAGCCGCGACTGCATCACCGCGAAAAACGCGGCGCGGTCATCGGGGAACACACAGAGCTTGTGCGAGTAGACGATATCGCTCGGAAGCCACGCAAAGATCAGGTGCTGACTCACAAGCGAGTTCGCGAGCACGCGGGACTTCGCTCTGGCAAGTCGGTACAGGTCCGTCTTGCGGTCGGCGAAGAGCCACCAGTTGTTCTTATACGAGGCGTGCCTCCCGTCGAGATTCTGGCGTGGTGGTTTCACCTTGGCCTCGGCGATCGCGAACAGATCAGGCCATGCTCGCGCCTGCCCCTCCGTTAGCTCACCAAAGTTGATGACGAAGCGATGATGCTTCTGCTCGGGATCGTCGTTGAGCTCCTCGCCCCCGAGGTAGGGGAATATGCGCTCCGCGTTGCGAGTGTCGGCCTCGCGCCTAACCCCGCCACGGAGGCGCGGTCCCGGAGCTCCTGGAGGGGGTTGCAAGCACGGCCTGCCTGACGGCAGGAGACGGGTTGCTGACACCAACCCCCACCGCTGGAACAGGCCGTGCCCGTGCAACCTGCCGTTGAATCTGTCGCCGCGCAACCCCTCCGCGCTCCGCGTCGCTCGTCCCGGGCGGAGGTCTGCGCCACGGTCGCGGACTTCGAACGGGCTCGCCGCGAACGCGGTCTGACGCCCACGCAGGCCGCGCGCGAGCTCGGCATCCCCCGATCGACCCTCCGTGACTGGATCGCCCGATCACGCGGCGGCTCCCTCACGCCGGGGCAGCGCGCCTTCTTCGAGACCCCCGACGGCCTGATGCTGCTGCGGTCCCTCCTGGTCGCCGCGCTCTTCGTCATGAACCTCTGCGGAGGGCTCGGCGTCGCGATGGTGCGCGCCTTCTTCACGCACGCGGGGCTCGACGAGCTGATCGCCTGCTCGGAGACCTCGCTGCGCCGCACGCGCCGCGCGATGATCACCGCCATCGGCGCGTGGGGGGACGCGCAGGATCGCGAGCTCGCGCAGACCATGCCGCGCAAAGACATCCTCGCCTGCGTCGACGAGAACTTCCACGCCGCGATGATGCTCGTCGCGATGGAGCCCGTCTCCGGGATGCTGCTCGTGGAGCGCTACGCCCCACGCCGCGACGGCGCGACCTGGGCCGGCGCGCTGCGCGAGGCCACGACGGTGTGGCCGGTGCGCCTGCTCGCGCTCGTGGGCGACGAGGCCAAGGGCCTGATCCGCTGCGCCCGCGAGCACCTCGGCGTGCTCAAGGGGTCCGACCTGTTCCACGTACAGCACGAGATCACGCGCGGTGTCGCGGGCACCGTGGGCCGCATGGTGAGACAGGCCGAGCGTGATCTCGACGCCGCGCGCGCCGACCACGAGACCGTGTGCGCGGATCGTCGCGCGTGGGCGCAGACCCGGCATGGCCCCGGCCGCCCGCCGGACTTCGACACGCGCGAAGCCGTTGCAGCGCAGGCCGTCACGGACGCGGCGGCCGCATTGGAGACGGCGCAGCGACACCGCGATGCGCTTCGCGCCGCGGTGCGCGACCTCGGGGACCGCTACCATCCGGTCGACCTCGCGACCGGCGCGCTGCAGACCGCCGAGTCCGTCGAGGAGCGCCTGCTGGAAGGCTTCGAGCGCATCTGGGATCGCGCGGCGAGCGCCGGCCTGGGCGACCGTAGCGCGCGGGTGTGCACCGCGATCGCGAAGGCGCAGCGAGTGGTTCCGTCGCTGGTGGCAATGGTCGCGTGGTGGCACCGAGTGGTGTCCGAACGCCTTGCCGCGCTGTCGCTGACGACGCAGGAGACAGCCTGGGTGATGGGGTCGCTGCTGCCCGTGATGTACCTCGATCGGGTGGCCGCGCGCGGCGCGGACAAGGACACGCGGGAGCGACTCCGCGCCCTGCGCGATCGGCTCCGTGCATCGCTCGATGCCGCGGGGAGCCCGTGGGCGACGTGGTCGGCGGCGCGGCGCACCGCGGTGCGGCTTGTGGTCCAGGGCTGCGTGGACCTGTTCGTACGAGCGAGCTCCTGCGTGGAAGGCCGCAACGGCCAGCTCTCGCTGCACCACCACCGCACCCATCGCCTGCCCAACGATCTGCTGCGGGCGCTGACGGTGATCCACAACTACGCGCTCAAGCGCGCGGACGGCACCACCGCGGCGGAGCGCTTCAGCGGTCGAACGCACGACGACCTCTTCGCGCACCTGCTCACGCTCGCGCCGATGCCCGCGCGGCCGAGGGTCCGCCGACGGACCGACAGGCCCGCGCTGCTCGCCGCGTGATGCCCGCCCGTGGCGGGGTTAGGCGCGAGGCCCGCATCTCTATCAGCAGGGCGAACCGCCTGAGCGCAGTGGGGTATCTTGGGGGCCGCAGATCTCCTCGTCTCTCAGCGGACTTCGCGACCTCGTCACGGCTTCCGGTGTGCTGTCGGCTCTGAATCTGGGGGTCTCTGCGCTCGGCTTCGCGGTACTCGCGAAGAAGATCAACCAGACCAACGCGAGCCTCGTCATTCTCGAGTCGAGCGTTCAGAACGGATTCATTGTAACCGCCCCGAAGTCGGCGTGATGTTTCCGCCCAGCGCGCATGGCACGCACGCGGACGGAGGTCATCTGTGCCGCAATCACCATCCCCAACTCTCTCCTCGGTCCTGAAGCGCGCG
>JANRKN010000099.1:0-7990 GCA_033763435.1 Planctomycetota bacterium
AGAGCCCGAGGGGAACCTTCAGCGGTGTTCCTCGCCCCACCCAAATATGCCCATCCCTCCACGCCGAAACGTGAAGGGTCGTGACGATAGCGCCCTCCCGTCCCGAGTCAAACCCCAACGCCCCGAACCGAGCACAAACCCGCACCTCTCGCTCAGATTGTGCGAGATCCTAGCCCAAGACCTCCCCCTCCTTTCCCCAGCCTCCCGCTCCGCCCGACACTACCGCCGGCTTCTTTCGCCCGGGCCCGCGAGGGTCCGATACTTCTCGGGGCGGCCAACCGACCCACGCCGCCCTCAACGCGTCTCATTGCGTCATACACGGAGCACCCACCGCCATGAACCCCGCCCGCTTTGCCTCTTCTTCCGCCGCCGCCGCCCTCGCGCTCGCCGCGGGCCTCGCCTTCGCCCAGCCCGCCCCTCCCGCTCCCGCGCCAAAGTCGCCCGCACCCAAAGCCCCGGCCCCCAAAGCCCCCGCGGCCAAGTCCCCTGCTCCCAAGACCCCCACCACCCCCACCGGCGCCCCGATCGAGTTCGGCGCCACGCCCTATGTCTTCGAGTCCATCGGCCTGCGCGTCCGCCTCCCCGTTGACAGCGTCTACGAAGCCACCTCCATGGGCGACCGCACCTCGCTGATCATCGCCCCCGCCGACCGCGCCTGGTCGATCTCGGTCGACACGCCCCGCACCTCGCGCCCCGAAACCACTGAGAAAGACGCCGCCGACGCCGCCCTCAGCGACGCGCGCGCCTCCGTCGGCACCATCTCCGCCGACGGCAAGCTGCTCGACACCAAGGCCAAGACCATTTCGCGCGACGAGAACCTCACCTACGCGGGCCGGCCCGCCGAGCGCTTCTACGTCCTCCTCCCCGACCCGGCCGGAAAGAACGGCGCCGTCAAGGGCTACACCGCCCTCAAGGCCTCGCCCGAGCGTTTCGTTGTTCTCGAGCTGCGCACGACCGAGCCCAAGCTGGCCGAGGCGCGCGCGGTCTACGAGGCCGTGCTCTCCAAGCTCGAGTTCGTCGACGCGACCGACGTCGCCACCAGCCGCGCGGTCGCCGTGCAGGCCGGCACCAAGCTCTTTGCCAGCCTCAGCACCGACCGCTACGAGTCCGTCTTCAAGGACAACAGCGAGCGCTGGGAGCGTCTCTTCCGCCCCGCCCGCGACGGAGGCGAAGAGCAGGAGATCGCCTACCGCCGCATCCGCGCCTCGCTCGGCCAGCGTGGCGCGCTCGACCCCAAGAAAAGGCCCGCCGACTACACCGCCACCGAGCGCCAGGAGGGCTACGTCGTCCGCATCGACGCCCGCGTCCTCCAGGGCGGCGTCACCATCGACTCCGAATCCATCTTCTTCCTCTCCAAAGACAAGGCCGACGAGGCCTGGACCGTCCGCATCGCCGCACGGCAAGGCCAGCAGACCTCCATCACCACCCAGACCGGCGCCCGCAGCGGCACGAGCATGAACGTCGACACCGTCGGCTCGGGCCAGGCCAACACCAACGCCACGCCCAAGATCCCCGAGGAGGGCTACCTCAGCAACGTCGAGGCCTTCCTGCTCCCGCAGTTCCTCGCCGCCGCGGGCGCGCCCAGCGACTACGGCTTCTACGTCTGGCAGCCCGCCGCCGCGAAGGTCCGTCTCCGGCGCGACGCGATGGAGCTCGACCCCGACAACGCCCGGCGCTGGAAGATCATCACGCGCCGCACCGAAGACGACGCGCCCGAAACCACCATCCTCACCCGCGAGGGCAAGCTCGTCCGTACGACGCTCCCCGACGGCTCCACCTGGGAACCCACCACCCTCAGCGAGCTCCAGAAGATCTGGCGAAACAAGAAGCTCCCGATGCAGTAAGCTCGCCGCGCCCAGCCTTCATCCGCACCGCCCCTTTCAGCACGCTGCGCACACGGAACACCACGATGCCCGCCACGCTCACCAACGCCTCCATCCGCTTCGAAAAGCGCACTCTGAGCAACGGCCTCACCGTCGTCGCCGAGATCATCCCGACCGCCGCGTCCGCCGCCTGCGGCTTCTACGTTCGCACCGGCGCACGCGACGAGGACACCCGCGTCATGGGCGTCTCTCACTTCCTCGAACACATGATGTTCAAGGGCACCGACACCATGTCCGCCGAGGACCTCAACCGCGCCTTCGACGACCTGGGCGCGACCAACAACGCCTACACCTCCGCCGAGATCACCTGCTTCTACGCCCACGTCCTCCCCGAGCGCCTCCTCCAGACCATCGACCTGCTGGGCCGCATGATGCGCCCCGCCCTCCGCGTCGCCGACTTCGACACCGAGAAGGGCGTCATCCTCGAAGAGATCGCCATGTACAAGGACAATCCCTTCTGGGTCCTGTACGAGGCCTCGCTCGAGAAGCACTACGGCGCGCACGGCATGGGCCACCGCGTCCTCGGCACCGACCAGACCATCACCGCCCTCGCGCGCGATCAGATGAAGGCCTACTTCGACGCGCGATACTCCGCCGACAACACCATCGTCGCCCTCGCCGGCAACGTGGACCTCGACGCCGCCATCGCCCAGCTCGAATCCACCTGCGGCGCCTGGCAATCCACCCGCCCCTCACGCATCCGCCCCGCGCCCACGCCCGTCGGAGGCGAGCTCCGCCTCACCGACGCCAAGGTCGCCCGAGGCTATCTCCTCGCCCTCGCCCAAGGCCCCGCCATCCAGGACGAGCGCAAGTACGCCGCCTCGCTCCTGGGCCAGGTCCTGGGCGCCGCCGACAACTCCCGCCTCCACTGGTCGCTCGTCGAAACCGGCATCGCGGCCGAAGCGGTCGCCGCCTTCGACGCCCACGACGGCTGCGGCGATTACTACTTCTTCGCCTCCGCCGACCCCGACCGCCTCGACGAAGTCTGGGACACCATCCGCAAAGAGATCGCCGCGCTGGGCGACTCACTCACCGAAGAAGACCTCGAGCGCCTGCGCAACAAGGCCCTCACGGGAGCGACCGTCGGCGGAGAGCGCCCCGCCGACCGCATGCACCGCCTGGGCCGGCTCTACACCTATCTGGGCCAGTATCAGCCGCTGGAAGAGGAGCTCGAGAAGCTCAACCGGGTCACGCTCAACGACCTGCGCGCCGTGTTGCGCGACTTCCCGCTCGAACCGCGCACCGTCGGCCGGCTCACGCCCGCGTGATCGCGACGCGCGTCTCAATTGACTCTAATCGTGCTCAGGCCGCCGCGGCTGCGGGCGGGGGCATCGTCACCCGATTGCCGCCCTGCGTGCGCGAAGCCTGAAGCATGCGTGTCGCCTCGGTCACCATCTGAGCCGCCGAGAGCGTCACACCGACCGGCATCACCGATGCACCGACCGACGCCGTGATCCCCGCGCGAAGCCCCGCCGCCGCACACCCGGAAAGCCCGGGCCATGTTGAGCTCGCGCGCTCGAGGTCCGTCAGGAACTCCGCACAGAGCCCTTCCACGCCCCGGCTGTCCGCGCCGACAATCACCGCCGCGAAGACCTCGTGCCCGAGCCGCACAACGATTCCGCCCGAGGGCTCAAAGTGCTTTTTCAGCAGCGCCGCCGCGCCGACCAGCGCCTCGTCGGCCGCTTCGCGTCCGAGCTTCTCGAGGATCGGCTTGAAGCCGTCGAGCATCACCTGCACGAGGATCATGGGCGCCTGATCGCTCTGCGCCGTCTCCACGCCGCGCCGCATCGCCATGTCAAACCCCGCGCGCGCCACCACACCCGTCAGCGGGTCGGTCTGCACCGCGTCGATCAGCAGCGACGACATGCCCTTCTCGCCCTCGCCGGCCGCGAGCGTCTGCTTCGAAACCTCGAGCAGCTGCTTGTCCGCCTGCGCGATGATCCCTTCAACGTCCGCGCCGCTGCCCGTGTCCAGCTGCAGCAGCCGCGACATTTCCTTCGTCGACTCGTTGATCCGCCGGACGATCGACGACATCTCGTCGCTCTTGATCCCGAACCATTCGTCCGCGCGGGCATAAAGCCTCTTGAGCGCGGGGCCCGGATCCTCGTCGGTCATCGCATCGTGCGCGTAGTTGCCCAGACCCACCGCCCGCACCAGGTCGCCGCAGTTCTTGGGCGCCGCCGTCGGGCGCTCGTGATACTTCACGGGCAGCACAAGCTCGTCCGGCAGCTTCCACCGCTGGCACAGCATCGCGCCGATGTCCGGGTGCTGCGTCTCCAGCGCCGTGAGCTCGGCCTTCACCAGCTTGCGGTGGTCGGGCCCCGCGGCGGTCACGATCGCGTCGTACCGCACGCCCAGCGCGCGGTGCATCGCGAACATCCCCACGTCCTGCAGCAGCCCGCCCAGGAACGCCTCATCGCCGAAGGGCTTGCGCGCCGCCTCGGCAATCAATCGTGCCGCCACGGCCGTGTACAGCCCGCGGCGCCAATATCCCTTGAGATCAAACGAGTCGTCCTTGCTGTCGATCGTCGAGATCAGCGAGAAGCCCAGCGCCAGCGCCTTCACCGGCCCAAGGCCCAGCATCACCAGCGCCTTGTCGATCGTCCCCACCTTCTGACGAAGCCCGTAGAACGACGAGTTGACCGTCCGCAGAACCTTCGCCGCCAGCGCCTGGTCGTTCTGAATCACCCGCGCCAGCTCAGGCAGCTTCACGTTCGGATCGCTGGTGAGTTCGATCACCTTCAGTGCGACCGCCGGCAACGACGGCAACGTCGAGCACGACAGCACTTCTTCGATGATCTCGTGATTCATCCAGACGACCCTCGCCGCGCGCCCATGCGGGGGACTCCCCTCAGCAGGGCATAGACGCACCCTCGGTCCATCGACCGAACCCGCGGCGAACTTCAGCGCGGACGTTCAGAGACCCCCGCCGGCAGCGTCCGAAGGAACATCTCCGCCGCCGCAGACTCCGCACCCACCATTTCTCGGACGTACCACGCCAGCAGCCCGCACGCCCGCCGCAACGTCTCGGCACGCGCCATCACATCCCCCGGCCCCGCCGCGCGCGATACCTCACCCAGCGCCGCGATCGTCTCCGCTCGAACCCGCTGCACGCCCGCCTCGGCCCCCCTCGGCGCGGGCACCACGCCGCCCGAGCGCGCGCTGAACCCCACGACGCCCCCCTCACCCGAAGCCCGATCCAGCTCGGGCGCGATGCCGGTCTCGACCAGCGTCCGCCACTGGAACCACAGCACCGCCGCGCGCGCCGACTCCTCGCCCGCCTCGGTCGCTCGCAGCGCCTCCAGCAGCGCATCAAACAGCGCCGGGTGCGGGTCATGGTCCCGGATGTTCTGCTGCACCAGGTCCAGCAGGTACATCCCGGCATAGAAGATGCTCAGCTTCCGCCGAAGCGCCGGGAACACTTCCTGCAGGTCCCACGCCGTGAGGTTGGCGAGCGTGTCCGAGGGCTTGACGATCGCGAGCATCTCGCCGCGAGTCGCGACCTCGAGCCCGCCGCTGAAGTTCGCCTTCTCGCGCTTGGCGCCCTTGGCGACCGCGCGCACCACCCCCAGCTCGCGCGCAAACAGCGACACCGTCTGGCTGGTCTCCGACCAATCCCAGTGACGGATGCAGATCGCCTGATCCCGGACCTGTGCCACGCGCTCGAGGTTACGCGTTCCCCTTCCGCCCGCCCCACCCGTCCGATCCTCGTCGCCGCGAATACCCTCCGGGCACGATGCACTTCAACCTTGTCGATCGCGTCCTCGAGCAGACCCCCGAGAAGATCGTGACGCTCAAAAACGTCTCCCTCGCCGAGGAGTATCTGCAGGACCACTTCGCGACCTTCCCCGTCCTGCCCGGCGTCATGATGCTCGAGAGCATGGTCCAAGCCGCGCGAAGGCTCATAGAATCCCTCCCCGCCAGCCGCACCGACGTTCCCTACGTCCTGGGCAAGGTCCGCGCGCTCAAGTACGGCACCTTCGTCAAGCCCGGCCACACCATGCGCGTCACCGTCACCCTCCGCAAAGACCCGGGCGACGGCACCTACGACCTCGACGGGCTCGTCGAAGTCCTCGACCCCGCCTCACCCTCCACCGCCGCCACCGCCGCATCGGGCCGACTCGCCCTCCGGCCCGCGCGCCTCACCAACGCGTGAGCGGACCGAGCGGCACGGGGTGAAAAATCGGTTGGTGCGGGCTAACATGGCCCAAGCCCGGCCCCTTGACGCGGCGGGCAGACCCTGAGGAACGCACAAACATGACGCGTGATGAAATCTTCGCCAAGGTCCGGGACGTGCTCGTCGACGCGCTGGGCGTGGACGAGGACGAGGTGACCCTCCAGGCCAGCCTCCGCAAGGACCTCAACGCCGAGAGCATCGACTTCCTCGACATCGTCTTCAAGATCGAGCAGGCCTTCGGCTTCAAGGTCCAGCAGGGCGAGATGTTCCCCGACAACGTCATGCAGAACCCCGAATACGTCGCCGAAGGCAAGGTCACGGCCAAGGGCCTGGCCATGCTCCGCGAACGCATGCCGCACGTCGACTTCACGGGCTTTGAGAGCAACCCCGTCGTCACCCGCGTCGCTGAGGCCTTCACCGTCGAATCCCTCGTGAACTTCGTCGAGCGCAAGCTCGCCAAGTAAACCGAGTGCGCAAGCTCGCCAAGTAAAGCGAGTCCGAAAGCTCGCCAAACCACGCGGGCCCGCAAGCCCTTCCGCCGAGCCGAGACTTCCCGATGAGATGGATGTGGATTGACCGGGTGGTCGAGCTCGTGCCGCGCCAGCGCCTGGTCGCGGTCAAAAACGTTTCCCTCGCGGAGGACCACCTCCACGACCACTTCCCCGCGACCTCCGCCCGGGCCGCGATGCCCCTCATGCCCGCCGCGCTGATGGTCGAAGGCATGGCCCAGTCCGCGGGCATCCTCGTCGGCCACGCCGAAGGCTTCCGCGAGAAGGTCATCCTCGCCAAGGTCTCGATCGCCGAGTTCTCGCGCGACGTGCCCCCCGGCTTCACCATCCGCTACACCGCGACCATCAAGCAGATGGACGCGATGGGCGCCTCGACCTCGGGGCTCGTCGAACTCATCGACCCCGCCACCGGCTCCGTCGAGCGCATCGGCCAGGTCGACCTCATGTTCTCGCACATCGACCAGAACATGGCCGGCATCGCCTTCCCCGAGCACAACTTCGTCTTCGGCGAGAGCTTCAAGACCCTCCTCCGCACCAGCGGCGTCGCCATCCCGGGCGAAGACGCGTCCTCTTCCCACCCCGCGCCTTCACACGGAGCCCCGGCCCTTGGCCGCGTTCTTTGATCTTCCTCCCGACCTCGCCCCGCTCTCGGGCGTCATCGCCCGCGGGCTTGAGCGTGTCGTCGACCGCTTCGACGAGCAGCTCCGCTCCGACCTTCCCCCCATCGCGCGCCTCGTGCGTCACGTCGAGCGGTACCGCGGCAAGATGCTCCGACCCACCCTCGTCCTCGTCGGAGGCCTCGCCGCTCACCCCCGCGCCGCCGCCGCCGAACCCGACGCGATCCTGACCGATGCCCACACCACCCTCGGCGCCGTCTGCGAGATGGTCCACATGGCCACCCTCGTCCACGACGATGTCCTCGACGAGGCCGAAACCCGCCGCCGAGGCCAGACCGTCAACCGTCTCTACGGCAACGAGCCCGCCGTCATGCTGGGCGACTATCTGATCGCCGCCAGCTACCGCCTCTGCTCCTCACTCCCCACGCCCGATGCCGCCCGCGCCGTCGCCGAGGCCGCCGTCGTCACCGCCTCCGGCGAACTCCTCCAGCTCCACCACCGCGACGACCTCTCCCTCGACGAGCCCACCTACTTCGAAATCGTCCGCAGAAAGACCGGCGTGCTGATCGCCACCAGCTGCAGACTCGGCGGCTGGGCCTCCGGCGCCGCCGAGCCCGCGCTCCGCGCCCTCGAAACCTTCGGCACCGAAACCGGCATCGCCTTCCAGATCCAGGACGACGTCCTCGACCTCACGGGCAGCGAGTCCACCGTCGGCAAAAGCGTCGGCAAGGACCTCGAAAAGGGCAAGCTCACCCTCCCGCTGCTCATGCACCTGGCGCGCGCTCAGGGCGCCGATCGCGCCGA
>JANRKN010000100.1:0-1952 GCA_033763435.1 Planctomycetota bacterium
GAGAACAAGGGCGGCTAACCCCGTCCGCCTGAGACGGTCCGACAGGATCGGCCCGGGCACGAACGCAGATTCTGACCGGGCCTTCCGAAGGGGAGGCCCGGTTCTTTCTCAGGACTCCACGCGGCGCCCAGCACGGGTCCCGCGCGGGCAGGAGGAACCACCATGGCCGTCGACATTTTCGTGAAGCTCGAGGGCATCCCCGGCGAATCGCGCGACTCGCGGTTCAAGGACTGCATCGAGGCCGAGGGCATCTCGTGGGGCGCGATGATGCAGCTGGTCGACTCGCGGTCCAACGGCTGGCAGGTCTCCGGGCGCGGCACGGTTGAGCCCCTCATCCTCACGCGCCGGACCGACAAGGCCACGCCCAAGCTCTTCGAGTACAACCTCACGGCCAAGCCCATCCCCGAGGTGCGGATCACCTTCAACCGGGCGACGGGCGACAAGCAGAAGTTCTTCGAGATTCTCCTGAAGAACGCCGTGGTGTCTCGGATCAGTTTCGACGCGGGGATGAACGGCCTGCCGTCGGAGCGGATCGAGCTGGCCGCGGGTGAATACTCCGTCACCTACACCGAGACCGACCAGAAGACGGGCCTGCCCAAGGGCGAGGTGATGTTCCAGTGGAGCGCGACGTCCAACAGCTGACGTCGCCTCGCTATGTTCGGGGGCCAAAAAATCAGTGCTTCGGGGCGCCTTGGGGGCCCACACGGGGGCGGATTTCTGCGACAATACCGATCCCCGGGCTCCGGATCGTCGGACGCCGGCGGGCTGACGAGTCGGGAGGCGTGCGATGCGCGGAACGGTACTTCGAGACAGCGGCGGAACGCCCGGCGGGGGCGGCGGTGGTGGGAGTGGTGTTCCGAGGGTCGGGCCGGGCGGTGTGCCGCCGACGGTCCCGGGCTTTGGGCTCAACCTGCGCGCGGGGCCTGTGGGTGCGCAGGCACCGGCCAAGCCCAAGGCGCCCCCTCCCAAGAGCGCGGCGGCGGACCTCGTGAAGGCGGGCAAGCTGGCCGAGGCGCTCACGACGCTGCAGAACGAGATCAAGCAGAAGCCTGAGAACGCGTATCTGCGCGTGTTTCTGTTCCAGTTGCTCGCGGTGATGGGGCAGTGGGAGCGAGCGGCGACGCAGATGGCGGTCGCGGCGCAGATGGACGCGGAGAACCTGCTGATGGCGCAGGTCTGCCGGGGGGCGATCGAGTGTGAGAAGTTCCGGGCCGAGGTGTTCGCGGGCAAGCGCCTGCCTCTGGTGCTGGGCGAGCCCGAGGAATGGGTCGGCCTGCTCGTGCACGCCAACCAGCTCACGGGCCAGGGCCAGCACGCGGCCGGGGCGGAGCTCCGCGTCAAGGCGCTCGAGCTTGCGCCAGCGGTCGGTGGCACGATCCGCACCGTCGCGGGCGCGCCCAACGACGAGGGCGTCGAGCCCGAGACCGCGACGACGTTTGAATGGCTCGCGGATGCCGACTCGCGCCTGGGCCCGGTGCTCGAGGCGTTGATCGACGGGAAGTACTACTGGGTGCCCATGCACCGCGTGCGCTCGATCCTTATCGAACGCCCCACCGACCTGCGCGATGTGATCTGGCTCCCCGCGACGCTCACGCTCACTGCGGGCGGCGCGCAGCTCGCGCTGCTGCCCGTGCGCTATCCGGGCACCGATGCCCGCGGCACGGACGCGATGAAGCTCTCGCGCAGCACCGAGTTCGAGCGCCTGGGCAACGGCGAGGAGTACGCGGGCCTGGGCCAGCGCCTCTTCGCGACCGACGCGGGCGAGTTCGGGCTGCTCGAGACGCGGAGCGTGGCGTTTAACGCCTGAGTGGGCCTGAGTGGGGCCTGAGTGGGGCTCGAAAGACGTGCGAAGAGATCGGGATCGCGGAGGGTCTGACGCGTGGCGGAGTTGACGACAGGTGAACGCTTGCAGCCGGCGCTGCTCGATCGTCTGCGCGACGACGAGCCGCAGG
>JANRKN010000101.1:0-2316 GCA_033763435.1 Planctomycetota bacterium
TCATCACCGATGAGAAATCCGAGCGCGAGGCCGATCAGGATCAGCATCACCCCCGCCAGGGCGCTGACGATGATGGTCGTGAGCCCGTCGCTGAGCCGCTTGAGATACTCCGGCGCGGAGTTTACAAGCATGCCGCCCGCGCGAGAGAGGGCGATCGGCGTGCCGCACTCGGGGCACACACGTTCACTGGGCAGGCCCAGCAGGTCATACCCGCAGCGGATGCAGAACCCAGCCGGCGGACTCACAGCGTCCGTTGTCGTCGTAGCGTTCATTCCGTCCTCCCACACGAGCAGCCGTGCCGTCGGCTAGTGCCGCGAGGCCATCGCAAGCCCCGCCTTGCCGATCACTTCCTCGGCGTACTCATTCATCGCGTCGCGCAGTTGCTCGAAACTCTCCAGCACGTAGTAGATCGGCTGGTAGTGATCAATCTCGAAGGGCGTCGAGCAGACGCGCTCGAGGTCAAACGGCCTCCACTCGGGCACCGGGCGCTGCGTGCACGGCTTAGCCGAGTCGGGCCCGTCGGGCTTCTTCTCCCAGGCGCCCGTGAGCGAGTACGCGCTCTCGCCGTGGCTCGAAACCAGCCCCGAGCCGTAGACCTTCACGCGCCCATCTTCCTTGATGAGCCCGAATTCGACGGTGAACCAGAACAGCCGGCCCAGGCGCTCGATGTGGGCGGGGTCCTCGCACATCAGCGCCGCCTTGCCGTAGGTCTGCAGGAAGTCGGCGAACACGCGGCTTGCGTGCAGCGGCACGTGCCCGAACACATCGTGGAAGATGTCCGGCTCGGGCAGATAGTCCATCACCTCGCGCGGGCGGATGAGCACAGTGGTGGGGAACTGGCGGTGCGCCAGGCAGCCAAAGAAGCTCTTGGCGGGCAAGTAGCCGGGCACGCCGTAGCTCGCCCAGTCGGACACCTCGCCCAGATACTTGTTGATGCCCTCCAGCCGCGTGCCCTTCTTCAGGACCACGCCGCCGGCGACTTCGCAGTCTCGCTCGAGCGTCGTGTCGCACAGCAGCGGGATGCGATCGCCCGACAGACGGAGAATCTTCAGCCCCTCGATGAACGTGCGGCTGACCTGCTGCTCGAGCACGCCCCAGCGTCGGGTGAACAGCTCGCGCCACACGTCGTGGTTCTCGCGCGTGTACTTGGTGTAGTGCTGCGTGATGTAGAACTTGCGAGGGTCGATCAGGTCGTGATGCAGCGACGCGCCCTCGTCCGCCGCGGCCTGCGCCTGCCGGGCCTGGTCGGAATCAATGATGTTGTTGTACCGAATGTCCGCCCGCATCACCGCCTCCTCCCGGCCTCGCTCGCGCGCCGGTCGCTGAACCCATCCTCTTTATAGTACCAGATTCTCGAATCAGACGTTCGGGTGTGGTTCGGGCGCTTGGTATAGTTTGCCCGCGCTTCGGTCGGTGGTTTCCGGGGGGCTCGGAGGGCGACGACCGTCTACGCCGCGCGTTCACGCGGCGATCGGGAGGGCACGATGAACCTTCGCCGGATTCTCAAGTGGGGCTCGATCAGTCTGGGCGCGCTCGTCGCCGTCGCCGGCATCTCGGCCGCGCTGTGGTGGTACCGGCCCTGGATGCCCGCGCCGGCGTACACGCCCGAGTCTGAGCTGCGCGCCGCCGTCGAGCGGTTTCGCACAAGCACGACGCTGTTCCCCCAGCCGCGCGACCCGAGCGTCTGGCCGGCGTGGGTGGGTGCCTCAGCCTGGGCGACAGAGCTGATCGCCAGCACAACCAAGTACGACCCGGTCACCCAAGAGTACTCGACGACCGAAGGCATCGGTGCGCTCCGCTCGCTCGCCTGCGCTGAGCCGTCGGTCGTGCCGAGCGCCCGCGAACAACTTCACAGCGACGAGGTCATCGGGCTCCTGGCCGAGCTTGATCGCTTGGCCGACGGGCCCGCACCGTTGATCCCTCCCCCCGCCGCCGACGCCAAGAGGGGCAACCTGCGCATTCTGGCCGTCGATCCGGATTTCCGGCTCACAGCGCTCGTCGAGTTTGCCGAGGCCCGACTTGTGCTCGCGGGCATCGATCGCGATCGAGCGTTGGCGTTGCGTTCGTTCCGCACGCTTGACCGCCTTCATCGGCCCGCGACGAACGTGACCTCCGTGCTCGACGCGCTGGTCGCGGCTGAGTGCTGGATGATCCCCCGCCGCGAGATCCAGATGCAGTTGCTCGAAAGCCGCTGGTCCGAGCCCGAGCTCGCCGAGCTTGACCGTCTGTGCCGCGAGGGGATGCCTGACCTCGACGGGTGGCGCGAGGTTGTCTCAGCTGCGCTGATGATTGAGCGTGCGGTCTTCACGTCGGGCC
>JANRKN010000102.1:0-38362 GCA_033763435.1 Planctomycetota bacterium
ACCCAACGGTCCCGGTTCTTGATTGTTCTGACAGGCTGACCTGACAGTCGTCGACTGGCAGGTTCTGGTCAGGCAGGCCGATCAGACTCGCAGGTCGTCGCCGGGGTGGCGGGATCAGCGGATTTGAAGGACCGTGGTGACTTACCAGTCGCGTCCGCCGGAGCGGTCGCCACCGCGGCCACCGCCGCCGCCGCCGAAGCCGCCGCGACCACCGCCGCCGCCGCCGCCGAAGCCGCCGCGACCACCACCGCCGCCGCCGCCGAAGCCGCCGCGACCACCGCCGCCGCCGAAGCCACCGCGACCACCACCACCGCCGCCGCCCTCACGCGGGCGAGCCTCGTTGACCGTGAGGTCGCGGCCGCCGACGTTCTTGCCGTGGAGCGCGCCGATCGCGGCCTGAGCCTGCTCGGCGTTGCTCATCTCGACGAACCCGAAGCCACGGGGACGGCCCGTCTCGCGGTCCATCACCAGCGACGCCGAGGTCACCTCACCGAACTCCTCGAACAGAGCGCGGAGTTCAGCTTCCGTCGTCTTGAACGACAGGTTACCGACATAGAGCTTCATCACTCGAACCTCTTGCCCTTGAAACAGATCCCTGAACCGCTGCTTGAACTCGGGCAAGAGAAAGCGTCGGCCGACCCAAAGCCCGCGCTGAACTGCGCGGCCGTCCTTCGAATCACCGCAAGTTTAGCCCAGCTCTCCCGGAATCGCGAATGAGACCAGCAAAACCACTAGTTCGCGGTGGATATCGCGGTGGAAAACTACCCGAAGGCTGTGCGAGCCAGGTATTTATGCTGGGTCAATGCTTCAGCCGAGTCGTCGGTACGAGCTGGTCATGAACGGCACCCAGTGCCCGTCGGGCCCGCGCATGTGCGACACGAGGCTCCGCTCGCCGGTCGGCGCGAGGCGATAGACGTCCAGATACGGCGCGAGCTTGGTGGGGTCGGCAAAGTCGGGCCCGGTGCAGCTCAGAGGCAGCGTGCCCGTCGCCTCGTCGAGTTCGCCTTCATAGACGAACAGGTGGGTCATCATCGAGCCGACCCACGTGCCAAGGAATTTCCTGCGGAGCGGATCGAACCCGAGCGTGAGCACGGCCGAGCCCTCACCTGCGCCGGGCATCGAGAAGCTGCTTTCGGCGATGAGCCAGAGATCGCCGAGCATGCGGACCTGCTCGACGCCCCGGCCCTTCATGGGCGGTTGGTCCGGGCCCATCGAGCACTCCGATTCGACCTCCCACTGGCCCACGAACCGCTTGAGCCAGAGGTGCTCGTTGGTCGGCTGACTGTGGGCGAGTTCGCTCATGGCTTGGCGCTCACGTGAGTTTCAGACTTCGATCACGACGGCGACGGAGTTGCCTCCGCCCAGGCAATGGGCGGCCACGCCGCGCTTGCCGCCGGTGCGGTGGAGCTGGTGGATCAGGGTGGTGAGGACGCGGGCGCCCGAGGCGCCGATGGGGTGGCCGAGGGCGATGCCACCGCCGCAGATGTTGAGGCGCTTTTCGTCGATGCCCAGGGCCTTGATGTTGCACAGCACCTGCGCGGCGAAGGCCTCGTTGATCTCGAAGAGGTCGATGTCCTTGACGGCAAGGTTCGCCTTCTTGAGGACGCCCCGCACGCCTTCGATGGGCGCGGCGAAGATGTCCTTGGGCGCGATACCGCTGGTGTGGTACGCGACGATCTTTGCGACGGGCTTGATGCCCAGCGCCTCGGCCTTGGCGAGGCTCGAAACGACGAGCGCGGCGCCGCCGTCGGAGATCTGGCTCGCGTTGCCCGCCGTCACCGTGCCGTCCTTGTCAAACGCCCCGCGGAGCTTGCCCAGCCCGTCGGCGGTCGAGTCGGCGCGGATGCCCTCGTCGGCGGAAACGCCGGGCGACTTCTTGTCGAGGCACTGCTCGCCCGTGAGCGCGACGATCTCGTTCTTGAACCAGCCCTGCTTGGTCGCTTCGGCGGCGCGCTGATGGCTCTGCGCGGCAAAGCGGTCCTGCTCGGCGCGGCTGATCTCATGCGCCCGCGCGATGTGGTCCGCGGCGTTGCCCATCGCCCAGCACTCGAACGCGCAGCGCAGGCCGTCAAAGGCCATGTGGTCGTCGAGCGTTGCCGGGCCGTACTTCACGCCTTCGCGCACGCGCGAGAAGTGAGGCGCCGCGGTCATGTTCTCAAGGCCGCCCGCAACGACGAGGTGGTTGTCGCCGGCCTTGATCGACTGGGCCGCGAGCATGACCGCCTCGAGCCCCGAGCCGCAGACCTTGTTGATCGTCTTGGCGCTGAGCGTCTCGGGCAGCCCGGCCTTGAGGCCCGCCTGGCGCGCGGGGTTCTGGCCCAGGCCCGCCTGAAGGACGCAGCCCATGATGCACTCATCGACGTGGGCCGAGGCGCCCGGCGCGGCCTCGAGCGCGGCCTTGATCGCGTACGCGCCCAGTTGCGGCGCGGGCACCTTCGACAGCCCGCCGAAGAACTTGCCGATCGGCGTGCGTTTGGCGGACAGGATCACGGGCGTCGTCGCGGCGCTGGACATGTCAGAGTCTCCGGAGTCGGGTCGGCACAAGAACGGACTTGGGCCAGTCTACGCCCCCTGCCCCTTTCCCGACACGTCAGACCCGCCTCTCAGTTGCTGGCCACGGTCCCCGCCGCAGTCCCAGCCGCCGCGACGTCCAGAAGGAACCGCACGCCCGGGCGCACGCGCGAGATGGGCAGCGCGTCGTTGCCTGCGGGGGAGAGGCGTTCGCGCCGAACGCGCGCGAGGGCAGCAGCCTTGTCGGCGCCCGTGATCAGCGCGAGGATCAGCGCGGAGCGGTTGAGCGCCTCGAGCGTGAGGCTGACGCGCTCAGCGATCGCGAAGCCCGCGGGCGCCGCGGCGGGCACCGCGAGCTTGCCCGCATCGCGCGCGAAGTCGTGCCCCGGGAAGAGGGAGGCGGTGTGGCCATCGACGCCCATGCCCAGGAGCGCAAGGTCCGCCGGGCCCGTGGCACGGAGGATGCCGTCGTACGCCCCAGCCGCGGCGGTCGGGCCCAGTTCGCCGCGGATGCGGTGAACGCGCGCGGGATCGATCGGCACGCGGTCGAGCAGCGCGGCACGGGCCATGCGGTAGTTGGAGTCTGCGTGCTCCGGGCCCACGCAGCGTTCATCGCCTTGAAGAATCGTGATGCGCGACCAATCGATGGGGCCAGGCTCCGAGGCCAGCCGCTCGTAGAGCGCTTTGGGCGTGCTGCCACCGGCGAGGATGAGCGTGAACGAGCCTCGCTGGCGCTGCGCGTGGTCGGCGATTTCTCGCACCAGCTTCGCGGCCTCGTCGGCAACGTGGGCGGGGGCGGGCAGGATGTCGAACTGATCGGGCGTGCTCACGCCGCGAGCATACCGCCGCTTCGGAGCTCAGGCCGCGGATTTCTTGAGCGCGATCCGGGCCTGCTGCTGCACGTGCGCGACGTAGCGGCAGATTTGATCGACGACGAACTCGCGGTGCGCCTGATGGAACGTGAAGTCAAACGCGAGGCCCGCGTAGACGTTCTGCTCCGAGTCCATGTGCGTGTGCACGAGCTTGGCGCTGACGGCCAGCGGCGCGGGGATCGAGGGGGTGAGGTCAAAGCGGAGCCAGAACATTCGGCAGCGGTCGAGCGCGCGTGCGTCGGCCTTGTCGATCATCAGGCCCACGCCGCCGCCGCCGATATTGACCAGCCGCGCGTTGAAGCTCGGCCCGACCTCGGGCATGACGGCCGGGTCCTGATCGTTGACCGGGGGGGTCGAGACGCCGCCTGAGATGTTGGATTCGATGAGGTCTTGGATGCGAACGCGATTGGCGACCTCGGCCGCGACGACCGAAGCGGGGCTGAGCAGGCTCCAGCACTCCACCTTGGGCAGTGTGACGGGGCCGATCTCGGCGCGGTAGAAGCTTCGGCGCTGGATGCGGTCGACGTGGTCGGGCGAGGCCAGCCGCAGCGCGGTCATGGGCCGGCCGACGGGTCCGGGCACCTCGGTCGCACCCAGAACCACCGAGCGGAACGTCCAGCGGTTCTGCCCGATGGCCATCACCACGTTGAGGGGCGTGTTGGGCTCGAGCTCCATGCTCTGCCCGAGCGTGCCCGGACATTCGACAAGAAGCTCGTCATCGGTAACGCGGAAGAGTCGCACGCGCCAAAGCAGGTCGGCGGGCGATGCACCGGACTTCGCGTCGTCGCCGTCGGGGTGGGCGACGGCGATCTCGATCCCGCCGCCGCGGGACTGGATCTGCTCGAGACACTCACGCCAACGCTCGGTGCGGCTGCGGTTCGCGGGCACGGAGAACTCCCTTTCGGGCCGGGCGCTTGCAGGCGCTCGGCGTTCGATGATGGCTCGGATGCACGGGCGCCCGCGCGACGCGCGGCACAGACTTCTCGCCCGCACAGAAGATCGGATCCCGCGGGCCACGGGTTCAACCCGTCAGAGCCCTGAAGCCGCTCGCCGTGGGCGCGTGTGCGGCAGGGGCCGGTCGATTCAGCGGTTCTCGGACGCGCGTGCGGCACGTGAGAGCTCCGCAAGCGCCTCGCGGGCGCGGCGAGCATCGTCGGTATCGAGCGAAGCCTTCGACCAGCGCGCGCGGTAGACCAGCGCGACGACCGACTCCAGCGCGCCCCCGACCGCCGGCCTGCGGCTGCCGACATCGCGCGCAAAGTCCAACGGCCCTTGCCATGCCGGCTTCGCGAAGCCCGCACGCTCGGTCTCGGCGAGCGCCCGCGCGTACCACCCCGCGGCCTCGCTCGGCGCACCCGGCGCAAGCGGTCCGGAGGTGAGCGAGAGAATCCAGCGCCCGAGCGCCGAGCGCGCGAGCCAGCCCCGCACCCGGCGTCCGAGCGCCGAAAGCAGCGGACGGAGCCTTGACCTGAGCAACCCCCAGAGCGCGTACACCGCACCGAGCGCGATGAGCGATCCTGCCGCCCAGGTCAGCCAGGTGCCGATCGCGCGGATGCTCTGCGTCGGATTGCGGAATCGCAGCACATCACTCACGGAGGCCAGGCGCCTGTCGATCGCGCGCACGCCCGTCGCCGGGGGCCTCAGCAGGCGGTTGCGCGCCTGCTCATCGAAGACGACGATCGTGCTCACCCACGAGTCTCGGAGACGGTCGATGAGCCGCTCGAAGCGCGCGCCAGCGGACGTGTCCTCGGAGGCGAGCCGCGCGAGCTCAGACGGGGGCGTCGCATCCAGTGTGCGCCAGAGGCCCGGCGACTGCTCGACCTCGGTCCACGCGTGCGCGTCGGCTTGCCGCACGACATAGCGCTCGCTGCCCGGATCAAACTCAGAAACCAAATAGCCCGTCACGACCCTCGCGGAGACGCCCACGCTCCGGCACAGCGCCGCGAGGGCCGATGCGAAGTACTCGCAGTGACCTGACCGGCCCTGGAGCAGGAACCATTCGATCGGGTCCGCGCCGGCGGGGGGCGCGAGGATGTTGAGCGAGTAGCTGAATCGGTCGCGCAGGTGCGCCTCGAGTGTCGCGGCGGCGAGCATGTCCTGGCTCGGCGCGCGCAGGGTCGGGTCGGGCTCGACACCCGCCGAAACAAGCACGCGCCTCGCAAAGTCGCGGACCACATCGGAGGGGAAGCTCACCTCGCGCGTCCGGCGGTCGGGCGTGGGCGCGTCGCCGTCGATGGTGCTGGAGACCTGATACTCGACGCGCCCAGGGCGGCCTGTGCGAGTGATCGCGCCGGTCGCCGGCCAGAAGGTGACCTGGCAGCGCTCCTCAAACCGCACCATTGTGGGCCGGCCGGGTGAGAAGATGGGTGCTTCCTCACGGTCGGCGCCGCGGAGCGTGACGCGTGCGACGACATTTCCCCGGAGCCAGGGCAGCGCCTCGCGCCCTTCGGGGCCGAGTGTGCGGATCATGACGGGCGCGCGTGCGGGTGCGGCATCGCGGACGGGCCGCTCGCGCTCGCCCGAGGGTTCGCCGGCGCGCCACCACCCGGCGTCGTACTCATCGAGCACCGCGCCTCGGAAGTAGTAGACGCGCTGGCCGCTCTCGAGCTGCCTGCGCGAGCGCCGATCGTCGCGGAGGATCTGAACTTCGGCGACCGTCGTCTGCGACTCACTGATGAGCCCGGCGCGCCCGAGCTGGATGTCGTTGCGGAAGCCCGTGACCGAGCCTGTCGCGACCTGGCCGAAGTTTCCGGCGAGCGACGCGCCCAGGCCGCGGGGCATCAGCACGAAGACGATCGCCGAGCCCAGCAGGATCAGCCCCGTGGAGAGCCCGGCGAGCAGCGCGACGCCTCGAGCATCGCGAGAGACGGTCGCTCGCGCGCGGGCGTCCGCGGGAAAGGTTGGGGCGGTGATGGGGGCGGCTGACGAGACGTGCTGTGCGCCGAGGGCGGCGCGGCCCGCGCGCTCAAAGCCTCCATCGAGCTGAAGGAGCATGGTGGAAAGAACCAGCATCGGCACGCCCAGCAGCAGGCAGACGCCGACGCCCAGGTCGTTGCTGGTGAGGATCGCGCCCACGCCCAGGAAGGCCGCGAGCGTGAGGATCTGCCCTTGGTCGCGCGCGCGCCGTCGGTCGGCCATCTTCACGGCGAGCACGAGCCCGATGAACTCGCAGAATGCCGTGACATCGATGCGCGAGCCGACGACATCGAGCACCGAGCGCAGCACGATGCCCGCGATGAGGAGGTGGATGTAGAGCTTGGGCCAAGGGCGCGGGCGCGCGCCGCCGGACAGGGCAAACGCGACGACGACCGACGCCGCCAAGAACGCGCCCATCGCGACGTTGCCCTCGGCGATGCCGTAGGCCAGCACCATCAACAGCGAGGTCGCCAGGACGAGCACGCTCACACGCGGGCGGATGGAGCCGGGGATGCGCGTCATGCCCGGTCCTCCGGCGCTGCGAGCGACACGTCAGGCCAGCCCTCGCCCGCGAGGGTCCATTCCCGCAGCGCAGTGTCGGTGAGGGCGAGTGTGATCGAGGCCTGCGAGCCAGCGGCCGAACCCAGATCGATGGTCGCGTCGTTGGCAGGTCCCCGTCCCGCGGCGCGGACATCGCCCGATTCTCGCTCGTCGGCAAGGATCGCTTCCAGGCGCGCGAGATGCCGGGCGCCAGCGCTGGGCGCGAGGGCCCGCCCGCCGTCGATCAGGCCGACCTCGATGCCCGCGCGATCGGCCGCGCGCGCGATCGACGCAGCGACGCTCAGCGCGCGCTCACGATCGTCACCCTCCCGCGGCAGCACACGCAGCCAGACCCGGCGCGCTGTCCGAGGCCGCGTGATCCGCACGAGAAGTTCCGTCGAGCGGGCGCTGGGCTTCCAGGCGATCAAGCGTCGGTCGTCGCCGTCGGCGTGCTCGCGAAGGCCCCAGAACTCGTCCCCATTCAGCCCGCGCCGGCCCGGCGTCTGTGAATCGTGCCCGCGCGAGCGAAGCCTCCGCAAAGCCTCAGCGCGCACAGGCGCGACCCGCGGCGTGACGAGCGTCCGCGCGGGGAGCTTGCTCGTCACGCTCTTGAGCGCCATGCCCAAGGGGAACGTGCTCGTTGCGCGCACTGCGAGCCACTCGATCGGCCCGCGCGAAAGCCCCGCGATCGGCACCCGAATCTCGACCGTTCGCCTGGGCCCCAGAAACCCGATGAATGCGACCGGGCTGGATGCGCGGCCCGCGCCCGCAGACACGCGAGCGGGTGCGTCCTCGGTCAGTGTGATCGCGCACGCGGGAAAGAGCCGGTTGCGGTTCGTGACGACGTACACCGCTTCGCCCGTCTCGGCGACACGCAGCGTGCCGGGCATGACTCGGCCGACGCCCAAGCCCATCAGCCCCCAACCTCCAAGCACGCCCGAGACGATGATCGCGCTGACCGCGAGCCCAAAGGCCCAGAACAGCAGGTTGTTCTGGCTGTTGATCGCGCCGACCGCGAGCATCAGCGTCGTCACCGCGTAGACCGCGCCTCCCCAGTGAAAATGGTGCCGACGTGCGGGTTCGGGTGCGCCGGCGATCGGATCAAACGTCCGCGGCAGGGGCGCGGGCGCGAACGCGGGTGCATCCTGCTCCGGGGACCGGGGCTCGGGCGTGCGGGGTTGGCGTGCGGGCGCTGCGGGCATCGGCGGCTCAAGCTCGGGCGTCCGGCTCGGCCCGCCCTTAAGGCTTCGATTCGCCCGCCGAGCCGCTCGGGTTGCTGGGCGCCGGCGCCGAGGTTGTGGTTTCGGGGTCGGCTTCAGCGATCGACTTGAGCACCACGAGCACGCGCTTGTCGGTCCCGCCCATCAGCACCGCCGAGCGGGCGGGGATGTAGCCGTCCTTCTTGGCGACGATCGTGACCGGCCGGCCCAAGATGCGCGGGTCGGGGGGCGTGAAGGTCCAGCGCCCCGATGAATCGGCCTTGGTCGAGGAGATCAGCACCGATTGCCCGGTAGGCAGGGGCGTGTTGCCGCTGGAGCGCGCGAGCTCGGGCACCACGCGGAACTCAAGCTCCGCGCCCTCGATGCCGGGCCCTGTGAGGCGGGCGTCCTTGGCGTCGACCATGACCGCGCGGCTGCTGGGACCGGCGACGACCATGCCTGAGATGCTCGTCGTCTCGCAGGCCCCGAGGCTAAGCGCCGAGAGTGCGAGCAGCGAGGGAAGAAAGACGCGGGTGAACCGTCCGTGGCTCGTGGTCATGACAGCTTGAGCTCCTGCAGCGTGGGAAGATCCTTGAGCGAGGCGAGGCCGAACGCGTCGAGGAAGGCCTTGGTCGTACCGTAGAGAATGGGGCGGCCGAGTTCTTCGGCGCGTCCCTTGATCGTGATCATTCGGCGGTCGATGAGCGACTTGAGCACCTCGCCGCAGGCGACGCCGCGGATAGCTTCGAGCTCGGCGCGGGTGATCGGCTGCTTGTATGCGATGATCGCGAGGGTTTCGATGCCCGCGCGCGAAAGCTTGCCGCTGGCGCGCTGGGCACGGAAGGATTCGATCGCCCAGGCGTGCTCGGGCAGCGTCATGACGCGGAAGCCGCCCGCGATGGACTCGATGCGGAAGCTGCGGGCCGAGCGCTGGTACTGGTCGTTGAGCTCGCCGACGAGCCGCTCGACCAGCGCCTCGGCGCGGGCACCTTCGCTGGCTTCGCGCTCGAGGGCCCGCTTGCCGCGCTTGCGGGGCTTGGGCGCGGGGCTCGCCTCGGCGGCGCCCTCGGGAGCTTCCGCTGGGGCTTCGACGCTCGGGCTCTCGGGCGAGCTGTCGGTGTTCGGCGCCTCGGGCGCCACAAGCCCGATCGCTTCCGCGAGCTTGCGCGCGGGCAGCGGGCGGTCGGTCGCCATCAGCACCGCCTCGACCGCGCCCAAGAGGCGGGGCGTGAGCTCGGGCAGCGGCTCGTCCGCGCGGGCCTGGACGACGACCGGCGCCGATGGGCCCAAGCCCGTCGTGCCCGCGGGGCTCGAGGGTTCTTCAACGATGCTGGGGCTGGCCGACGAATCTTCCGACATCCGTGTCTCCGTGCGGGCGTTCATGGTAACGGAAAGCCGCTCAGCCCATCAGGGTGTCGAGCAGTTCGGCGATGCCTTGGCCCTTGGTCGCGATGGTCTCGATAATGGGCCGACGGCCCGCGACATCACGCAGGTCGCGCACCAGCTCGTGCTCGCCCGGGTGGTCGGCCTTGTTGCAGACAAAGACGTCGGCGATCTCGAGGATGCCCGCCTTGTCCATCTGCACGGCGTCTCCCATGCCGGGCGTGAGGACGACCGCGGTTCGGTCAACGAACTTGCGCACCTTGGTCTCGTTCTGGCCCGCGCCGACGGTCTCGACAAAGACGGTGTCGAAGCACTCGGGGCCGGGGCCATAGGCGCCGCCGATGAGATCGAGGATTTCGGGCAGGGCGCGATAGTCCTCGCCCGAGATCGCCAGCGATCGGTAGTAGATCGCCTCGTCAATCGAGTTGAAATCCACTCGCAGACGATCGCCCAGCAGCGCGCCCGAGGTGATGGGGCTCTCGGGGTCAAAGGCGATGACGGCGCAGCGTCCGGGCGGGAGCGTGCCGGCCTTGACGCGGCGGGTGAACTCGGCCGTGACCTGCGCCGCGAGCGTGCTCTTGCCCGCGCCGGGCGAGCCCGTGATGCCGATCACGCGCGCGGGCCGACGGCGGCGCGCGCCCGAGCGGACCTGACCCGTCGCGTGCACGATGGAAATGTCCCGCGCGAGCTGCGCGGTTGCATGGCCGGATGGCACCACCGGCACGCTGGGCATCGTGGCCTTGCGTACCGCCTCGACGATGTCGAGCAGGCCCACGCCCGTCGTGAAGCAGGCCTTGATGCCGCCCGAGATCAGCGTCGGGATGTCTTCCTGCGGGATGATGCCGCCCATGTAGACGGGAAGGTCAGCGCGGCCCAGATCACGCAGCGCGCCGACCAGCTTGGGGCCCAGCACGAGGTGCGAGTTGCTCATCATCGACGCGGCGATGCAGTCGCAGTCCTCGTCGCGGGCGGAGATCGCCAGACTCCGGGGCGTCTGCCAGAGGCCCGAGTAGATGACGTGGACGCCCGAGTCACGAAGTGCGCGTGCGATGACCTTGACGCCGCGGTCGTGCCCGTCGAGCCCCATCTTGCCCAGCAGCACGCGGGGGCGGTGGGGGAGATCGCCGCAGCGGTCTTTCTTCTCGAACTCCGTCGTGGCGGTGTTGAGCGCGGTCGTGGTCATGGAGGATTGAATGGCCGGGCTCGGGCCTGATCCACCCCCGGACGCCCGCGGGTCTCGTTCTGCGGCGGGCTTTCCTTCCTATATTGCCCTCACATGGCCGACCGGGTGTTCATCACCGACGTTTCGCCCCGCGACGGGCTCCAGAACGAGCCCGGGGCGATCCCTACGGCCGACAAGCTGCGGCTGATCCGGCTTCTGGCCGCCAGCGGCGTGGACGGGATCGAGCTCACCAGCTTTGTGAGCCCCAGGTGGGTGCCGCAGCTTGCGGACGCCGCCGACGTGGTCGAGGGCGTGTGGGATAGCCAGCCCTTTCCAAGCGCAGAGCTGATCGCGCTGGTGCCCAACGAAAGGGGGATGCACGCGGTCGAGAGCTTGCTCGCCAATCGCGGTCTGGGCGGCCGCGGGCAGCACCGCGGGGGCGGCTCACTTGACACGATCGCGCTGTTCACCGCGGCCAGCGAGACGTTCTGCAGGAAGAACATCAACTGCTCGATCGCTGAATCGATCGAACGCTTCAAGCCCCTGATCGAGCGAGCGGCGGAGCATTCGCTCCGCGTTCGGGCGTACATCTCGTGCGCGATTGCGTGCCCGTTCGAGGGGCCGATTGCGCCCGAGCGCGTGGCGCAGGTCGCGCGGATGCTCGGAGATGCGGGGCTCGAGCTAGGAGCCGACCTTTCGCAGGGCGACGCGATCGACCTGGGCGACACGATCGGCGCGGGCACGCCCGAGTCGGTCACCGCGGCGCACGAGGCGGTCACGCGCGCGATCGGCGCGCCCGTGATCTGGCACCTGCACGACACCTTCGGGCGCGCGGCCGAGTGCGTGCGCGAACTGCTGAGGCTCGGGTGCAGAAGTTTTGACGGCTCCGCGGCCGGGCTGGGCGGATGCCCATATGCGAGCACGCCGGGCAAGCGCGCTCCGGGCAACATCGCGACCGACGTGCTCGTGCGAACCGTTCATGCCGCGGGATACCGCACGGGCGTGGACCTTGCGCGGCTTGCCGAGGCGTCGGCGTTTGCCAGCGAGATGGTCGCGCGGGCGCGAGCGGGGGCGTCGTCGTGATCGCCTTTGAACCCGTCGGCAGCCTCGCGGTGCTGCGGTTTGACCGTGAGAGCAAACGCAATGCGCTCACGCCGCGGATGCTGCGGGACCTGCTGAGCACGCTGAACACCTGCGCGAGCGCGCGGGCGATCGTCCTTTCTGGCGTGGGGCCGATCTTCTGCGCGGGCTTTGACTTGGCAATGTGCCGCGACGACGACGCGGTGCTGCCCGAGCTGCTGACCGGCTTGTCGGGCGTGATCCGCGCGCTCCGGCGCGACCCGCGCCCGGTGGTGGTGAGCGCGCACGGCGCCGCCGTCGCGGGCGGGTGTGCGCTGCTCGGTGCCGCCGACGCCGTCGTCACCCACGCCGAGGCCAAGCTCGGATATCCGGTAGTCTCCATCGGCATCTCGCCCGCCGTCAGCGCGCCGACGCTCTCGCTCATGACCGACCCCGGCCCCGCGCGCGCGCGGCTGCTCGAGCCTGCGCTGATCTCGGGCACGCGCGCGGCGCAGATCGGCCTCGCGCACGAATGCGTGGTGACGCGCGAGGAATGCGAACCCCGCGCGATCGCCCTTGCCCAGGAACTCGCGCAGAAACCCCCGGGCGCCTTCGCGTACACCAAGCGCTGGCTCAACACTATCGACGGCAGCGACCGCGACGAAACCCTCGAACGCGCGCTGCGCACCAGCCTCGAACTCGTTGGCGGGCCGGAGCAGGTCCAGCGCCTCGCGGCCCTGAAACTCTGAGATCCTCCCGATGAACAACACGCAATCCGATCTCGTCACCCTCAGCGCCCAGAGCCCCGTCGGCACGCTGACCTTGAACCGCCCCGACGCGCGCAACGCGCTCTCGCTCGAGCTGCTCGACGCGCTCCACGCACGCCTCGACGAACTCGCGGCCCGCACCGACCTCCACGTGCTCGTCGTCACCGGCGCGGGCAAGGCTTTCTGCGCGGGAATGGATCTCAAGCTCGTGCTTGATGTCCCCGGCGCGCCCCTGAAGCTGCTGACGAGCCTTGCCGAGGCGACGCTCAAGCTCCGCGCGTTGCCGATGGTCACGCTCGCGAAGGTCAACGGTGCGGCGATCGGCGGGGGCTGCGGCCTCGCGTGCGTCTGCGACCTCACGCTCACCCACGCCGACGCAAAGCTCGGCTTTCCGGAAGTGGACCTCGGCGTCTGTCCCGCGGTTGTTGCGCCGTGGCTCGTTCGAAAGGTCGGCGCGGGTCACGCCCGGCGCATTCTCCTCTCGGGCGGGCTCATGTCGGGCGAACGCGCATTCAGCCTCGCGATGGTCGATCATCTCGTGCCGGGGCTCGCCGACCTCGACGCCGCGGCCGACACGATCGCCCAGCGCCTGGCCTCGGGCGGGCCCAACGCGCTCCGCGCGACCAAAGACCTCCTGAATCACCTCGACGATTCGATCAACCCCGACCTGCCCCTCAAGGGCGCGCAGCTCTCGGCGAAGGTCATTGCTTCCGACGAGGCGCAGGCCATGCTCCGCGCCAAGATGACCAAGTAATCCGAGCGGCGAGGCGCACAAGTTGTCCGTCCGCGGGCCCAGAGCGGGCCAAGGATTCATCATGAGCACCACCCACGCGGCTTCTCATCCCGGCGACGCGGCCCCGTTCACCCTCGAGCACGTCACCTCGGGCCCGATGCCCGGCGCGGTGATTCTCCGCCTTGAGCAGCCGGGCCGGCCGGTGGTCGTGCTCGATCACGAACTCATCCGTCGGTTGGACGCGACGCTGCGGTCGATCCCCGCGGGCGTGACGGGCCTGGTGCTCGCCTCGGCCTCGTCGCGCGTGTTCGTCGCGGGCGCGGATCTGCGGGCGATCACCGACTGGTCCGACCCGCAGCTCGATGCGTATCTGAAGTTTGCCGCGGATGTGTACGTGAGGCTCGCGACGCTGCCTTTCCCGACCGTCGCGGCGATCAACGGCGCCGCGCTGGGCGGCGGGCTTGAGCTTCCGATGCACTGCGACGCCATGGTCGCCGCGCCCGGGCCCAAGCCTTACGCGGTCGGGCTCCCGGAGACGGGGCTGGGCCTGTGCCCGGGCTGGGGCGGCACGAACCTGCTCCCCGCGAGCGTCAACGACCCGGCCGCGGCCATCCGCGCCACCTGCGAGGGCAAGCCCTTCATGTTCGACGATGCCGTGGCTCTGGGGCTCTTCGTCCGCGTCGCGCCCACGCAGGAGCAGTTGATCCCGGTCGCGCTCGAGCAGCTCGCTGCGCTGCGCAGCGAGGGCTATCCGAAGCACGGTGGGCGCGCGGACCTGTGGGGTCAGATGCCCGCCCAGGCCGCCGCGACCGGCAAGGCGCTCGAAGCCGTCCGCGCAAGCCTGCCCGCGACCGCGGCGGCCTCGGCGTGCGTCGACGCGCTGAACGTGGGCCTCTCGCGTGGGTACCTCGCGGCGCTGGACTGTGAGCGTGCCCATCTGGTTCAGCTCCGTCACACCGAGGTCGCTCGCCAGAAGCTCGCCGAGTTCTTCGCCCGGGCGACCAAGGGCTGAATCGGTCGGCGCTGTTCCCGCCCCGCGGGTCCGAAAAGTCGGGCCCCGGGCATCCAATCGTGGTCGGGCGGGCGAACCGCTGAGGGCCCCGCTCGGGTAAACTCAGGGCGGGGGATCGTCACGTCCGACCCTGCCGGAGCCCAAGCCCATGGCCGACCTGAAGAACCTGAAAGTTGCCGAGCGTGATCGCAAGATGATCGAAGAGGCCGAGGCGCTGCTCGGCCCCGAGCCGACGAAGATGGGGTTCGTCAAGAACCTCTTCTGGGGCAACCTCCGCGAGGAGCTGGTCTTCCCGTACCCCGAGCAGACGTCGAAGGAGACCGCCGAGTGCGATCAGCTCCTCGCGCGCCTCGATGAGTACCTCCGCAACGAGCACCCCGCGGTGACGATCGATCAGGAGCAGGAGATCCCGCGCTGGGTGATCGACAAGCTCTTCTCGCTGGGCGTGCTGGGCATGACCATCCCGAAGGAGTTCGGCGGCCTCGGCATGGGCATCACGAGCTACAACCGCGTGCTCGAGCGCATCGGCCAGAGCTGCGGCTCGACCGCCGTGCTCGTGAGCGCGCACCAGTCGATCGGCTGCAAGGCTGTCATGCTCTTCGGCACCGAAGAGCAGAAGAAGAAGTGGCTCCCGCACCTCGCGAAGGACTGGGTCAGCGCATTCTGCCTCTCCGAGCCCAACGTCGGCTGCGACGCGGGCGGCCAGGAGACCAACTTCACCAAGACCGAGGACGGCGAGTTCTACATCCTCAACGGCGAGAAGAAGTGGGCGACCTCGGGCGCGATCTCGGGCCTGTTCACCGTGATGGCCCGCGAGAAGACCGCCGACGGCAAGGGCAGGATCTCCGCCCTCGTCTGCCATCCGTGGATGGAAGGCGTCGAGATCTACCAGAAGAACCGCAGCAAGTGCGGCATCCGCGGCACCTGGCAGGCGCGCATCCGCTTCCACAATGTCCGCGTCCCCAAGGCCCACCTGCTCCACACCGAGGGCAAGGGCCTCAACGTCGCGCTCACCTGCCTCAACTACGGGCGCTGCACCCTCTCGGCGGGCATGCTCGGCGGCGCCCGGCGCGTGATGGACCAGGCGACCAAGTGGGGCCGCACCCGCTTCCAGTTCCAGCGCCCGCTCGCCGACTTTGAGCTCGTCAAGAAGCGCATCGCCCACATGGCCGCGCTTGTCTACGCGATGGACGCGGTGTTGTACATGACCACCGGCATGCTCGACCGGCATGACGAGGACATCATGCTCGAGACCGCGATCTGCAAGGTCTTCTGCTCCGAGATGGGCTGGCAGACCGTCAACGACGGCATGCAGATCATGGGCGGCGAGTCGTACATGACCGAGAACGAGGTCGAGCGCGTCTTCCGCGATTCGCGCATCAACACGATCGTCGAAGGCGCGAACGAGGTCATGCAGTCGTTCATCTTCGCCTACGGCGGCAAGCAGCTCGCCGAGAAGATGCTCGCCGTGCAAGAGGCCGTCGGCTGGAACCCCGATCAGGGCCTCGGCGGCAACCTCGCCCGCATCCTGTCCAACGGGCTCAAGGGCCCGGTCATCAAGGCCGCGGTGCCGCTGGGCATCGAGCTGTTCCTGGGCGTCCGGCGCAACGCGCCCGACCTGCGGTCGATCCACCCGAGCCTGAAGGATCAGGGCGAGCGTCTGTGCGGCATGATCCGCGAGCACTCGCACCAGTTCAAGCAGGCCAGCAAGCGCTACCGCGACGCGATCGTCTCGCGCCAGGCGCCCCAGGCGCGGATCGCCGACACGGCGGTTTGGCTCCACGCGTGGGCGTGCACGCTGTCGAAGCTCGATCAGGACGTGCGCCGCGGGGGCGAGGGCGCTGAGTTCGAGCGCGACCGCGCCGCGGCGATGCACTTCTTTGACCTCGCCGAGGCCGCGATCCACAACAACTTCCGCGAGCTCTACGTCAATACCGACGACTCGATGCTCGCGGCGGCCGACGCGGCGATCAAGTACTCCGACGCTCAGCCCAACACCGGCTATGTCATCCCCGAGCGCTCGCCGGTCGCCAAGGGCACGGGCCGGACGAACCGGCAGGACGGCATCAAGCAGTTCCCGGGCGAGAAGGTCAACGCCCCCGCGGGCGCCTGATCTCCTCAGCACCAGGATTCACTTCACGCCCCCGAGCGCGCCTCGGGGGCGCTTTTCTTTCTGGCGGGCCAAGGCCGATGCTCACATCAGCGAGAGCCAGAGCAGCAGACCTGAGAGCACGACGAGGCCCGCACCGAGGGCGTACCACGGGCGCATGAGCAGCGACTGGGCGCGGTCTTCGTCGACAAAGTAGCGCGAGTCGGCGGTGCGCTGGACGACCTTGGAGTTCATGAGGCCCCGCAGCGCGTCCGTGTTGCCGATGCCGACCTCGGCGAGCCCGACGGCCGACTCGCGGTCGATCGCGTCGACGGCCAGCAGCGTGGAGAGGATGCCGCGCGTGCCGCGGACGGTCCGGCCCTGCTCGGGGGCGTGCTTACGGTCGAGGTAGTAGCCGCCGTCGCGGGCCTTGCGGATGACATGGCGTTTGAGGAGCTTGCGGAGCACCTCGGAGTTGGCCAGACCCAGATTCTCGAGCCGCTGCGCCGCGTCGGGCCCGACGGCCTTGCGCTCGACAAAGCGCGCAACCACTTCCGACGCGCGGAGGCCGGGCTTTTCGGTGAGCGTGTCTCGGGACGTTGCCATGGACGGAAGATACCGGGCGCGGCCGCGTGCCGCAGAGTCCACAGCCCACGGACGAAAAGCGGGCCGATCCCTTCGGACCGGCCCGCGGAGTTCACCGAGTTGTCAAGCCCGCTCAGCGCCGGCGGCGCGTCGCGACCAGGCCCGCAAGCGCGAGCGCGGTGACCGCGCCCGGCGTCGGGACGCCCTGGCCGAGCTTGATGTTGAACTTCACGCGCTCGTCGATGTTCGCGTTCGACGGGCCCGTGTACGACAGGCGGAGCTGGCCCGCTAGACGCCAATCGACCTGCGAGAGGTCGGCGGTCGAGTACAGGTACTGAAGGTCCAGGCCCTGGTCAGCGCCGTTCCATGCGCGCGACAGGTCGCGGAGCGACCCGACGTTCGTCAGGCCCGAGGCCGAGAACGAGAAGTTCAGCGCCTCGGCCTGCGCTTGGGTGACGCCCGTGCCGAAGCTCGGCCCGGCCTGCACGTAGATCTTCATCGCGTTGAACGCGCGCGTGGGGCTCTCGCCCGAGACGGGCGCCGTCCAGCCGATCGTGCTCGAGAGGGCGTTGTCGAAGATGCGGAACGCAAAGCCCGAGCCCGCGGTGTACGCAATCTCGAAGTTGAACAGCCGGCCGTTGAGCGCGCTGTTGTTGCCCAGGTTCGCCTGCGAGGCGATCGTCGACGTCGAAACATTTGAATCAACCGCGATCATCTGGTCCCAGTTGGTGCCCGACATCCGGTAGCGGATGTTGGTCTCCGGGTCACTGATGTTCACGCCGAAGTTGGGATCGAGGTACACCACCGACCCCTGCGCGGCCGAGGCCAGCAGGCCCGCCGACAACGCCAGAGCCGCGGCCACCGCCGCGGTCTGCAGCTTCTCAGAACGCATCGTCACTCTTTCCTCTCCCCGGACCCAAAGACCCATCCGATTCGCCGACCTTCCCCGATACGCTTCCCCAGAGGCCAGCAGACCGCCGCGCGGAAACACGGCAGGCCCGAGGAAGTTCTACGAAATGGCCGCACCTCTGTCCAGACCTGCCCCGGAAAAACCACGAGTCCGGCCCGTTCTTCATGAGCCGCTTACGCTCCAGCCGACATTCTCGGACCATCCGCAACGCGACGTAGGACGAAGCCCTCACGCATGACGCCCGCCATCGAGATCCGTCAGCTCACCCGCGTCTATGGCTCGCGCCGGGGCATCCAGGACGTGAACCTCGCGATCCCCGCCGGGAGCCTCTACGGCTTTCTCGGTCCCAACGGCGCGGGAAAGACCACGACCATCCGTGTCCTGCTGGGCTTCCTCCGCGCGACCGCCGGGTCGGCCCGAGTGCTCGGGCTCGACTGCTGGCGCGAGTCCGAGCGCCTGAAGGCCGAGGTCGGCGCCATCCCGGGCGACCTTCGGCTGTGGGGCTGGCTCACGGGCGATTCGGCCCTGCGGCTCTTCTCGCGGATCCGCAGGCGCGACCTCGTCCGCCGGGGCGAGTGGCTCGCGGAAGTTCTCGAGCTGGACCTCTCCGTCCCCGTTCACAAGATGTCCCGCGGCATGCGCCAGAAGCTGGGGCTGATCCTCTCGATGGCCCACCGACCCCGCGTCCTGATCCTCGACGAGCCGACAACCGCGCTGGACCCGTTGATGCAGGACCACCTCCGCCGGCTGCTGCGCGACGAGGCCCGCGCGGGTACGACCGTGTTCTTCTCGTCGCACACGCTGGCGGAGGTCGAGGATCTATGCGAGCGCGTCGCGATCGTGCGGCAAGGGCGGATCATCGCCGACGACACGCTCGCGACGCTCAAGGCCCAGGCCGGGCACGATGTCGAGGTGCTCTGGCCCGCGGACGTCGAGCCGCCGGATCCTGCTCGTGCGCCGGCGGGCCTGAAGCTGAGCTTCGCGACACGTGAGAAGTGGACCGGCAAGTTCTCCGGCGCGCTTTCCGAGTTGATGTCGTTTCTCGCGGCGCATCCGATTGCGGACGTGCGCGTCGCCCGGCCCGACCTCGAGACCCTGTTCATGCAGTACTACCGCGACGAGCCTGAGCAGAACGGAGGCCGGCCGTGAGCGAAGCGAACAACACCGCCGCGAGCGCGGGCGCGCCGCCTGAGCTCCCGCCCGCGCCGCTGCCGTTCCTTCTCAACCTGGGGCTTGTGCAGCGTGCGCTGCGCGAGATTTTCTGGGTCACGGTGACGCTGTCGCTGCTGCTGGGATCGGTGTCGGGCCTGCTGGCGTGGGCAATGCCGCGGATCCAGGATCGGATGCTCAGGCGCAACCGGGTGCCGGGCTTCGTGCGCGAGCTTCGCAACTCGCTCCTGGGGATCGACAACTCGATGGGCGCCTCGCCCGCGGACTTGGGCATCGCGATCGCCTGGTCGCACCCGATCATCATTGCGCTCATCGCGGCGCACTCGATCATCGTCTGCACGCGGATCCTCGCCGCGGAGGTCGAGCGCGGCACCGTCGATGTGCTGCTCGCTCTGCCCGTCTCGCGCCTGCGGCTGTTCCTCAGCGAGACCTTCGCGTGGTTCATGTCCGCGGTGCTGCTCTTTGCGGGGATGTACGCCGGCACATTCGTCGGCTCGCGGTTCGTCGCCGAAAACCTCCGCCCGGACTTTGTCAATCTGCTTGTGGTTCTGGCCAACCTCGTGCTGGTCTACACCTGCATCGGCATGATCGCGATGGTGGGGGCGGTCGTGTGGGACCGGCGCGTCCGCGCGGTGCTCGCGGCGATCATCATCACCGTGCTCAGCGTGCTCGTGAACTTCCTGCACACACTCGATGACTCGCTCGAGTTCACCAAGCAGTTCCGCTTCCTGAGCATCCTCGACTACTACCGCCCGATCGACGCGCTGATGAGCGGCAACTGGCCCTGGCGGAATCTCAGCGTGCTCGCGGGCGTCACGCTGGGGCTCTGGATCATCGCCGCCGCGTGGCTCTCGCGCCGAGACGTGACGACAACCTGAGGTCAGCTTGCAAGGAAACAAGCCCCCCGCGTGAGCGAGGGGCTTGTGAGTGCTGCGATGGCTGAGAGGGCTCTGACTGCTTAGCGCCGACGGCGCGCCGCGAGAATGCCCGCCGCGCCCAGCAGCGCGAGGCTGCCCGGCGCGGGCACAAAGCCGGTGTAGTTCGGCAGGTGGACCTCGCCGTCCTGCTGGATGCTTGAGACAAAGACCGAGCCGTCGATCGCGGTCGTGTTGCGCAGGTGCGCGTTGGGCGCGAGCACGGCGCCGTTGAAGTTGCGATCGAAGAAGATGCTGGTCGCTTCCCAGAAGTTCCAGATGACCTTGCTGCGGGCGAACGCGCTCGTCCACGCGCCGACCATGTTGCCGTTGGTGAAGTTCACCGTCGTGCCCGAGACGTTGATCACGACCGAGGTCGCGCTGCCGGCGTTGAGCTCGATCTGCTGGATGAGCGAGTTGTTGAACACATTGGCGGCCGAGACGTTGAAGACCGCCACGCCCGAGCCCGACGCGGTGTAGCGCACGGCCGAGGGCTGCGAGCTGGGGAACGTCGCGGTGCTATTGGGCGTCAGTGTGCGGAGGAACGACGAGAGCGAGGTGAGCTCGCTGGCGATCGCGCTGCGTTGAGCGCCGAGGGTGCTGTCCTGCGCTCGGTTGCCGCCGCCGTTGGCGTTGAAGTTGCCGCTGAACGTGCCGCCGTAGCGCAGGTTGCCCGACTGCATGTTCAGGTTCTGGACCGAGACGTTACCCGCGACGGCGAGGTTGGCGACGCCCAGCCAGTTGGAGGCGGGGGTGAGGTTCTTCGCCACCGTCGGCGAGCCGCCCGTGAAATTGCCGCCGACGAACGCGCGCCCCTCGATGTCCTGGCTCGAGTTGACCGCGTTGTTCAGAACGATCAGGTTCCAGTCGTTGACCGCGCCCGCGTGGGCGAGGCCCGCCGAACCCATCACCAATGCCGCGGCCGCAAAGGCCGAAGCACGCACACAGATCGACATCGACCTCTCTCCTCTCAATCGACCCCGCGCCCAAGAGCGGGCCAAGGTCAGTCTCTCTCGTCACTCGCAGACCCGACCACAGGTCCGCGTCCCGGCTCTGAGCGGAAATCAGGACCGAGAGAACAGCCTAGGTTGTTTGCCCTGCCCGCACAAGCCCCGGCGGGCACCCGGGAGTTGGAATTCCGCGAATCTTCACATGTCGCAGCCCGATCAAAGGTTCGTGGTCCCGATCCCTAACCGATGGATAGAGTGAGATGCCCATGGCCGGCACCGATACACGGACGATGCTCTTGGACCTTGCCGAGCGGCTGACGAGGCAGCGCGGGTACAACGCGTTCTCGTTCCGCGATCTCTCCGAGCGCGTCGGCGTCACCACCGCGAGCATCCACTACCACTTTCCGACCAAGGCCGAATTGGGTCGGCAGGTCATGAAGCGCTATCGCGAACGGTTTGTGGCGGCGCTTTCGGCGCTGAACCCTGCCGATCGACCCGCGCGATCGGCGCGAGAGGTTGTGACTGATTTTTGCGGGCTCTTTGAGTCGAGTCTGCGTCGAGGTGGGGCCTGTCTGTGCGCGCCGTTGGCCAGCGAGTACGCCTCGCTGCCCGACGAGGTGCAGGTGGAGGTCCGCAATTTCTATGACGATGCCGAGGGCTGGCTCGCGGCCGTGCTCGAGCGGGGTCGCCGGGCGGGCGAGCTGAAGTTTGACGGTGCCAGCTTGGCTGTCGCCCGGGCGATCGTTGCGATGATCGAGGGCGCCATGATCGCGGCGACGGCGATGAACGACGAGGGGCGTCTGCGGCAGGCGATTCAGTGGGCGCTCTCGTCTATTGGCGCGAAGTAGCGGTTGGCGCAAGCGCATTGGTGAGAAGGGGTTGCGCAGGCCTTCCCAGTCGGGCATGAAATTCTATCGCAGAGACGGTGACCTACTGGTAGGTAGGTGCATCCGAAGGGGCGTGATCGATCCGGAGCGGTCGGCGGGCGTGTGACCCGCCTCGGCCCCAGCTCCGATCGCGCTCTCCGAAGGAGATTCGCATGCCCCGTCTCGCCCCCGTCGCCCTCGCCTCCGCTCAGGGCAAGTCCAAAGAGCTGCTCACGGGCGTTCAGAAGAAGTTCGGCATGGTGCCCAACATGATGGCGACCATGGCCCAGTCGCCCGCGGCGCTCGACGGTTACCTCGCCTTCTCGGGCGCGCTCGCCGGCGGGACGCTCGATGCCCGCGTCCGTGAGCAGATCGCCCTGATCGTCGGCCAGCAGAACGCCTGCGACTACTGCGTCGCCGCCCACACCGCCATCGGCAAGATGGTCGGGCTCGCCGACTCTGACATCCTCTCGGCCCGGCGCGCCTCGGCGCCCTCGCCCAAGGTCGCGGCCATTCTGACGCTCGCCTCCAGGCTGGTTGAGACCCGCGGGCATGCGACCGAAGCTGATCTCGCCGCGGCGCGCAGCGCGGGCGTCAGCGACGCGGAGATCGCCGAGACCGTCGCGAACGTCGCGCTGAACATCTACACCAACTACTTCAACCACGTGGCGGCGACGACAATCGACTTCCCCAAGCCCGCGGCGCTCTGAGCGTCGGTGCGACCTTCACACCGCTTCACCTCGCGCAACCCCGGGGCTGCTACCTCGGGGCTTTGCGCTGCGCGGCGGCCAGAACTCACCCTCCGATCGAACGCCGAAGCTCCCGCACGATCGCCAGCGCGTTGGGCGTGTCGGCGTGGACGCAGAGTGTGTCGAACTGAAGCGCGGACCACAGTCGTGTCGCGTGCTCGAGAGCCTCGCGCGGATCGGTGATCAGCGCTCGCGGGTCGGTGCGCGGCAAGAGACGTCCGTCGTCATCAAGCCGTCGATCGGCGAAGGCCTCGCGCACGACCCGCGTGCCTCGGTCCGCGCAGATCTGAGCGAGCGCATCGCCGACCGGCCCGGCCTGTGTGACGATCGCGGCGCCGGGCGAAACGTCGCGTGCAGCATCGAGCAGCGCGTGGGCGACGGCAGCGTCCGTCATCGCGGCGTGGTACAGCGCGCCGTGGGGCTTGACCCAGGCGATCGGCGTCTCGCCCGCGGCCATCTTCAGCGCGCGGAGCTGCGATCGCAGTGATTCAGCGAGCGCTTGTGGCTGGATATTCATCCGCACGCGGCCGAAGTTTGGGCGGTCGGGGTACGACGGGTGTGCCGCGAGCAGTCCGCCCGGGCGCGACGCCAGCGCGGCAAAGCGCGCCATCGAACTCGTGTCGCCCGCGTGCCCGCCGCAGGCGATGTTGAGCACGTCGACCAGCTCGGCGAGCGCTTCATCGCGCGCGAGTTCGAGCGGCTCCTCGCCGAGGTCGGCGTTCAGCAGCGGACGCGTGGTCATCGGTGCTGCTCCGGAACAAGCGCGAGGCGGATCTCTTCGCCGGGCCTGAGTTGGCCGACGGCGGGAAGGTCGGCGTCGATCACGCGCGCGAGGATCGGATAGCCGCCGGTGGTGGGGGCGTCCGCGCTGAGGATGATCGGCCTGCCCGAGGGTGGGAGCTGGATATCGCCCCGGCGCGTGGGCACACTGAGCATCGAGCCGGTGCCGCCCGGGAGTTCGTCGCCGTCGAGCCGCACGCCCACGCGGTCCGAGCGCGGATCGACGAGGAAGCGCGCGCGATCCATCGCGGCGAGCGCGCGCCCGTCGGCGTGCGGGCCCGGGGTCACGCGAAGTGTGGCCAGCGCGACGGCGCCCGCGCGCGCGTCGCGTTCGGTCTGCGGCAGCGGCGCGGAAGGCCCCGTGTTTGTGTGATCGTGTGCCATGTGCAGCGTGTCGCCCGCGCGCAAGGGCGCCGGGCCGAGGCGTGAGGCGAGGTGCGTGCTCCGGCTGCCGAGGACTCGAGCTGCGCCGATTCCGCCGCGCACGGAGAGATACGTCCGCATGCCGCGGGGCGCTTCAGCGGCGCCGATCGCGTGCATCCGAAGCACCTCGCCCGGCTCGAGCGACAGGGCCTGACCGATCGGCAGCTCCACGAGTCGACCGGAGCGCTGCTCGACCGTCGCGGCTACGTACGCGCCCGTCAGTGCGACGATCACCGGCGCGAGGATCTCCAGTTGCGCGCCCACGAGGGTCATTTCGAGTGACGCGGCGTGCGGTGCGTTGCCGACCAGCGCCTGCCCCGCGGCGTGAGAGCGCAGATCGGCCGCGCCGCTGCACGAAACACCGATCGCTTCGTGCCCGAACCGACCCAAGTCCTGGATCGTCGTGAGCTGACCCGCAAAGCGCACGCGCGCCCAGGCGGGACCATTGACCGCCGATGTCGCTTGCGAGCGCCGAGCGATAGCGCCGTCCTCGCTCGCTCGCAGTTGCTCGAACTCGCTGAGGTCAATCAGGCGGAACGTCACGCGCGCGTCGGGCGTGAGCAGCGAGGGCTCGTCGCGGAGGGCGTCGAACATCGTGAGCGGCGTTCGGCCCAGAATCCGCCAGCCGCCAGGCGTCGCGAGCGGGTAGACCCCCGCGCGCGGGCCAGCGACGGCAACGCTGCCGGGTTCGATCCGCGGCCGGGGCGCGTCGAGCCTCGGAACGTGCAGCGCGGGGTCGAGCCCGCCCAGATACCCAAAGCCCGGCGCGAAGCCCATGAATTCCACGTGGTAGTCGCCCGCGCAGAACCTCGCGAGCGTTTCGGCGGGTGTGATCCCTGCGCTGCTCGCGATGAACTCAAGGTCGGGCGCGAAGCCCGGGCCCGAGACGCAGAAGGGGATCTCGACCTGGCCGCGGGGCATCGTCGCGTCAGGTCTGGAGGACGCCCGTGCGGAAGGGCTTGGAATAGTCCCAGCCCTGCGCAGCGGCGTCGAGCGCGGCGATGAGTTCCTCGCGGGTGCGGTGGGGCTCGATGATGCGATCGAGCCAGCCCCGCGCGGCGCCGTGGCGGATGTCCTGCTGCTCGTTATAGCTCGCGCGCACCGCGTCGAGGATCGCCTTGTGCGTCGCCTCGTCGATGCTCTCGCCCTTCTTCTTGCGGCTGGCCTCTTCGATCGTCGCAAGCACGCCGGAGGCCTGATTCGCGCCCATGACGGCGCACTTGCTGCCGGGCCAGGCGAAGGTGATGAAGGGGTCAAACGCGCGGCCGCACATGGCGTAGTTGCCCGCGCCGTAGCTCGCGCCCGTGATCACGACGAGCTTCGGGACGATGCAGTTGGACATCGCGTTGACCATCTTCGCGCCCGCGCGGATGATGCCGCCCTGCTCGCTGTCGCGCCCGACCATGAAGCCGGTCGTGTCGTGGAGGAACACGAGCGGGACCTTGCGCTGGTTGCAGTCCATGATGAACCGCGCGGCCTTGTCGGCGCTGTCGTCGTAGATCACGCCGGGCATCTGCACGGCCTTGCTCGGGCCGGCCTTGCCGCCCGGCATCGTGCGCTGGACGAGCTTCTTCTGGTTCGCGACGATGCCGCACGGGTGACCGCCGATCGTCGCGTAGCCGCAGACGATCGACTGTCCGTAGTCGGGCTTGTACTCGTCAAAGTTCGCGGCGTGCTTGTCGGCCGGTGCACCAGGAGCCTTTGCATCGACGATGCACGCGATGAGGTCCTTGACGTCATACTGCGCGCCGGGCTTGTCGGTGAAGACCTTATAGATGTGCTGCGGATGGTCCGCGGCATGGGTTCCCGCGTGGCCCGCGGCACCGGTCGGCGCGGTGCGGTACTTCGCGACCAGAGACCGCAGACGCTCGATGCAGGCCGGGTCGTCCTTCTCTTTGAAGTCGATCGTGCCGCTGATCGAGGCGTGCATCGAGGCCCCGCCGAGCTCTTCGTCGGTGACGTCCTGACCGATCGCGGCCTTCACGAGCGCGGGGCCCGCGAGATACAGGCCCGAGCCCTCGGTCATGAGCAGCGTGTCGCACAGGACGGGCAGGTACCCGCCGCCCGCGACGCAGAAGCCCATGATCGCGGCGATCTGCGGGATCCCCTCGGCGCTGATGACGGCGTTGTTGCGGAAGATGCGTCCGAAGTCGTCGGTGTCGGGGAACACGTCTTCCTGAAGGGGCAGAAAGACGCCCGCGGAATCGACGAGGTAGATCAGCGGCAAGCGCGCCATCAGCGCGATGGACTGCGCGCGGATGATCTTCTTGCAGGTCATCGGGAAGAACGCGCCGGCCTTTACGGTCGCGTCGTTGGCGATGATCATGCACCGCCGGCCTTGGACCTGCCCGATGCCTGTCACAACCCCGGCCGCGGGCGCGCCGCCGTGCTCGGCATACATGCCGAAGGCGGCCCAGAGCCCGAGCTCCTGGAAGTGCGTGCCGGGGTCAATCAGCCGCTCGACGCGTTCTCGGGCGGTGAGCCGGCCTTTGTCGTGCTGGCGCTGGATCGCGGCCTTGCCGCCACCCTCGCGAACTTTGGCCTCGGTGCGGAGGAACTCCTGGGTCACCTCATGTAACGGGCTGGTCTCCATAGGACCCGAGCGTATCTCGCCCGCGACGGACGGGCCTGTGAGCCTTGACCTGGCAGACGGCTTCGGTCATACTGCGGGCTTTGGCCGGTCTTTGGACCCAAGGAGTGTTCCCGATGGCGTTTGCTCGTACCACGGCGGCTCTGGTTCTGTTGGCGGGGTTGGCGTGCTCGGCTCAAGGGCAGACCTACCTGAACCTGGCCGCGACGCCAGACGGAGACGCCCGCCCGTGCGCGACGATGCTGAGCGATGGCGGGCGCGCTCTCGCCCACGGCCGCGCCGACCCGCTCACGGGAAGCACCGACTTCCAGGTCACGAGGTACAACGCCACGGGCGCTGCGGTCTGGTCGACGCGAATCGGATCTGGCTTCTCGGAGACTCCAACGGCCGTGCTGGAGCTGCCCTCGGGTGATCTGGTCGTCGTGGGCTCCACCTTCCCGTTCGGCGCGGGGGGACGCACAATCCTCGTCGCCAAGCTCACCCCGACGGGCGCGCTGGCGTGGGCCAATCAGTACGTGGGCGATCACATCAACGGCCCGGGTGCGGCGGTCAACACCGACGGCGAAATCGTGATCACCAGCGGCTATGAGAGCGGGTTTCCCAAGCAGATCGGCCAAGTGCTGAAGATCGACTCGAACGGCAATCAGATCTTCAACCTCGGCTTCCAGATGCTCAAGGATTCGCTCGACGAATCCATCGAGCTCACGGATGTGGTCGTCACGGGCGGCGGGCTGATCGTCGCGGCCGGATCGTTTTCCCGTCTTCAGGGCTCGAGCTTCGTCACCGACCCGTTCGTGCTCACCGTGCGTACCGACGGCACCTTCGAGCAGGCCAAGGTTCTGCCTGGTCTGTCCACCCCCGCCGACGGTGATCAACGCGAGGTGTTCACCGGCATTCGCGCGCTGCCTGATGGCAACTTCCACGCGATGGGCGATCTGGACGATCTGTTCACGTCCGAAGGCCGCGTGTTCCATGTTGAACTCTCCGCGGACTTCGATCCGGTCAACGCATGGACGATCGGCCTCTTCGGCGGCAGCATCTACACCGCGCCGCGGAGCCTCGACGTCGATGCTCAGGGCAACCTCGTCGCGACGGGCTCGCGCGCTGTCGGCGACGGTAACCTCCGGATGTGGATGTGGAGCGTGTTCCCAAGCGGTGTCACGCGGTGGCGGACCGGGATCGCCCTTGTGGATGGCTACTTCGAGCAGGGCGGTGACATCGTCGCGACGACCGACAGCAGCGGAGCTCCCGCCTACTGGGCCGTCGGCTCCCGCGTCGCGGATCTTTCCGACCCCGGCGATCTGCTTTCCGCGCGGCTCGACGCGACGGGTCGGATCAATTGCTCCGACGAAGATCTCTTCGGCTTTGCTGGCGGGGCGGCCTTCTCGTCCTCGGCGATCCAGCCCGAGCGCGTGATCGCATTGGGCAGCCCGGTGACGTGGACCGTAAGCGTCTCGACGGTGTCACTTGCCGAGACCGAGATCTGCTCGACGAATCCCTGCCCTGCCGACTTTGATGGATCAGGGTTCGTGGACTCCGATGACTTTGTCTTCTTCATCGATCAGTTCACCCGCGGCTGCACGGGCCCCGGCGTAGGCGCGCTCGGGCCTGATCCGCTCTGCTTCAAGTCTGCAGACTTCGACGACACCGGGTTCGTCGATTCTGACGACTTCGTCGCGTTCATCGACGCCTTCAGCCAAGGCTGCTGAACCGAGGACCTTGCGTCCCCGATGGCGACGTGTGTCACGCGGCGTTCGATTCGCCCGCGGCCTTCGTGGGAGCGCGGAAGACGGCGACGAAGACGAGCAGCACCACGAGCGCAAACCCTGCGGGCAGGAACCAGACGGTCTGCCAGTTCGTGACCTTGGTCTGAACGCCGTCGGCGCCGGTTGTGGTCGTGGTGTAGTGGTCGACGAGGCGACCGAAGACTTGGTTGCCGATGAGCATGCCCACTCCCTGCGTGATGAGCACGAGGAAGCCCTGCGCCTGGGCGCGGATCTGCTTGGGGGCGGACTGTTCGGTGTAGATCTGCCCGGTGACGAAGAAGAAGTCGTAGCAGATGCCGTGGAGGATGATGCCCGCGAGGACCATCCACTTGAGGTGGTCGGAGCCCGCGCCGTCCCAGGCGCCCGCGAAGAGTCCGTAGCGGACGACCCACGCGAGCATGCCGACCGCGAGCATCCACTTGACGCCCAGTCGCGCAAAGCAGAAGGGCATGACGAGCATGAAGAGGATCTCAGACATCTGGCCGAAGGTCATCTTGAAGGGAACGTTCTCGATGCCTGTCGCGCCGGCGTAGACGCCCGCGAAGCTGTAGTACGCGGCCAAGGGAATGCAGATCAGCAGCGAGCCGATACTGAAGACCAGGAAGCTGCGGTCCTTGAGCAGCGCGAGCGCCTCAAGACCCAGCGCCGAGCCGAGGCTGAAGGGCTTGCCCTTCTGGGGCGCGGGCGTGTCGGGCAGAAAGAAGCTGAACAGGCCCAGAAGCACGCCCGAGGCCCCCGCGACGTAAAAGAAGTGGGCCGAGGCAGCGCGGGCGGACTCGAGCGAAGCAAACGCGCCTTGGCCAGTCACCAGGCGCTCGCCCAAGAACCCGACGAGGATGCCCGCGACGATCCACCCGATCGTGCCCCAGACGCGGATCAGCGGGAACTGCTTCTCGGGGTTCGTCATCGCGTGGAACGCGACGGTGTTCGAGAGCCCAAGCGTCGGCATGTAGCAAAGCATGTGGGCCAGCAGGATGCCGATAAACGTCCAGGGGTTGGCGACATCGCCCGCGAGTGAGGGCGCCAGGCACAGCAGCGCGCCGCCGAGAATGTGGAGCACGCCAAGAACGACCTGAGACGGGAAAAAGCGGTCCGCGATCATGCCGAGCAGCACGGGGGCGAGGATCGCGGCTATCGGCGCGACGGTGTAGGCGTTGCCGATGCTGGTCGCGCTAAAGCCGCGCGCGTTCATGTAGGGCCCGAGCGTGACGAACCACGCGCCCCACAGGAAGAACTGGAGGAACATCAGGACCGAAAGCCGCACGCCGACCATCGAGGGCGCGCCCGAGTGTGCCGAGTCGTTCATGGGGGGCGAGTGTACAAAAACACTCGGGGTCGGGTCGGGGCGGTCAGTGCCGAGGAGCTTCCGCGGGATTCTCGGGCATCGCGAGGACCTCGATCCGTGCCCTGGGCCGCGCCCCCAACTGGTCCGATGGCCCAGAAAACTCTTGGGCGAGCGCGCGGAGTCGTTCGGGACCGTCAGGGTCGCTGAGCAGGACTGCGGCGGCGGTCGCGAGCGCGTCGGCCGTCGCGCCGTCCGGATGAATCACGCTCACCACGCCCGTCCGCTCGAGCGCCAGCGACCGCGCGTTGGTCCGGGGGTCGATCAGGTGCGAGAAACGCCGGCCTTCGAGCTCGATCGTCTGCTCGGTATCCCCGGACGTCGAGACGCTCGTGTGCGCGAGCTCGAGCGTGCGGAGGACACGCCCCGAGCGCTCGGTCGCGAGTCCCACGCGCCAGCCCGATCGACCCCGGGGCGGTGCGCCGAGGGCAACATCGCCTGCGAGCGCGACCATGCACACGGGGAACCCGGCCTCGGCCAGCAGGTCGCGAGCCCGGGCCGCGGCGTCGCCCTTGGCGATCCCTCCCAGGTCCAGGGACATTCCTGCGACGGTGAGCCTCGCGCGCAAGCCGGCGGTCAGCTCCAGCTTTGCGAATCCCACAAGCCTGCGCACATCCGTGAGTTCGTCATCGCTCGGGGCCTTGCCGGTGCGTCGGGCGGCGCGCCAGAGCTGCGAAAGTGGGCCGACGGTTGGGTCGAAGGCTCCGTCTGAGGCGCGGGCGACGTTGAGCGCGACGCCGAGCACGCGGGCGAGGTCGGCGGAGATCGGCACGGCCTCACCTCCCGCGGCCCGCGCGAGCTGGGCGATCTCCGACGTGTCGCGGTAGTCGCTCATGGACTGTTCGAGCTCGGCCAGCCGCGCGAAGGCCCGTGCCGCGGCCTCGCGCGCGCGGGGTTCTTCCCCAGCGGAGGCCTCGATCCACACCCGGGCTTGGACGCCCATCGAGATTCTTGTATATTCGTAGGTCTGGGTCGGATTTGGGCCGGCGCACCCCGCAAGCAGCGAGGCGGCGCTGGCGAGGATCGCGACGCGGACCGCGGTCATGATCGAAGAAACGGCGTGTGATCGGAGCCTTGGGCGCATGACGAAGCTTTCTCTGCAGGCACTCGGTCGTTCCACGGTCGGCACGCTGGCGGCGGCTTTGGCCCTCGCGGGCGGCGGCCTCGGCCCGGCCCAGGAGCGTACGGAGGAGCTGCGGCCGTTCTTTCAGGAGATTCCTTCAGCGGCGTTCAAGTTCGAGATGCTGCCCGTGCCCGCCGAGGACGGCGCGCCCGCGGTGTACATGTCGCGGACGGAGATCCCGTGGGAAGCGTTCGACGTGTACATCTACAAGCTCGACGAGGAGCCGGGCAAGCTGGCGGCGCTGGATCCGGACGTGATCAGCCGCCCGAGCAAGCCGTACCTGCCGCCGGACCGGGGCTTCGGGCATGAGGGGTACGCGGCGATCTCGATGAGCTTCAAGAACGCGCAGGGTTTCTGCGCGTGGCTGAGCGAGCGGACGGGGAAGACTTATCGGCTTGCGACCGAGGCGGAGTGGGAGCGCGCCGCGCGGGCCGGGCGGAGCGAGGAACAGGTCGAGGCGGAGCTTAAGGCCTCGGCGAGCGAGGTCGCGTGGTTTGCCGAGAACGCCAAGGACCGCCCGCACCCGATCGGGAAGCTGCGGGCGAATCCGTGGGGCTTTCATGACCTGCACGGGAACGTGCAGGAGTGGGTGGTGGGGCGCGATGGGAAGCCTGTGACCAAGGGCGGGTCGTATCGCGACGGCGCCGAGCAGCTCAGGCCCGCGGCGCGACAGAAGCAGGATTCGTCGTGGAACGCGTCGGATCCGCAGGTGCCCAAGAGCCCTTGGTGGCTCAGCGATGGCCCGTTTGTCGGGTTCAGGATCGTGATGGAGCCCGCGGGAGGGACCAAACCCGAGGGCAAACCCAAGCTGATGGTTGACCCCGCGCCAGCGCGCGAGGCTGGAGGTTCGCGATGAGCCGGAGCGAGCGTTCGGGCGTGCAGAATCTAGGACTGTCTCGGCGTGGCGTGATCAAGTCGGTCGCGGCGGCGGTGGTGGTGGGGCCCGTGGTCGCGGCGACGGGCGGTGTGCGAGCGCCCGCGGTGAGGGCGGCGCCTGGAAGTGTTGCGCCGCGTGTGACCGGACCGCTGCGTGTCGGGCTGATCGGCTGCGGCGGGCGCGGCACGGGTGCGGCGGTGCAGGCGCTGCGAGCCGACGCGGGCGCGGTGCTCGTTGCGATGGGCGATGCGTTCGGCGATCGGCTCAAGTCCAGCCATGCCGCGATCGTCGAAGCAATGGGCGACGATGCTGAGAAGCGCGTTCAGGTGCCCGAAGAGAAACGATTCGTCGGCTTTGACGCGTATCAGAAGGTGATCGATGCGGGCGTCGACGTCGTGCTGCTGACGAGTTATCCGCACTTCCGCCCCGCGCACCTGCGGGGCGCGGTGGAGGCGGGCAAGCACGTCTTCGCGGAGAAGCCGCTGGCGGTCGATGCGCCGGGCGTGCGGAGCGTGATCGAGTCGTGCGCGATCGCGGAGAAGAAGAACCTCGCGCTCGTGGTGGGATTCTGCTGGCGGTACAACGGCGGTATGGTGGACGCCTTCAAGGCGCTGCATGAGGGCGTGATCGGTGACGTGGTCAGCGTCCACACGACGTACCACACCTCGACGCTCAGCAAGCGCCCGCGCAAGGAAGGGTGGAGCGATCTCGAGTTCCAGATGCGCAACTGGTGGCACTTCTGCTGGGTGTCCGGCGATCACATCGTCGAGCAGGCTTGCCATTCGATTGATCGGCTCAAGTGGGCGACGCGGGAGCGCCGGCCTGTGCAGTGCACGGCGCTGGGCGGGCGTGCCGCAAGATCGGGACCCGAGCACGGAGATGTCTTTGATCACTTCACGGTGATCTACGACTACGACGACGGCACACGCGCGTTCCACACATGCCGACAGATCGACGGGTGCCCCTCGGACAACATGGATTACGTCTACGGCTCCAAGGGCTCGATGGTCATTGACGGCTGGAAGCCCCGCTACGAAGCCAAGGACCGCGCGGGCAAGGTGCTCTGGTCGGGGCAGGGCTCGGCGGCCGAGGTCGGGGGCATGTATCAGGAAGAGCACAACCGGCTCTTCCGCTCGATCCGCGAGGGCGTGCCGATCCGCGACGGACTCTCGGGCGTGGACTCGACGCTGATGGCGGTGATGGGCCGAATGGCGGCGTACACGGGGCAAACGATTGGCTGGGATCAGGCGCTGAACAGCACGCAGAGGCTCGGGCCCGAGACCTACGCGTGGGGCCCCGCGCCCGAGGTCGTGGTGCCGATCCCCGGCAAGACGAAGTTCTTTTGAGTCTTGCGCTTCTGGCTCGAGCCACATGAGGAAAGGAACCCGATGGCCATGGAACGTCGCGATGTGCTCAAGGCCGGGCTGACGACGGCGCTCGCGAGCGCGGGCTTGGCGTTGAGTGCACAGGCACGCGAGATTCAGCCTGAGCCGGCCCAGTCGCTAGCGCCGGTCCGCAAGCGTCCGCGGACGCTGCGCAAGGCCGTGATGATCGGCATGGTCGGCGAGGGCGCGACTCTGGCGGACAAATTCATGCTGCTGCGCGACTGCGGCTTCGCGGGCGTCGAAATGGATTCGCCCGGCATGCCCCCCGCGGAAGAGGTGCTGGCCGCGATACACAAGAGCGGCCTTGCGGTGCATGGGCTGGTGAACAGCGTGCACTGGAAGTATCACCTCAATAGTCCGGATGACGAGGTGGTGAAGAAGGCCATTGAGTCGCTCGAGACGTGTCTGCGCGATGCAAAGGCGGTGGGGGCGTCGAGCGTGCTGCTGGTGCCGGCGGTGGTGAATGGCCGACAGCCGTACGACCGGGCGTGGGCGCGGTCGATGCGGGCGATCCGCACCGTGCTGCCGCTGGCGCGCGAGACGGGCGTGAAGATCGCGATTGAGAATGTGTGGAACGGATTCCTTCTGAGCCCGCTGGAGGCAGCGCGGTATGTTGACGAGTTCGCGGATCCGATGGTGCGGTTCCACTTTGACATCGGGAACGTGATCAACTTCGGTTGGCCCGATCAGTGGGTGCGGATTCTGGGCGAACGGATCGAGAAACTACACATCAAGGACTTCAGCCGCAAGCGCCGGGACGAGGCGGGGCTCTGGAAGGGCTTCGAGGCGGACATTGGCGATGGCGACGCGGGCTGGGCCGAGGTGATGGCGGCGCTGGACGACACGGGATACTCGACGGCCGAGGGCGGGCGCTGGGCGACGGCCGAGGTGCGCGGGGGAGATCGAGCGCGACTCGCCGAGATCTCCAAACGCATGGACGATGTGCTGAGCCGGTGAGCGAGCGTGGGCGGCGGTGCGGCGAACGAAGGGAGCTGACGATGGCGAATCAGGGTCCGGTTGTTCCCCGGCGCGCGGTCTTAGGCGCGTTCGCGGGCGCGGCGATGCTTGGCGCGGCCTCGCACGCGTTTGTGCCCGGCTCAGCGGGCACGTTCAGCGGCTCGCCCCGGTCGTCGCGGCTCAAGCTCGGCGTGATCGGCTGCGGCGGTCGCGGCACGGGCGCGGCTGTGAACATGCTCGAGGCCTCGCCCGATGTCGAGCTGCACGCGATGGGCGATGTGTTCCCCGATCGCCTTGAGTCGTCGGTCGCGGAGCTGGCGAAGGAAGAGGCCGTCGCCGATCGGTGCGTCGTGCCTGAGAGCCGGCGCTTCGTGGGCTTTGACGCGTACAGGCAGGTGCTGGCGACGGAGGTGGATGTGGTGGTACTCGCGACGCCGCCGGGTTTTCGGCCGATCCACTTTGCGGCAGCGATCGAGGCGGGTAAGCACGTGTTCATGGAGAAGCCCGCGGCGGTGTGCCCGGCGGGCATTCGTGTGGTGATTGAGGCTGCACGGGCCGCGCGGGAGAAGAAGCTCAGCGTCGTCGCGGGCACACAGCGTCGGCACGAGGACTGCTATCACGCGCTGATGGAGCGCATCCGCATGGGCGCGATCGGTGATCTGGTCTCCGCCAGCGTCTACTGGATGCAGGGCGGCCTGTGGAAGAAGGACCGCCAGCCCGCGTGGTCGGATACGGAGTGGCAGCTGCGCAACTGGCTGTACTTCACGTGGCTCAGCGGTGACCACATCGTTGAGCAGCACGTCCACAACCTCGATGTCGCCGCTTGGGCTTTCGACGCACTGCCCACGCGCTGCATGGCCTCGGGCGGCCGGCAGGTGCGGACCGACCCGGCATACGGGCACATCTTCGATCATTTCGCGGTCGAGTACGAGCTGCCGGGTGGGCGGAGCATCTCGAGCCACTGCCGGCAGATCGATGGGTGCGCCTCGCGCGTCGACGAGGTGCTTCGCGGCAGCGACGGCCATGCGGTGGTGTCGATGGGACGTGCGGAGATCTTCGGTAAGCGGCCCTGGAAGTGGAGCGGGCGCGAGGAGAATCCGTACGTTGCCGAGCACCGCGCGCTGCTCAAGGGCATCACGTCCGGCACGCCGATCAATGAGGGCGAGCAGGTCGCGCACTCGACGATGATGGCGATTATGGGGCGCATGTCGGCGTACACGGGCAAGCCCGTGACGTGGGACCAGGCGATGGGCTCGGCGCTCGATCTTCGGCCCGGCACGTTGTCGATGGGGCCGATGGACACGCCCGAGATCGCTAGGCCCGGCCAGACGCCGCTGGTGTGAGTGAGTTTGCTGGGAAGTTCAGAGTTAGGGAGCGAGCGCATGGAACGTCGCACATTTCTCGCGTCGACCACGGTGGGTGCGGCGGGGATGTTGGGCATGGCCGGGATGGTCGGGGCGAACGCGACCGCCTTGGCGCCGCAGCCTGCGGGCACGACGGCCTTGAAGGGCCGACTCAGGCAGTCGGTGTGCCGGTGGTGCTTTGGTGGCGTGCCTCTCGAGAAACTCTGCGATGAGGCGAAGGCGATCGGCCTCAAGTCCGTCGAGCTGCTTGGGCCGGATAAGTGGCCCGTTGCGCTCGAGCGCGGTCTTGCGTGCGCGGTTGCGGCGCCTCTGAAGTCCAACCCGATCGGCAAGGGCCTGAACCGGCTCGAGCATCACGACGCGATCGTTCGCGAGCTCGAGCAGCGCTTGCCGCTCGTCGCGAAGGCGGGCATCCCTCAGCAGATTCTGTTCAGCGGCAATCGCGCGGGCCTCAGCGACGAACAAGGCCTTGAGCACTGCGCGGCGGGGCTGAAGAGAATGCTCCCGATCGCCGAGGCGCACGGCGTGACGCTGATCATGGAGCTGCTGAACTCCAAGGTCGATCACAAGGACTATCAGTGTGACCGCACGCCCTGGGGCGTGAAGCTCTGCGAGATGGTCGCTTCGCCGCGGGTCGGGCTGCTCTACGACATCTACCACATGCAGATCATGGAGGGCGACATCATCCACACGATCCGCGATCATCATCGGCACATCAAGCACTATCACACGGCGGGTGTGCCTGGGCGACGGGAGTTCGACGGCACGCAGGAGCTCCAGTACGCGCCGATCTGCCGGGCGATTGTCGAGACGGGGTTTGCGGGATACCTCGGGCAGGAATTCATCCCGAGCGGCGATGATCCGCTCGCGAGCCTGCGCGCGATGGTCGCAATCTGCGACGTTTGATCGCGGGCCCAGTCACTTGCCTGCGGACGTGAACGCGCTCTCGAGCATCGGCGTGACAGCGTCGGCCCAGGCGCGGTAGCCGCCCTCGCTCAGGTGGAGCTTGTCGGGCATGAGGTCGGAGCGCAGCGTGCCGTCGGCGGTGACAAACGCACTCTTCAGATCCAGCGGCACCACCATCGCATCGCCCTTGAGCGCGGTCAGGGCCAACTCGCTGGCGCGGGCGTTCTTCTCACGCTGGGGCGAGGGCCTGTCGCCCCGTGGCAGGATCGACATCAGCACCACCTTGGACTGAGGTAGCCCCGACCGCAACTCGCGGACAATCGCGGTGATGCCCTCGGCGATCTCCTCGGAGCTGTGGTCGCTTCCGTTGGAGTTGTTGGTGCCGATGAGGAGCACGATCGCGCGCGGCCCCTTCTCACCCATCGCCTTCAGACGCGCGAGATGCCCCTCGCGCAGCCGGTACAGCACGTGCTGGGTGCGATCGCCCCCGATGCCGAGGTTGATCGCGCCGCGGGAAGCAAAGCGCTCCTGCCAGAGCGCCTTGCCCGCGTTCAGCCAGCCCTCGGTGATCGAGTCGCCAAGGAAGACGACCGGCGCGCCCGGCGCCTCGCAGCGCGTGTTGAGGTCGCTGAACTTCTTCTGCCAGTTCGCGTCGGCCTTGGCGGCGGGCTTGGCCGCAGCATTCTCGAGCGAGCGGACCTTGATGTTGCGGAACCAGACCTCATCGCCATGGTCCTGCAGCGCGATCCGTCCCTTCGCGCGCTTGCCCCACTCGGGCATGCCCGGCCACTTGCTCTTCTGGTGCACGGCGTTGAACTCCTCGCTCCAGAGCTCAACGTCGACGACCACAAAGCCGTTGAGCTCGTGCACGAGGCGGTTGCCCTTGGCTCGCACGACCGCGCGGTTCCACTCGCCCGCCGGGCGCACGACATCGAACGCGGGGGCGTACAGGTCATAGAGCGAACCGGCCGAGGTCTTGGGATTCTTGCCGTCGCGATGGCCCTCATCATCCAGCACTTGGCACTCGGGGCCGGTTTCCCACGGGAAGTTCTTGTCCTCGGCGGCGCGGTACATGATGCCCGAGTTCGCGTCTGGGCTCGCCTTCCATTCGAGGCTGAGCTCGAAGTCGCCGAACTCCTTCTCGGTGACGATGTCGCCGCCGCCGTCGCCCGCGGGGCGGTGAATCGTGCCGTTGGAGATCGCCCAGCCCTTGGCGGGGAAGGCGTCCTTCTTGAACCCGCGCCAGCCCGGGGTGGTTGTGCCGTCGAAGAGCAGCTCCCAGCCTGCGGCCTTCTCCGCCGGGCTCAGCGTGTTGTGCGTGCGGGTGTCGTTCCATTCGCCGGGCAGCGTGACACGCCCGATCGCGGCCCACTCGGCGCCGCGCACGAGCACCGCCTTGAAGAGCGGGTTTGTGATTGACTTCTTGGAGGCCTTGTCGCCATTCCAGACGTGACCGAGCGTGGTGGAGAACACGCGTCCATCGCCGAAGTCGGTGGTGGAAATCACGGGTTCGTCTTCACCCGTGCCGCCCGAATCGGTGCTGGACTTGGCGCGGGCGAGCAGCGTGAAGGTGATGCTCTGGGGGTTCGCGAGACGGTGGTACAGCTCGTCGGTGGCCTTCAGCGGCTGGCCCGGCAGCAGGCCGCTCATGACGGCGTGTTCGGTTTCGAACGGTTCGAGCTGGAAGGTGTGGATCTTCCCGTGCCCGGATCCTTCGCGCCAGACGAGCCCGAGCATCTGCTCATACTCCGACCAGCCCTCGAAGGCGTTGTTGGCTGAGTGCAGCGCGACGACACCTTTGCCCGCGCGCACCGCGTCGACAAAGTTCTTCTCGGCCGCGGCACCCCAGCGCTTGGGGTTGCCCAGGTCGTTGTAGTCGATCACGAAGACATCGACACCCTTGATCGCGTCGGCACTCGCGAGCGTCGACGCGGGATCGTCGGTGATCGTGACCTCGAAGCGCCCCGTCGCGGCCAGCGTGTCGGCGTGCAGCCGCGAGGTATAGCGCCAGTTGTGGTTGTTGTGCCCGGTCAGGATCAGCGCGCGCAACGGGCCCGACCTCGCGGGCGCCTCGGGCGCGGCTTGGTCCTGCGCGGGTGATTGGCCGGCGGCCAGCGCGAGGCAGGCAATCGCGGTGCGGGCGAGCGTTCGGATCGTGCTGAGTTGCTTCATGGTCGGGCGTTCCGTCGGGTGCGAATCGGTCGGTGCGGAATGTTCATGCGGTGAGCGATCACGCCCCGGCATAGGCCGGCGTGAGCTCCTCGCGCAGCTTCTCGAGCAGGGCCTTGGTCTTGCGGATGCCCTCGATCTCGGGGTGTGCGGAGCCTTCGAACTCGATGCCCACGCGGGCGCGGTAGCCGGCGTCGAGCACGATCTTCATCATCCGCGGATAGTCGAGTTTGGTCTCGAAGCCCCGTTCGTCAAAATCGTAGCTCTTGGCCGATACGCCCTTGGCAAACGGC
>JANRKN010000103.1:0-21966 GCA_033763435.1 Planctomycetota bacterium
AGGCCCGAGCCCTGGCCGGCGACGCCGCCGAAGCCGGGGTTGAACGCGATGTCGACGGCGCGCGAGGTGAACGACGCCGTCTTGGTGGGCGCGCCCGAGACGTCCCACTGGCTGATGCCGTCAACGTCGGCGCCGCCGTTCTCGAAACCGGCGTACAGCGTGTTGTTCTTGACCTTCAGGCCGAAGTACCCGCGCGTGTTACCCGTGTTGGTCTTGATGCCGAACGCGTCGGAAATCGACCGCGCACCGAACACATCGGAGACCTTGACCATTGCGGTCCGGCCGACGACCGACGTGTTCCGGTAGCCGCCGACGTACAGGTTCTGCCCGTCCCAGGCGACGCCGGCGATGTTCTGACCGATGAACTTCGCGCTGGTGTCGTTCGCCGTCGCCGAGAACAGGTCGACCGTCGTCAGCAGGTTCATTTGGACCTGTGCGGACGCCGCACCCGCCATGCCGGCCGTGGCCAGCAGAGCCATTACAACTCGCCTCATGTCTGTCTCTCCCTAACGCTCCCTATTTGAGCGTTAAGCCAGTATACCGCGCGGCTTAGGCCATCCAACCGGTTTTTCCGGGAAACAGGTCGCCAAGTCCGAAAACTTCGAACTGTTTTCGCCCCGAAAAGACCCCGGGTCTGGGTCGTCGCGGCTGTTACCGCGGCACCGATCCCTTAACCGCCCCGCCCGCCGAGCCCTGGGCTCGCACGATTCCCAGATGGTTCGCCACGGGCCGGAATCGCCCATCGCTCGGGCGGTTCGAGATCGACCGCACCCCGTCCGAGTACACGAACGCGCTCGAGCCGCCGCCGTCGAGGTTGATCGCGTCCCACGCTCCCTGCTCGATCGCCAGTTCCGCGAGCTCGGGCAGCGTCATGCCGACGCTCCACGCCGGCTGCCGACCATCCACCACCAGCAGCACGAGTGTCCGACCGTCCCTGCTCACGCCCGCGGCCGTGCGCGGATGCCGACGGTTCCACGCCACCCGAGCACCCGCTCCGGTATTCTGCCCCGCGGACACGAGCAGCCCCCCGCGTGAAGGCTCGGCCTCGCTCGCGCCAATCCCCGCGACCGCGTGTCGCGCGCTGGGCAACTTGGCCGCGGTCCAGCGCCCGACCCGCGCCGAGCCATCGCCCAGGATCAGCAACGCCGGATCGCCCACGCCCTTGAACTCGCGCGCGGGCGAGACGGTGACGCCGTCGTGGATCGAGAGACCCATGATGTCCGAGGGCTCGCGCGCCTTGCCCGAATCGTCGACCGGCTTGCCATCGACGCGCCCGAAGAAGTTCGCGTTCACCGCGAGCATCGCGCCGGTCGCCCGCGCCCATTCATCGGTCGGGATAAGCAGCGAGTCGGCCTTCTCGGGAGCCGAGCCCGAAGGCAGGGGCGCCGTGGTCACCACACGCACGCCGGGTGCTTTCAGATCCACGAGCGCAACGAATGCCCGCACAGGTCCGGCCTCGGTCGAGAGTTCGAGCAGGCGGACCTCGATCGCGGGGGCGAAGGCCCGGGGCTTCTCGGCCGCACGAACCTCGGGCGAATGCTCGAACGGTTCGGGCTGACGATTCTGGGGCGAGGCGGGCGTCCCCGGCTGCGTCCGTGCGAGCGCGAACCCCGCACCGGCTACCAGCGCCGCGAGCCCGAGCGACATCGCCCCCCGCCTGAGCCTGCGCGACGCGCGTGCGTGGTCCATCGCCCCTGCTCCTGGGTTCGAACTTGGGCCTTACTCGATCACGGGGATGTCGATCCACTCGCCGCCGCGGGCGATCGACTCGTTGCCCGCCTGCATGACCGCGACGTTCTCGACGATATCGCGCAGGCTGACGGGGGCCTCGCCGCCCTCGAAGAACTTGACCATGCCCTCGACCAGTCGGCCGTAGACCGGGGCGAAATCGACCACGAACTGCTGCACGCCCTTGGTGCCGTGCACCGTCGCGCCGAAGGCCCACGCGCCGTTGCGGTCGCAACGGATCCGCGCGATGCGCCCGTCGCGATACTCCATGTCCAGCAGGTGGAAGCCGCTCGTCGCCTCGTTGCCGGGCTGCGAGATGCCGCCCTTGGTGAACGGGCTCCGGCTCTTGACGGCGCTCACGCGCTTGACCCCCGGCCCCTGTCCCGACCACTTGAAGATCGCGTCGACCATCTCGATCGAATGGCAGCCGTAGTGCCAGAGGTCCGGCATCATGTCGAGCACTTCGCCGTTGCCAAACGCGTCGATCGCGACGATGTCACCCAGCTTCTCGCGGTCGAGCTTGGGGATCTCGGTAATGAACCGCAGCGACGAGGCCGAATAGCACCGCGCGTTGTACTGACGCGTCATCGCGAGCAGGCTGCGGGCCTGGTCGATCGAGCACGTGAGGGGCTTGTCGACATAGGTCGGCATGCCCTTGGCGATCGGGCCGATCGCGAGTTCAAGGTGCCGATGCCCGTTGATGTTCAGCACCATGACGCCGTCGACCTGCGAGAGCAGCTCGTCGAGGCTCTTGACCTGCGTCGCGCCCTCCTTGATCGTGTCCTCACGCCACTTGGCGACGTCCTTGGCCGACTGCTCGGGCCCGGCGGGGTGCTGCCACTCATGGCGCCCCGGGTCCCAGAAGGCCGTGACCTTGCACTTGGTCTTTCCTTCTTTGTTCAGGGCGTTGATCGCCTTGGTGAAGACGGGCGTGTGGGACGAGTCGATGCCGATGGCGCCGATACGCATGCGTGAGTTCCTTGCTCAAACTGCAGGGCCCACTCTCGGGCCTGTGCGGGGGTCAATCGCTGAGCTCTGAATCGTTCGCGAGCTCGCTCAGGTTGTCCGCTGAAGGTCCATGAAAATCGGGGCCGACCGGAGCAGCTCGACCCGCACCGGGCCCCGGGTCTCGAGGCTCTGGCGCTCGTACTGCAGCAGCGCCGCGACGTTCATCGCGTCCATCACCGTCGCGGTCAGAGGCGCCGAGGCGCCCGCCTTGAACGCGCGCACCGCACCGATCGCGTGCCGGACCTCCTGGTCGTATCCCGAGAGCGTCGGCATCGCGGGCGTCTCCGCCGCGCCGTCGCGGTACACCACCACCGCGGGCGAGCGTGACAGATCGAACGTCGCCGTCGCTCGCTCGAAGTACGCGGTGTACTCCATGCGGAACGGGCTGCCGGGCGCCTGGCCCCAGCCGCCCTCGGCCACCACGTGCGTGTCGGCCAGCTCGCCCTCGTAGCGGTACGTCGTCACCGCGTGGTTCAGCGTGCCCACCGTGGTCACGCTCGCGGGAAATCCCAGCGCCCAGAGCACAAAGTCCGCGTCGTGAATATGCAGATCAACCAGCGCGCCGCCCGTGCGGGCCTGATCGCGATAAAACTCGGGCGACCATCCCGGCATGCTCCCGAGCCGGCGCAGCGTCAGACCCGTGAGCTTGCCGAAGGCTTTCGAGCGGATCTGCTCGCGCAGCCACGCCCAGCCGGGCCAGAACCGCATCACCATCGCGGGCATGACCACGCGCTTGGCCGAGTGCTCCGCGCACAGCACCTTGTACACGTCGCCCGGATCGACCGCGACGGGCTTCTCGACCACGACGTGCTTGCCCGCGCGGAGCGCCGCGAGCGTCAGGCCCACGTGCGTGTCCGTCGGCGTGCAGATGCTCACGAGATCAATCGACGTCTCGGCCAACAGCGCCGCGGGGTCCGTGAACGTCTTCAGGTCCGTCGGCAGAGGTGGGGGAGCGTCGGCCGCGGCGATGTTGCCCTTGGGCGCGCGGTCGGCCAGGCGTGCCGCGACGTGCTGGTCCGCGACCGCGACTACTCGGCACAGCCCGTCTCCCGCCGCACGCAGATACGCATCGAGGTGCGTCCGGCCCATGAACCCCAGGCCCACGATGCCCACCGTGACCGGCGTTTGGGATAATGGCGCGCTCAACGCAGCGCTCCCGCCATCCCCATCCCGAGCTCCGCACCGGCGCGCTCACGCACGAGCTGCGCCGCCGCGCGGATGTCCGCGATTCGGTCCTCGCCCGCCTCACGCTCGATCAGCAAATTCACATTCAGCCCCGCCCGACGGACCGTCGAGAAGAACGCCGGCCAGTCCACCGTCCCCGTCCCGACACGCACCTCCGTGCCCCATTCGCCGGGCGTAGGGCTCGGCCGCGCATCCTTGACATGAATCTGCCGGACCCGTGGCGCAAGCTCCGCCAGCGCCGTCACCGGGTCGCCCATCCCATACAGAATCATGTTCGCCGGGTCAAAGTTCACGCCCAGCGTCGGGCGATCGATCTCTTCGAGCACCTCGCGGAGCGTCGTCGCACTCTCCTGCCCCGTCTCGAACGCGACGCGGATATTCCGCGCCGCGAACACGTCCGTGATCTGCCGCAGCCGATCGACCATTTTCGCGCGTTCGTCGCGGTGCGCCGGACCGTGCGGCAGGAACCCCGCGTGAAACGTCACGAGTCCCAGTCCCATCCGCGCCGCGAGGATCGCCGACGCCTCGGCATTCCGCAGGTTGTCGGCCCAATGCTCGTCGGGCCGAACGCCCCCCGAGGCCTCGATCGACTTGAGCGTGGTGTAATCCTCGCCCTTGAAGCCGATCATGCCCGAGAGGATCTTCACCCCCGCAACCTTCAGCACGCCGACGGTCTCATCGACGCGCCAGCGGAACTCACGCAGCGGCGTCAGATCCAGCTGCACAGCGCTGAGCCCGCAAGCGCGGACCTTCTCCAGCAGGTCACGCGGGCTCGTGGGCCGAAGCGACCACGAACACACGCCCAGCGTCAATCCCGAATCGCTCGCAGCGGACATGGATCAGCGCCTCCCGCCGGTCTTCGAGGCCGCCTTGGCTGCCGCTTTGGTCGCAGCCTTCGCCGCGGGGGCCTTTGGCGTCGCCTTGGGTGCCAGCTTGCTCACGGGCTTGGCAACTGCCTTCGCGGGCGCCTTGCTCGCCCCCGCCTTCGCGCGGACCAGACCCTTGACCGTGCCGTCGGCGGCGCTCGGCTGCCATCGCACAAAGCCCTCGATCGCCTCGTACTCCGCGAGGCCCAGCTTGTCGTACAGCCGCGCGGTGTTGCGGTTGCGCTCCTCGGCGCGCTGCCAGAACTCTCGCTGGTCAGGCCCCGGGAACAGCGCCTTGTCCTTCTGCGACTCGTGCTTGAAGATCGCCAGACGCTTGCGCAGCACCTCTTCGGGTGAGAGCGGCACGGCCATCTCTACCTCGTGCGGTTCCCACTCCTGCCACGCGCCGCGGTACAGCCACACGACGCAATTCTTCCTCCACGGGCGATCGTCCAACCGCGCCAGCGCCGTCGTCACCGCCGCCAGACATGTCCGGTGCGTGCCGTGCGGGTCCGAAAGGTCGCCCGCGACGTACACCTGATGCGGCTTCACACGGTCCAGCAGCTCGCAGGTGATGCGGATGTCCTCCTCGCCCAGCGGCTTCTTCTTCACCCGGCCCGTCTCATAGAACGGCAGGTCGAGGAAATGGATCCGGTCCGGGTGCACGCCCGAGTACTTCGCCCCCGCACGCGCCTCGGTCCGGCGGATCAGCGTCTTGATCTTCTGAAGCTCCGGGCTGTCCACCTCGCCCGGCGTCTTGTCCTTCACGAAGTTCACGACCGACGTTTCGATCTTCTCCGCCGCCGACGCCCCCAGCTCCAGATGGAACTCGCGGCAGAACTCCGTCACAAAGTCCGCGTGACGGATCGCGTTCTCATCGAACACCGCGATGTTGCCCGAGGTCTGATACGCGACGTGCACCTCGTGCCCCTGCTCGCACAGACGGATGAACGTGCCGCCCATCGAGATCACGTCATCGTCCGGGTGCGGGCTGAAGACGATCACGCGCTTGGGGAAGGCCTCGCCAGATCCCGCCGCGGCCCAACCCGCCGCGTTGTCCGCCGGGTGCGACGCGACCGCACCGCCCACCGGCGCAACACCCGCGCGGTCCTTAGGCTTGCCGCCCGGCCAGCCGGTGATCGTCGACTGCAGCGCCTTGAAGACATGGATGTTGATGTCGTACGCCCCGCCGCGCTCCGAGAGCAGCTCCTGCAGGCCGTGCTCGTTGTAGTCTTCGTTGGTCAGCTTCAGGATCGGCTTGCCGAGCGTCGTCGCGAGCCAGATCGCCGCGCGCTTGACGAGCTTCTCATCCCACTCAAGCCCGAACTGGCTCACGGGCCCCAGCAGCCAGGGCGTCTTGATCCGCGTCAGCTCGGCCGCCGCCGCCGGATCGAGCACGAACCGCGCGTCGGGATGTTTCTGCAGGTACGAGCCCGAGACCGAGCCCGTGACCTCGCCCTCGACCGCGCGCTTGACGATCCCGGCCTTGTGCTCGCCGAAGGCCAGCAGCACGACCTTCTTCGCGTCGAGAATCGTGCCGACGCCCATCGTGATCGCGGTCTTGGGAACGTTCCATTCGCCGAAGAAGTCGCTGCCCGCGTCGATCCGCGTCACGCGGTCGAGCGTGATCAGGCGCGTGCGCGAGTCCCTGGGCGAGCCCGGCTCGTTGAACCCGATGTGACCCGTGCGGCCGATGCCCAGGATCTGCAGGTCGATCCCGCCCGCCTCGCGGATCTTCTTTTCGTAGCGCTCGCAGAACGCGCCGACCTTGTCCCGCGGGATCGTGCCATCGGGGATGTTCACGTTCCGCATGTCGATGTCGATGTGGTCGAACAGGTACTCCCGCATGAAGCGGTTGTAACTCTGCAGCGCCTCGGGGTGCATCGGGTAGTACTCGTCCAGATTGAACGTCACGACGTTCCGGAACGAGAGCCCCTCCTCGCGATGCATCCGCACGAGCTCGTCGTAGATCGCCTGAGGCGTCGAGCCCGTCGCCAGGCCCAGCACCGCCTTCTGGCCCTTGCTCGCGCGATCGCGGATCAGCTCCGCGATCTCCTTGGCGACCGCCTTCGAGGCCGTGCTCGACGACGGGTGAACCGTCACCGGCACCCGCTCAAGACCCGTGGACCCGTTGGCGTCCCCGTTGGCGTGGACGTGATGATGCATGCGCTCTCCGTATCAGCTCTGAACAGCCCGTAAATCGCTGTGCGAAAGGCCCACCCCCGCGTGAACCCGTCGCCGCCACCCCCGTCCCACTCAGCCCTGGGCGGCGAGGCGGTTGGAATCGTCGATCATCTGCGCGATCGCGTACCCCTCGGCAAAGCTCGCCGCGCCCGATTCCTTGCCCGTCCGCACCAGCTCCGCGAACGCCTCAAGCTGGCGCTGGAAGCGCAGCTCGTGGCTCTCGACGGTGATCTCCTTCTTCTTGTTCGCAAGGTCCATGTGCACGAGCTTGGTCGGGTGGTCGTAGTCGTACGACAGCATGCCGCCCGTGCCGACGAGCGCGACCGTGAACCGCGCGGGCTCCGCCCAGCCCGAGACGATCGACCCCGCGACGCCCGCGCCGATGTTGCCCTTGGCCGGTTCAGTCGAGCGCGTGAGGATCGTGCCGCTCGTCTCGGTGCGCCCGGCCCACTTGTGGTGGAACACCGCCGCGCGGACCTTGCTGGGCCCGACGAGGAAGTGCAGCAGGTCCAGCGAGTGCGAGCCCATGTCGATCAGCGCGCCGCCGCCCGCGCTCCGCGGGTCGCTGAACCACTTGCTTTCGTGCCCGGGCAGGTCGCAGGCGAAGATGTTCTCAAACCGCACGAGCGTCCCGATCGCGCCCTCGGCGACCAGCTTCTGCATCTCGCGCACCGCGGGCGTATACCGATGGCAGTACGCGACCGCCGTCTTCACGCTCGCGTGCTTGCGGGCGCTCTCCGCCAGACGCCGGGCGTCCGACGCGGTGTGCGCCAGGGGCTTCTCGCTCAGCACAGGCACGCCCGCCGCGAGCAGCGACTCGACGATCTCCACGCGCGCGAACGGGGGCGTGCACACCACCGCCGCGTCCACCTTCAGCCCCCGGCCTCGCGCCGCCAGCAGGTCCGCGACCGACGCGAACGCCTGGCCGCCGGTCTGCTCCGCCGCTTTCTGGCGGTTGGCCTCGACGGGGTCCACCGCCGCGGACACGGAAATCTTTCCATTCGTGGCCTTTGCCGCGCCCATGTGCGCGTTGGCGATCCCGCCGGCCCCAATAATGGCAACGCTGAACGTCTCGGCCATGTGCCCGTGTCCTTCGAAATCGGTTCGCCGGAGCGAACCCGCTGGTGCGATCGTCGTCCGATTCAACGCGAAGGCTTCCTGCCCTCGCGAACACGAGAGAATAGCCGGATGAAGTCCCTCTCTTCCATTGTCCCGGGCCTGTTCACGGTGCTTTCCCTCGGGCTTTCTGCCCACGCGACCGCGCAATCCGCCCAGCCACCCGCGGAAGTCCGAGGCACGTGGCTCACCACGACGGCCAATGACGCAATCGCCTCGCCCGCCAACTCCGCCGCGACCATGCGGCGCCTCCGAGAGATCGGCCTCAACACCGTTTTCGTCGAGACCTGGAAAAACGGGTACACCCAGTACCCCTCCCAAGCGCTCAAAGACATCATCGGCGTCGATCGCCGACCGGCCCTCATGCCGCAGGATCCCTCCGACAAGCCCGGCGCGCTGAAGGCACCGGGCCGCGATTTGCTCGGCGAAACGCTCATCGAAGCACACCGTCAGGGGCTGCTGTACATCGCGTGGTTCGAGTACGGCTTCATGGCCGCGCACAAGAACACCGACAACCACCTTCGCCGCATGAAGCCCGAGTGGCTCAGCCGTGACGCGTCCGGCAACGAAGTCGCGCCCAACGGCTTTGTCTGGATGAACCCGCTCCACCCCGAGGCCCGGCGTTTCCTGCTCGACCTCGTGCTCGAGGCCGTGGACGCCTACGACCTCGACGGCATCCAGCTCGATGACCGCATCGTCTGGCCCTACTACACGATGGGCTACGACGACTACACCAAGAAGATCTACGCCCAGGAGCACAACGGCGCATCGCCCCCCGCCGATCCGAAGGACCCCGCTTGGATGCGCTGGCGCGCCGAGAAGGTCAACGAGTACTCCAAGATGTTCGTGCAGGAGATCCGCGCCCGCCGTCCCGGGCTCATCATCTCCCTCTCCCCGGCCGTTTATCCCTGGTGCTACGAGAACTACCTCCTCGAATGGCCCACCTGGGCCGCGTGGACCAGCGCCGACGCGCTCAAGCAGCCCGAGGGATGGCCTGGCAACGCCGTCACGCCGCGCTGGGACGAGTTCATCCCGCAGGTCTACCGCATGAACTACCCGGCCTTTGAAAAAACCTGGCTCGAGCAGGTCGGCTTCATGAAGTCCATGGGCGCGGGCCGAGTCTCGGACCTCATCGCCGGCATCCGCGTGGTGGGCGATGGCCCGGACTCGACCTGGGACGATCTCCGCAAGTCGATGGAGCTCGTCCGTTCGTCGGGCGGCGGCGGGCACGTCCACTGGTTCAGCCGCGGCGTGCTCGACCTTTACCCCCAACAGCTCACCGAGTTCTACGCCGTCGCGTCCAAGGGCCACGCGCCTCACCCGATGAGGCCCGCCGACTGGCGCCCCGCCCCGCGCGTGCTTGAGTTTGTTCAGACGCGCCGAATCCCCGCCGCGGGCGGTGGGGGATCCATCGAGCGCGGCGTCTGGTCCTTCGCTGGCGCGCCCGACGGGCGCTACCGCGTCATCGCCCGCACCGACGCCGGCTGGCAGGAGATTGCCCGCCTCCGCATCGCGCTCGACGCACCCAAGGGTCAGACCCGCGGCTTCTGGCTCACCCACGCCGCATGGCAGCCCGACTTCAGCGTCGTCCGCGAAAGCGCCGAGTGGCGCATGACCGGCGGTCCCTACTCCACGCCCCGCGTCACCTCGGGCAGCCCCTTCGGCAAGGACCTCTCCCCGCTGTTCCGCCTCGACCTTCCCACCACGCTGGAAACCCCGGAAGGCGCGAAGCCCATCACCTCGGTGGAACTGCTGATCGACCGCCGCGAAGAGATGTCCAAGGCCCCGGGTAGGTCCGAGTAGTCGTTCGCGCACGCGCAGGAACCCTTGGGCGCGGGCCCACCAGCCGATAGACTGTCAGCGATTCGACCGGAGCGATACGAGATGCAGCGACTGATGAGTGCGTTGACGGGCCGAAACATGATGGTGCGTGCGGTCCTCGCCGCCGCTGGCTTGGCGGTGCTCGCCGCACCGGCCGCGGCCCAGACCCTGCGCGACACCCGTCCCGTGCGAGGCGCATGGCTCCGCCCGCCCTCCACGCTCAGCGCGCTCGAGACCACGATCCAGGGCCTCGCCAACGCCGGCATCACCGACCTGTTCCTCGAGACGCTCTACTGGGGGCAGGCTACCAACCGCTCCAACGTCTTCCCCCGCCGCACGTTCTCCGGCACGCAGGACTATCTCGCGGACTCGATCCGCATCGCCGCCAAGTACGGCATGCGCGTGCAGGCGTGGACCGAGACCGGCTACCTTGCCTTCGGCTCGAGCAATCAGGTCGTCGCCGCCAATCCGTCCTGGCAGGTCCGCCACGTCGACCCCGCGAACACCACGCAGGGCGATATCGCCGGGCAGATCTTCGTCAACCTCGGCAATCCGGGCGTGCGGACGATGATCCAGAACTACTTCCGCGAGCTGGCCAACGTGACCGGGCTCTGGGGCATCCAGAGCGATTACCACCTCATGCCCCTCGCGCCCTCGGGCACCGCGCCCTTCTCCTACGACGACTGGGCGCGCACGACCTTTGCCGCTCAGTTTCCCCAGTTCGGCGATCCGCGCATCAGCGCCGCCAACTCCTCGGGTCCCGGTTGGACGACCTGGTTCAACTGGAACATGAACAACTACTCCCAAGCGCTCAACCTCTTCCAGCAGGCGGTCAACGAGGTCAACTCCGGCATCGACTTCTCCGTCACCGCCTTTGCCGACTGGAACGGCGCAACCCACCGCTCCAAGATGATCGACCTCCCGACCTGGGGCGCGAACAACTACGCCGAGTTCTTCTACCCCATGTCCTACTTCACTTCCACGACATCCATCCGCACCGACGTGCAGCGCGCCAAGACGGCGCTCCCCGGCAAGCGCATCGTCGTCGGGCTCGCGATCACCACCAACATCACCCGTCCGACCCTCACCGCGCAGCTCAACGCCATCCGCGCTGAGTCCATCGAGGACTTTGCGATCTGGGAGGCGCCCACCCTCGCCAACTCCGCCGCGGTCCAGACCGAGATGAGGAGCTGGATCACCGGCACCGCGATCAAGCAGCGCGGGGACTTCAACGCCGACGGCTACATCGACGGGCGCGACCGCAACCTCTTCCTCTCGGTCTTCGTTCCCAACACCGCCATCCCGGTCAACCCCGGCAACAGCGTCTACAACCTCAACGGCGACGGCGTCATCAACAACACTGACAAGGCCCTCTTCGACACCCAGTTCCGCAAGTGGCGCTTCGGCGACGATAACGTCTGCGACCAGCGCGACCTCAACGCCTTCCTGAACTGCTGGACCGGCCCCCTCAGCGTCACGCCCCCGGCCGTCCTCAATCTCTACGACATGGATGCCGACGGCGACGTCGATTACGCCGATCAGCTCATCCTCCACTCGCTGCTCACCGTCACGCTCCCCGCCGACACCGACGTCAATCGCGACGGCCGGTTCAGCGACCTCGATCTCTACCTCCAGAACACCAATCCCATCGACGTCAACCGCAACGGCGTAATCGACGGCAACGACACCATGGCCCTCGAGGCTGCGCTCCGCGTCAACGAAATCAACGACATGCGAAACGGCCGCAACCCATGACCCAGTCCGTCGGCCCTGCGCTCGGGCTGGATATTGGCGGCACGTCGATCAAGGCCGCAGCGCTCGAGGCCGACGGTTCGGCTCTCACCGCCCGGTCCGACGCGTATGCCCGCCCTTCCGCCGACGAACTGAGGCAGGGCCTCCTTGCTGTAGTCCGCCGACTGCGCGATGTTGGTGCTCGCGTCGGCCTCATCCGTGCCGTGGGCCTCTGCGCACCGGGCATCTACGACCCCGATTCGCGGACGATCGTCCGTTCCGTCAACATCCCTGCGCTCCAGGGCCTGCGTCTTCCTGACCTCGTGCGCGAGGCGATCGATCCGCGCCTGCCCGAGCCGCGGATTGTCACCGACGCGTACGCCGCAGCGATCGACTATCGCCTGGGCCTCGCCGCGCCCATCGAGGGCCGGTTGCTGGCGATCTCCCTCGGCACAGGCGTCGGCGGCTGCGTGCTCGACGACGCGCCCTCGCCGGCCGAACTCCCCCGTGCGCTCCACGTCTCGGGCACCTCGCCCGGACATCTGGGTCAGGTCGAACTCGCGCTCGCCGATGACGACGGCTCGGTTCCCGCCGGCCCCGAAGGCGTGCCCGGCATGGTCGAGGCGTATCTGGGGCTGCCAGCGCTTGTACGCCGCTACGGAACGGACCCCGCCGCGCTCAGCGAGCGCTTGGGTTCGCTCACCGACGGGGACGTCCCGTTCCGCGCGCTCGTCCGCCTGCTGCGCATTGCGCACGCGATCTACCGCCCTCAGCACATCGCGCTTCTGGGAGGCGTCGGCATGATGCTCGCACCCGCGCTCCCGCGAGTCCACGCCGCGGCCTCGCGCAACCTCACCAGCGTCGCCCGCCCCGGTTGGACGCTCTCCGCGGGGCGGAGCAGCTACCACGCGGCCCTCGGCGCCGCTCGACTGGCGATCCGCTGAAAGGCCGATCGCCCCGGGACTTGTGCTGGTATTGCAGCCCCGCGGATGGTTCTCGGCCCTTGATCCGCGCCCGTTCCCGTGGGAAGTGCCCATCGCTTGGTCTGAGTTTTTCTTGGGACCTCGCCCGCCGCGAGGTAGACTGAAGAGCGGACATCACGCCGCCAGCACGCGGAGCCATGTGGCTGCGCGGTCGCTGCCGGTCCATTCGGCCCGCGCTCCATTGCCGCGGGACTCTCGCATCACCGTCCTGGAGGGACACTCATGAAGATTCGTGCGCTCGCCCTGGCCTGCCTTGCCGGCTTAGCTCTGCCGACGGCGGCCCAGGCCCAAAATCGCCTCATCCTTGTCAACACACAGGATCTCAGCACGATCTGTAGCTCGTCCAACGCCTTCTTCATCGGCAACAACCCCTCCTCCGTCGAACTGGTCGGAGACCGCCTCTTCGTCGGCGGCTTCAACAACTCCGGCGTCGGCGGCACCAACACCTACTTCACCGTCATCGGGAACATCTTCGGCACCCGCACCTTCCTCCGCCCGGCCGCGAGCGTCATCGCCATGCCCAACTCGCGCGGCTTCACCGGCATGGACTACATGGAAGGCCAGGGCCTTCTCATGACCTATGACGCGGGCTCCTTCGGCACCGCCAACCAGGTCCGCCTCTGGGACATCGATACCCAGATCAACCCGATCCTCGTCAGGTCCTCCCCCGCCAGCTTCAGCCCCCGCGGCGGCTCGGGCCCCGCGTGGGATGCCGGCTTCGATGGTCAGGGCTTCAACGACGGCGTCTCCGTCCGCCCCGTCCCCTCCGTCTTCGACGGCAGCACCGCTTCCGGCGGCGGCTCGGGCCTCAACCCCGCGCTCCTCTCCGGTGACTCGTTTGACCTGCTCTTCTTCCCCGGCGGCGGCAGCATCTCCATCTCCGGCGCACCCCTCCGCGGCACCTTCTGGCGCGACGCCGATATCCACCCGACCAACGGCACCATCGTCGCCCGCGCCGCCGATGACGTCGTCATCGCCACGCGCAACGGCGCCAACGATGTCCTCGGCACACGCACCATCGTCACCGGCGGCCTCGATCCGGGTGGCAACGTCCCCCAGACCATCGGCCAGAACGTCGCCATCATGAATGGCTTCCCCGGCGGCGACGTCATCGTCTACAACAGCCGCGCCCTCACCGCCGCCGGACAGCCCTTTGCAGGCGTCGTCAAGTTCATCAACATGAACGGCACTGCCCGCACCATGTCCTTTGAGAACCTCGACGGTTCGCCCGTCACCTTCCCCACCGGCAACGCCTACTACTCCTTCTCCTGGGATGCCAAGAACCAGCGCCTCGCGATCGCGGACTTCGCGAACCGCATCGCCTGGATCTTCATCGCCAACTGCCCCGCCGACTATGACTCGACCGGCTTCATCGACTCCGACGACTTCGTGACCTTCGTCGCCGACTTCGCCGAGGGCTGCACCGCCGCTGGCACGCCCGGCGCCGCCGACCCCAACTACTCCTGCTTCGCCAACGCCGACTTCGACCGCTCGGGCTTCGTCGACTCCGACGACTTCGTTGCGTTCGTCACCGCGTTCTCCAACGGCTGCTTCTAAGCCGCCGCACCCGCGGGCCCTCGCGCCCGCGTAAGCATCACGTTCCTCCGCACGGGCGCTCCTTCACGGGGCGCCCGTGTTTTCTTTCGCATCGAAGTTCTCAGCCGAGCCGCGCACGCGCCGCGAGCCCCACGGCCTCACCCACGCCCCGGATTGCCGGCTCCCCCAGCTCGCGGTACTCATACCGGTCATCGTTCAGAATGCCATTGGCGTTCGTCTCGATCGTCGCGGCGACCGACACAAGGGTCTGCCCCACCTCGACCGCGGCCACGCTGGTCGTGAAGCCGTACGCCTGCCCGATCTTCTCGATCACCCGCGTGCCCGCGGGAACATCCCGCGCCAGTCCTCGCGCGAGCGGCCGCAGGTCGTCCTCACCTCCCGCGGGCGTCTCGAGTGTCGGCGCCGGGCACTCGCTGGGCCGGGCGGACATCGCCCAGAGCAACTCCGCACGCGAGTCCGAATCAACATCGGGCCTCTGCGCGGGTGGGAATCGCTCCGGGCGGGCGATCAGCTCCATCAGCGTGCACAGATCGCTCAGCGACACACGGTTCTTGACGCCAAAGTCAACCGCGCCCGGCTCGATCTCACTCGGCCCGCTTGCGCCAGCGCGCGCAAAGCCCCGGCCGACCATCAGCCCGGGCATCTCGACCCGCTTGCGCAACACGCCGACGCGCGCGGGGGCGATCACCTCGTCGCTTCCTGCGAGCGCGACGCGCCGCGTGGCCGTCACCGGCGTTCGCGCTTCGCTCAGCGCGTGCCGGAGATTCAGTGAGTTCAGCCCCCAGCGCGCCGCGCGTTCGTGCAGCTCGTCGAACCCGACCAGATCCAGCAGCCGATTCGCCGCGGGGTTGTCCGACACGATCAGCGCGCGCCGCAGGTTTTCGTGCAGCGTGACGGGCCGCGCCTCATCGCCGAACACCATCGCCGTATCGAGCGTGACGCTCACACCTGCCGCTCGCAGCGACGAAACCTTCTCGCACGCCGCGAGCGCCTGCGCCGCCTTCACGGTGCTCGACGGATAGAAGTACTCCGCATCCGCGCGGAACGCCGCCTCGCCCGCGCCCTCGGGACCAGACCAGCGCACCAACGCCTGGAACCGAAGCTCTCGCGCCCGCGCGATCACCCCGCGAGCAGACAGCGCAGGCTCCTCGCCCAGCGCCCGCAGAAAATCGGCGTCGGACGCGAACACGCTACAGGCACCGTTCCAGCGTTTCGAGCAGGCGCGTCACATCTGCCGCTTCGTGCGCCGCCGAAACCGTCACACGGAAGAACCTTGGCGCGGGCCCGCCCGGATACTCGATCAACGGCGCAAGCACGCCCGCCTCCAGCACACGCCGATGCACCTCGTCCATCCGCGACGCGGGTGACACCACGAACGTGAAGATCGGCATCGCCCGCTCTCCCGACCCAAGCCGCGGGATGAGGCCCAGTGACTCCAGCCCCGCCCGCAGCGCGTGCGTGTTCGACCACAGCCGCTCGAGCCACTGCGGCTCCTCACGCACCACCCGCAGCGCCTCGCGCGCCCCAGCCGCGATCGCCGGCGGCACCGGCGTATGCCCGCGATATACGCTCGCCCGGTCACGCACCGCCTGAATCAGCTCCCGCGGCCCCGCCACGCACCCGCCGTAGCACCCCAGCCCCTTCGCCAGCGTCGTCGTCATACACAGCCGCGGATCCCGCACGCCCTGCTCCGCGATCGACCCCGCGCCCTTGCCCAACACGCAAAAGCCGTGGCAGTCGTCGATCACCAGCGTGCTGCGCGTCCGCGGCATCGCCTCAAGAAGCCGCGAGATCGGCGCGACCGCCCCGTCGGCCGCGAACACCCCGTCGGTGAAGACCGCCACGCCCGCCGAGCCGTGCCGGTGCGAGAGTTCCGCGAGATCCGCCGTGTCACGGTGGGCGTAATCGAGCACGCGCAGCCCCGCCGCGAGCGACGCGTTGCGGATGCTCCGGTGGCTCTTGGCATCGATCAGCGCCACCGCGTGCTCGCCGCCCGCGTAGCTCGAGCTCAGCGCCTGAGCCACGGCAAAGTTCGCCGTGTACCCCTCCGCGCTGAGAATCGCCGCTTCCTGCCCCAGAAACTCCGCCAGTTCGCGCTCGAGCGCCTCGTGCACCAGCGTGTTGCCGGTGGTCTCGCGCGACGCCGTGGTGCTGATGCCGTGCGTCCTCAGCGCGCGCTCGACCGCGCCCAGCACCCGCGGATGGTTCGCAAGCCCCAGGTAGTTGCAGCCCGCGAACGCGAGCAGCTCGCGCCCGTCGACCGTGACGGTGCGGCTCGTGATGCTCTCAACCGGGATCCGTCCCATGGGTTGTCTCGTGCGTGCCTTCGTGTTCGTTCCGGGCGCGCGCCGCTCAGCGCGAGCCGCCGCCGTGGTGGGGGGCCCAGATCCGCACGGGCGGAATCGTCGCCATCGTGTGCAAGCCGGGCTTGGCCTCAAGGATCGACGGAATTGCGTTGACCGTGATCGCGCACGTGGCCGCGTCGCCGTGGACGCCTCCCTGCAGCACCATGTCGATCGGCGGCTCGCCTTCGATCACCACGCGATCGTGAGGGTTGGCCTGCCCGATCGCGGCCTGGAACTCCAGCTTGATCACGCAGCGATCGTCCGCGTAGCCGCTGGCGGTCTGCCGCACCCCCGCGCACATGCCGCGCTCGATCGGCCCCACGCCGCACTGCATATCCCGCTCGGCCTTCACGGGCATGATGTCCTCTTCCCACCGCTCGATCGTCAGCCCAGCGTAGTGCCCGATGAAGTGCAGGCTCTCGCCAAGGCCCACATGCCGCAGCGTCCCGGCCTTCACCGCTGCGTTGAACTGCGCCTCGGTCAATCCCGCACCGATCTTCTTCTGGAACGGGATCCGACGCTCCGACGCGTCCTGGATCCGGTACACCCGAATCGACCGCACGCTCCGGCACACGCTCGTCGCGACCATCGGCAGCGTGTCCATCAGGAAGCCCGGGTTCACACCCGTGCCCAGCAGCCGCCCGCCGTACTGCTTGGCGAGCGTGTCCAGCTCCTCCGCCAGCCCCAGATGCCGGAGCCACGGGTACACCAGTTCCTCACACGTGCTGACGATCGCCTTGCCCTTGCGCAGCAGGAACCGGAACGTATCGGCGCACTGCGCGAGGTCCGAGCTGGTCGTCACCAGCGCCACGTCGATCGCGTCCCAGTCGGTAATCGCCTCGAGGGAGCCCGCGATCTTCACACGCGGATCGGCCGCGGGCACGTGCCGTGAAAGGGGCGTCCCCGCGAGCGTCGGCGCCGTGTCCACCGCCGCGACGATCGACCCTGTCTGGCGTTCGACCACTTCCGAAACGATCCGACGCCCCAGCGGCCCGAGCCCGACGTGCAGAATCCGGTGCATACGCATCCCTGCCGAGAATCGGCGGCCCGGCCGAAGAACAACCCCGCGCACAAGTCGCCTCGAGCGATCATACCCACCGCGCCACGCACCGAGCCCAATCAACTCACGGCGATGGTGGAGGGGTCGCCTCAGGCCGACCGCCGAACGTCCGGTTCCGTCTGGCAAACGCGCGGATCGCCCCGTGCAGGCTCTCGGCCGTGAAGTCCGGCCAGAGCGTCTCCGTCACGTAAATCTCCGCGTACGAGATCTGCCACAGCAGAAAATTGCTCACACGCATCTCGCCCGCCGTGCGGATCAGCAGATCCGGGTCCGGGATGTCGGCCGTGTACAGGCGCGATGAGATCAGGCGGTCGTCGATCGCCTCGGGCGCAATCTTCCCCGCCGCCGCGTCGGCCGCGATCGACCGCACCGCGTCAACGATCTCGGCCCGGCTTCCGTAGTTCATCGCGATGCACAGGTTCACACCCGTGCAGCCGCGCGTGCGCTCGATCGCGCCGTCGACCGCACGCAGCACGCTCTCGGGCATGCCCTCACGCCGCCCGACAAACCGCACCCGCACGTTCTTCTCGGCCAGGTGCTCGCGTTCGCCCTCGAAGTACGCCTCGGCCAGCGCCATCAGCGCCTCGACCTCCTCCCGAGGTCTCGACCAGTTCTCCACGCTGAACGAATACAGCGTGAGAAACTCGACGCCGATCTGTCCGCACTCCTCAAGCACCTCGCGGACCACCCGCGCGCCGTTGCGGTGCCCGAACGACCGGGGGAACCCGCGCTCCTTGGCCCAACGCCCGTTGCCGTCCATGATGATCGCGATGTGCCGCGGGATCCGCCCCGGGTGAACGTCCGGCAGCCTCCCGCGCGGATCCGCCCCGGGCACGCGCGCTCTCACGCACGCCTCGGCCCGGGCCACTCCGTCGTCGTTGGCACCGCGTTCGGTCATCGCGTGATCGTCTGCTCCCGCCCGGGCCCCACACTGATCATCCGCACCGGCACGCCCGTGTACGTCTCGATGAATCCGATGTACGCCCGCGCCGACGCGGGCAGTTCATCAAACGACCGACAATCCGCGATCTCGCGGTCAATCCCCTCAAGCTCCGTGAACACGGGCTCGGCGCCCTCCAGCTCCGCCGCGTCCGCGGGGAACCGATCCGTCACGACCCCGCCCACGCGATACCCCACGCACACCCGAAGCTTCTTCAGCCCCGAGCCCGCGCCCAGCACGTCGAGCAGCATCACCGCCAGCTCCGTCGCGCCATTGATCATCGCCGAGTACTTCACCGCCACCAGATCGAGCCACCCCACGCGCCTCGGCCTCCCCGTCGTCGTGCCGAACTCGTGCCCGCGCGTCCGGATCACCTCGCCCGTCTGGTCGTGCAGCTCCGTCGGCAGCGGCCCGGATCCCACCCGCGTCGAATACGCCTTGACGATCCCCACCACGCGCCCCAGAACCGACGGCGGAAGCCCCGTCCCCGGAAAGATCCCCGCCACGCCCGTGTTCGAGCTCGTCACAAACGGGTACGTCCCGTGATCCACATCCAGCAGCGTGCCGTTGGCCCCTTCAAACAGCAGCGACTTGCCCTGCGCCAGCAGGTCCTGCAGGAAGTACGCCGTATCGCGCACGCGCGGGCGGAGCTTTTCGCCCCACGCCAGCGCCTGTTCAAGCACCTGAGCTTGGTCGGGCCTCACCTCGGCGTGCAGCTTGCACGCAAGCGCCACGCGCTCGCGCAGGATCTCGGGCCTGAGCAGGTCGCCGATCCGCACCGCCGCGCCGCGCTGGGCCTTTTCCGCATAGCACGGCCCGATGCCGCGCTTGGTCGTCCCGATCTCGCTCCCCGCCTCGGCCTCACGCATGATCGCCTCGCGCCGGGCGTCCTCATCCTTGTGATAAGGCATCACCACGTGCGCCCGCGACGAGATCACCAGCGCCGAGAGATCAATCCCGCGCGACGCGAGCCCGTCCATCTCCGTCAGCAGCGTCCCCGGGTCGAGCACCACGCCGTTGCCGATCACGCACGGCTTGCCCGCCGACAAGATCCCCGACGGGATCAGGTGCAGCTTGTACTTCTGCCCGCCAACGACGACCGAGTGCCCGGCGTTCGCCCCGCCGTTGAACCGCACCACCGCGTCATGGTCGCGCGTCAGCAGGTCGACGGCCTTGCCCTTGCCCTCGTCGCCCCATTGCATGCCCACGATCGCCGTCGCCGTGCCCCGGCGTGTGCGGGGGTCGTTCGTCAGGGAGCTCGCCGTGGTGACTGCGGTCATTCCCGCAACACTAGGTCAACGCCGAACCCGTTCGGCAGGATTTGGGGGCCTCCCCCTCAGCCGCACTGAAGACCCGCCCCGACCCAACCGATAGCCCCAAAGACCGGAGGCGCACTTTTCATGTCGTCCGAGAATCTGCGCATCATGTGCCCGAACCTGACCTGCCGGAAGGTCCTCGCCGTGCCCCCCACGGCCCGCGGCAAGACTGTCCGTTGCCGGGCCTGCGGCACGAACATCAAGATCCCCGCCCAGGGCGCCTCCAAGTCCAACGCCGCCAACCCGCCCCAGGGTCAGGCGCCCGCCGCCTGAATCGCTTCAAAGCTTCGGCGCGTCGTCGTCCTTGAAATCGAAATCGTCGAACTCGTCCGAGTCGTCGTTCGCGCCCTTCCCGCGGGCCGCCGGCGGACGCATGTCGTCCTCGTCATCCAGCAGCGACTTCTTCGCGGTGGGGGGGCTGGCGATCCCGGCCTTCGGCGGAGCGCCATCCTCCAGCGCCTCTTCGGAATCGATGTCCTCAGGCACGCCATCCACGCGCACCACGAATACGAACGGACCGACGGCCACCAAATCGTTCGCCTTGACCGTCGCCTCCGTCACCTTCTTCTGATTCACGTACGTCCCGTTCGAGGACCCGAGGTCCTTCACGCGGATCACGCCGCCCTCGATCCGCACCTCGCAATGCTTGCGCGAGACGCCCGGGTCCGGGATGCGGACGTTCGCTTCGGCCCCGCGCCCGAAGACCTGCAGGGTCTTCTTCAGCGGGATCTCCTTCTGCTTCATGTTCGCCGTCACGAGAACGAAGGAAACGTCCACGCCTCCGCTGTCCTTTCCCCGCACTTCACGCGGGCCACGAACCTGTCTGCCGGACCAAAGCCGCCCTTACCCGCCAGCCCCCGTACTCTTCGGGACCGAAAGCGTACCCGATCCGTGCCGTTCGCGAGAGCCCTTTCGCCCGGGTCTTTCCCCACCAACAGGGCATTCCGCTTCCCTTTGCCCATGCCCGACGCCCGCTCCATCCCGCTCAGTCAGGGCTCGCCGGTCGTCTCGGCCCGCTCATTCCTCGCCGCGGTCGCGCCCGCATCGCCCGCACGCTCCCTCTACATCCACGTCCCCTTCTGCTTTCACAAGTGCCACTACTGCGACTTCTACTCCATCGTCGACACCCGCGATCGCCAGGAAGCCTTCACCGACCGCCTCATCCGCGAGCTCATCGCCCAGGCCCCGCTCGCCCACGGTCCCCACAACACGCCCGCGCCCCTCCGCACCATCTTCGTCGGGGGCGGCACACCCTCCCTCCTCCGCCCCGACCTCTGGCAGCGCATCCTCACCACCCTCCACGCTCACTACGACCTCTCCCTCATGCCCGCCTCCACCCAAGGCGACGGCGAGTTCACCGTCGAGTGCAACCCCGAAACCGTCACTCCTGAACTCCTCGCCATCCTCCGCGCCGGAGGCGTCAACCGCGTTTCCATCGGCGCCCAGTCCTTCAACCCCGCGCACCTCAAGACCCTCGAGCGCTGGCACGACCCAGAAAACGTCCCCAAAGCCTTGGAGCTCGCCCGCGCCACGGGCATCGCGCGCCAGTCCATCGACCTCATCTATGCCATCCCGGGCCAGACCCTCGCCGACCTCGAGCGCGACCTCGCCCGCGCGCTCACCCTCGGCACAACGCACCTCTCCGCCTACTCCCTCACCTACGAGCCGAACACCGCCATGACCGCCCGCAAGAACCGCGGCGAGTTCGCGCCCATCGACGAAGACCTCGACGCCGACATGGCTGAGCTGGTCTTCACGACCCTCCGCGCCGCGGGCCTCGACCGCTACGAGATCTCGAACTTCGCCCGCCCGGGCGACGAGAGCCGGCACAACCTCGCGTACTGGCGCCAGGAGTTCTGGCTCGCCTGCGGCCCGAGCGCCTCGGGTCACATCGCGGGCCACCGCTGGAAGAACGTCCCGCGCCTGGACGACTACCTCTCGATGGACGACGCGGGCTTCACCGCCGCTCGCGACCACGAGCCGCCCGACCCGCGACGGGCGCTGTCTGAACGCCTGATGACCGGGCTGCGCCTGCGCGAGGGCCTGCCGCTCGCGGAGATCGAACCCGCCGCGCGGGCACTGGGTGTCTGGCCCTCGCTCGAACGCGCCGCCGGGCGCCTGCACGC
>JANRKN010000104.1:0-12783 GCA_033763435.1 Planctomycetota bacterium
TCTCGGCCGCGGCATCGCCGATCGGGCGGTGCGTCTCATCCGCGCCCACCGCCATGCCCGCGACCTCCTCGCCCGGGATCTTCTTCGTCGCGTCAAAGCCGATCTTCATCCCCGCGCCCAGGCGAGGCGCCGCGTGGTCGAGGATGTCCAGCGGGCCGTTGACCGTCTCGGTGTCGCGCCCGGGCCGGCAGCGCTCGGCAACGCGGCGCAGCACCGCCGTGACGTCGTGCACGTCCACGTCGTGATCGACGACGACGATCGACTTGGTCCAGGCCATCTGTCCCGCGCCCCAGACCGAGTGCATCACGCGCCGGCCCTGCAGCGGATAGGACTTCTTGATCTTGACGAACGCCGCGTTGTGGAACGCGCCGTACATCGGCAGGTCGTAGTCCTCGATGTCGTGAATGAGCGTGCGCAGCAGCGGCAGGAAGACGCGCTCGGTGGCCTTGCCGAGGTAGTAGTCTTCCTGAGGCGGCAAGCCCACGATCGTCGTCGGATAGATCGCCTCGCGCCGATGCGTGACGGCCGTGACCTCGACGATCGGATAGCGGTCGGGCATCGAGTAGAAGCCCGTGTGATCGCCGAAGGGGCCTTCGAAGACCGCGCCCGGGCCCAGCGGCCCCGCGCCCGGCGCGCGCGGGTCCCACCCGATGAACCCCGCCTCGGGCGAGACATAGCCCTCGATCACAATCTCCGCGTTCGCGGGGATCCACAGCGGCACCGTCAGGCCCCGGACCATCTCGATCCCCGAGCGGTTGAGGAACCCGGCCAGCAGCAGCTCCGAGATGCCGGGCGGCAGGGGCGCCGTCGCGGCGTAGGGCATGATGCTCTCACCGCCCAGCACGATCGCGACGGGCATCTTCTCGCCGCGAGCCTTCCACGAGCGCCAGTGCCGCGCGCCGTCGTGGTGCATGTGCCAGTGCATCGCGAGGCGGTCGCGCCCGAGCAGCTGCACGCGGTACATGCCGATGTTGTGCGAGGGCGGCTTGGGATTGTCGCGATCGTCGGCATGGACCGTGTGGATCCCCGCCAGCGTGATGTACCGCCCGCGGAACTGGGCGTTCCAGTCCTCGCCCCGCGCGATGCCCGGCACCGTGTCGTTGGTTTCCGCCGGGTATCCCAGCGCGGCAAAGTCGCCGTCGTGGGGCCAGCAGCGGATGATCGGCAGGCGCGTCAGGTCGATCGACTCGCCCGTGATCTGCATCTCTTGGCACAGCCCGAAGCCCTTGCGCCGCTTGGGCGGGATCCGAAGCAAAGGCAGGAACTGGCGCGCCTTGGCGATCAGCTCGCCGAACGAGCGGGGCGGCTCGGGCTTGACCAGCTCGGCGATCTTCGCGCCCAGCGCGTCGAACCCGCCGGGCGTGTGCCCTTGGTCGTGACAGCCCAGCGCGGTCTCCATGCGGGCGTACGAGCCGTAGGTGTTGATCGCGAGGGGAAAGTCGGACCCTTCGACGTTCTCAAACAGCAGCGCGGGCCCGCCCAAGTGATGAAAGCGCGGGTCGTTACGCCGGGCGCTCGCGCTGGGCGCGGTCGGCGCGGCCGACTTGCTCACGCGGTCGGCGATCTCGGCGACCTCGAGCACGGGCGACACCTTCGCGCCGACGCGGTGAACCTCGCCGGCACGATCGAGCGCGATCAGAAAATCTCGGAGCGTGGGAAACATGTCCGCCTGAGCCTAGGCCCGAGCGTTCGCCGCGCGGACGACTTCGGACGCAGGCTGGGACCCGCGCGCTGCGCAAAAAGAACGCGAGCCGGGAGCGAATCCCGGCCCGCGCGGTGGCCTTGGATCAAGCGATCAGCGAGACCGGCGCCGGCCCGAGGCGAGCACGCCCGCCAGGCCCAGGAGCGCCGCGCCCGCGGGCGTGGGAACCTGCATCATGAAGTCGTTGGGCACGCCGTCGTCGTTCGGCCCGGGCAGGCCGATGCGGATGACGTCGTCGCCCGCAACGCTGACGGTGAAGCGGAACGAGCGCTGCCAGGTGGCGGAGATGATCGCGCTCAGGTCCGAGCCAAAGAAGTCGACAAAGCCTTGCATGGGCATGACCGGGAGGACACCGCTGATGCCGCCGGCCGAGCCCGGATCGAAAGGCTCAAGCCCGAACCCCGTGCCGGTGCCGAAGCCGCCGTTGGGCACCTCGAAGCTGTACCCGGCGTCGATCGAGTTGAACTGCAGCATGCCGGACTCGCCGGTGCTCCAGCTGAGCGAGAAGGCCGAGGTCGCGGAGTGATAACCCTGCCAAGGCTGGTCGAAATTGATCGTGCCGCCGTAGCTCAGCTCGGTGCCCATGTACTCGCCGAGGTTCGAGTCGATCGAGTCGTTGAAGCCCGAGCGGATCTCGATCGCGGTGTCCTCGGCGTCGAGCGTGCCGAACACTGCGATGCCGTTGGCAAGCTGGCTGGAGCCCAAGCCCACGGTGTACGCGCCACTCTCGACCGCGACGCGGGTGATGATCTCCGTTTCACCCTCGAAGGTGCGGTACACGTGGTTCAGCGCAAAGCCGTTGAGCTGCAGAGTCCAGGAATCCGCGAGCGCGGGCGCCGCAAGGCCCGCGCACAGGGCCACCGCCAGAGTCGTCGAACGCATGATGTCTCCTCTCTCTCTTCCGTCGCCTGGGAGGCTCCGAACTTTCCACAGAAAGCCCGGCAATCGCCTCATGTCTCAGGAGAGAAGAAACCACCGGAATTGCCCCGGGGCGAGTAATCTCGCCGGGTCGATGGAGAAAACTGAGCAACGCCATGAGCAGTTCCCCTGAACAGCGGACAGATTCGGGCATCCCGCGCGACTGGGGCAGCTTCTACCGCGCGGTTGCCGGCAAGCCCGCACGCGAGACGCTGCTCGACGCCTTGGCCCGGTTCGAGGCCGAGGGACGGACCGGCCTGCACGCGGTCGACCTCGGCTGCGGATCCGGGCGCGACACGCTCGAGCTGCTCCGGCGCGGCTGGACCGTCACCGCGCTCGATCACGACCCCGGCTCGTTCCCGGCCTTCGTGCCCGCGCTTGCGCCCGAGCTCGCCTCGCGGCTGACCACCATCGCCGCGTCGTACGAAGACGCTGACTGGCCCGGGGCGGACTTGGTCAACGCGAGCTTCTCGATCCCCCACTGCCGCGAGGGAAGCTTCGAGCCGCTATGGGAGAAGATCGCTCGGTCGATCCGTCCGGGCGGGCGCTTCGCGGGTCAGTTCTTCGGCGTCTGCGACGGCTGGGGCGGGGCGCGCCCCGACCAGCGCCCCGACCCCGTCCCCGCGCCGGGCTGGCGCCACGGGCGCGAGTTTCACGACCGCGCGGGCGTCGAGCGACTGCTCGCGAGCGCCGGGCTGCGAGCCGAGACCCTGAACGAGGTGGAGCGACCCGGCGTCACCGCGATGGGGGAGCCCAAGTACTGGCACGTCTTCCATGTCGTTGGCGTCCGCGGATAACTCGGGCCGGACCGGGCGAATCGAAGGCGGGCGGCTGCAGCGGGTTCAAGTTCGGGCCGATGCTCGGGAGGATCGCGTGCGGGCTCGCACGCGCCGGAGGACTTCTCATGCTGCATGCGCGTTCGGCCATCGTCTGCCTTCTCACGCTCGCGGGCTCGGCCGGGGCGTTGCAGCCCGACTCGCACGCGGCGCCGACTTCACCGCAGACCGGCACCTCCGCCACTCAGACTTCCGGGCAGAACGCCGCGCCGACCGAGGCGCGCCGGCCCGCCTTCCGCACCCGCACGAACGCACAGCCGACGAGCCCGTTGGCCAACACGGGCAAGGGCGATGATCGCGCCGAAACCAGAATCGACAAGCCCGAAGGGAAGTCCGACACCAAGCCCGACGGAAAGCCCGACGGCAAGCGCACCGAGTCGACCGAGGCGATCGACGCCGACCGTGCGCTCGAGCTGCTGACCGAAGGCAACGCCCGCTGGGTTGCGAACAAGCCCGAGGCGCCCAACACCAGCGCCGACCGCCGGGAGTCGACCGCCAAAGACGGTCAGAAGCCCTTCGTGACGGTGCTCTCCTGCGCCGATTCGCGAGTCCCGCTCGAGCGGCTGTTCGACCGCGGCGTGGGCGATGTCTTTGCCGTGCGCGTCGCGGGCAACACCGCGGGCACGAGCGAGAGCGGCACGATCGAGTACGGGATCGAGCACCTGCACACGCCTCTGCTGGTGGTCATGGCGCACAGTCAGTGCGGCGCGGTCAAGGCTGCGGCCTCGGGCGGGGCGGTGCACGGCGCGGTCGCGGACGTGATCAAGCAGGTCCGCCCGGCCGTCGAGCGCGCCCGCAAGCTCCATCCCTCGGCCTCGGGCGACGAGCTGGTCAACCTCGCGATCCGCGAGAACGTCTGGCAGCAGATCTACAGCGTGCTCGAACAGTCCGAGGCCGTCCGTTCGCTCGCGACCTCGGGCAAGCTCAAGGTCGTCGGGGCGGTCTACGACCTGGAGTCGGGCCGTGTTGAATGGCTCGGCGAACACCCCTGGCAGAAGGAACTCGTCGACGCGCTGAACGCGCGCTCGAACGCCCGGAACCAGAATGCCAGCCGCACCGCCGATGCCGACAGCGCCAAGGCCGAGCACTGAACCCGCGGGCCCGGCGGACCTGATACGCTCTGGCCCGCATGAGCACAGCTGCTGCGCCCACGCCGTGGGCTATTGATCTGACGCACGTCGCCAAGACCTACAAGGGCAAGGTGCAGGCGCTCCGCGGCATCGAGATGCGCGTCCGCGCGGGCGAGGTCTTCGGCCTGCTCGGGCCCAACGGTGCCGGGAAGAGCACGCTCGTCAAGATCCTGATGACCGTCATCGCCCCCACCCGCGCCGACGGCGCCGTGCTGGGCAAGCCCGTCGGCGACAAGGACACCCTCCGCCGCATCGGCTATCTCCCCGAGCACCACCGCTTCCCCGACTATCTCACAGGCCGGCAGGTCCTCGACTTCTACGGCGGCCTCGCGGGCGTCCCCCGCCGCGAACGCGCGGCACGCATCGATCCCCTCCTCGAACTCGTCGGCATGAAGGACTGGGCCAACCAGCGCGTCCGCGGCTATTCCAAGGGCATGCGCCAGCGCGTCGGCATCGCCCAGGCCCTCGTCAACAACCCCGACCTCGTGCTGCTCGATGAGCCCACCGACGGCGTCGACCCCGTCGGCCGGCGCGACATCCGCCAGGTCTGCCAGCGCCTGAAAGACGAGGGCAAGACCGTCTTCCTCAACTCCCACCTGCTCAGCGAGCTCGAGCTCGTCTGCGACCGCGTCGCCATCCTTGTGCAGGGCTTGGTCGCGAGCCAGGGCACGCTTGATGAGCTCACGCGCGATCGCCGCTACTACGAGATCGACGCGGCGCTCGAACCCGCGCAGGCCCGCGAGCTCTGGGCCTCGCTCCTGCCCGCAGGGCTGGCCCTTACGCCCAAGCCCGGCAGCGCCGACGTGCTGCGCGCCGAGACCGCCGGCGCTTCGCACGCGCACCTGGGCTTTGTCGAACTCGAGCGCTCCATCCTGCGCCTGGGCACCACGGAGGCCTCGCACGTGCAGCCATTTGTCGACGCGCTCCGATCCCGAGGCATCGCGCTGCGAGCGCTGAGGCCCGTGCGCCCGACGCTGGAAGACCTGTTCATGGCCGCCGTCACCGATCCAACGACCGGCAAGGCGCTGCCGCCGGGCGCGGCCAAGGAGGCCTCGCGATGATCCTCACCCAGACCACCGCGTTCCTCGTCGACGCGTATCGCGAGCTCAACGCCCGCAAGATGTTCTGGATCACGCTCGGGCTCTCGCTGCTCGTCGTCGCGATCATGGGCTGCTTCGGCGTCAACGACAAAGGCCTGACGTTCCTCGGCTGGACCTTCAACAACGACATCCTCAACGCGCGGCTCATCCCGCCTGAGAAGTTCTACATCTTCGTCTTTGCCAATCTGGGCGTCCCCATCTGGCTCACCTGGGCCGCGACAGTCCTCGCGCTCATCTCGACCGCGAGCATCTTCCCCGACTTCATTCAGGGCGGGGCGATCGAGCTCACGCTGTGCAGGCCCATCGGGCGCGTGCGGCTGTTCTTCACCAAGTTCGCCTGCGGCCTGCTGTTCGTCGCGCTCCAGGTCTTTGTCTTCAGCCTGGCGTGCTTCATCGTCATCGGGATCCGCGGCAAGTCGTGGGTGCCCGACCTTTTCCTGGCCGTCCCGATCGTGCTCCTGTTCTTCACCTACCTGTTCTCGTTCTGCGTGCTCGTGGGCCTGGTCACGCGCTCGACCCTTGCGTCGATCCTCTTCACCTGCCTGTTCTGGCTCGCGCTGTTCGTGCTGAACACGACCGACGGCATCTTCGTGAGCCAGCGCGCCGCGAAGGAGATCGCCGTCGAACGCGCCGAGCGAACGATCGAGGTCCGCACCCGCGGCGCCGAGCGCATGCGCCAGAGATTGATCGACGCCGGCCAGCCCCTGCCCGCCAAAGACGCGTGGCCCGAAGGCGCCCAGAGCGAGCTGGAGGCGATCAGCCTGCCCCTGCTCAACGCCCGCAAAGAACTCGCCGAGGCGAGCGAATCGCGCGACAACTGGGTGAAGTACAGCGGCTGGGTCTTCCTCGCCAAGACCGTGCTCCCCAAGACCAGCGAGACGATCGCGCTGCTGGACCGTGCGATCCTCACTGACAAGGACCGCGAGCTGTTCAGCCCGCCCGGTGCGGACGACGAGCCCGCCCCGGGCGATGAGGAGGCCGGCTCGGGCCGCCGACGCGGACCGCAGATGGGCGACCCTGCTGTGACACGCCGCGCGGAGAAGATCATCCGCCAGCGCAGCCAGTGGTGGATTACGGGCACGAGCGCAGCGTTCGCGGGCGTGCTGCTGGCGATTGGCGCGTGGATCTTCGCCCGCCGCGATTTCTAGCGTCAAGCCCGCACGAACGGGTTGCTGAGCTTTTCGCGCCCGATCGTCGTGCGCGGGCCATGGCCCGGGAGCACCTTCGCGCCGTCCGGCAGCGTGTACAGCTTCTCACGCACCGATCGCACGAGCGTGGCGTGGTCGGCGCCCGGAAAGTCGGTCCGCCCGATGCTGCCGGCAAAGAGCGCATCGCCCACGAACGCGAGGTTCAGCCCCTCGCACCAGAACGTCACGCCCCCGGGCGAGTGGCCAGGCGTGTGCAGCACGCGGAACACGTGCCCCGCCAGCGAGAGTTCCTGGCCCTCGCGCAGCAGTTCGTCGGCAGGGGGCAGCGAGATCGGCTCGCCCATGAACGCGCTCAGGTTCAGCTCGGGCTCGCCCAGCCAGTCGCGCTCGGCCTCGTGCAAGCTCACGCGCACGGCCGGGAACGCGGCCTTGAGCGCCGGGATGCCCGCGATGTGGTCCGGGTGCGCGTGCGTCAGCAGCACGCGCGAAGGCGTGAGCCCCTCGGCACGCAGCACGGCGACCAGATCCTCGCTGTCGAACGGCGCGTCGATCACCCACGCGTCGGACTTGTCCTCGGGCGCGACGATGTACGCGTTGGTCTGATAGGGTCCAAGCGCCCGCGCGCGGACGGTCAGGGGCGAGGTCATGGCTTCGGTGCCTGCTTGTTTGCCGGCTTGGGTGCCTGGGCCCGCTCAGGCGCCAAGGCGGCCTGCGGTTGGCGCCATGAGTACACGATCAGAATGCCGACGCCGATGATCAGCCAGAGGTCCGCGATGTTGCTGACGTAGGGCCACACATCGCGCCCGCCCCAAGGCCAGCTCCAGCCGAAGGGCAGCCTCACGCCGGGCAGGGGGTGCAGAAAGTCCCGCACGCAGGCGTAGACGAGCCGGTCGTAGAGGTTGCCCAGGCCCCCCGAGAGCAGGAGCCCGATGCCGATGTGCGCGGCCGTATCGCGCCGGGTCGTCCATCGCGTGAACATCCAGAGCGCGAACGCGAACGCCGCACCCGTCATCACCACGAAGAACCAGCGCTTGCCCGCCCCCAGCCCGAACACCGCACCCGGGTTCAGCACGAGCTTGAGCTCCAGCACGCTGGGCGCCACGACCACGACCGGCGGCGGATCGGGCAGCAGATACTCCAGATTCTGAGGGCCCACCGCCAGCGCCTGCTCGCGCGTGAACGACACCGGCGTCTCAGGGATCCAGTGAAACGCGGCGTACTTGCTCGCAAGATCGCTCACCAGCCCCAGCACCACCACGGTCAGCAGCACCGTCCAAGCCCGGGGGCTCGTGACCACACTTGCCGGGTTCGCACGGGCCGGGTTCGCACTGACAAGATTCGAACTGGGAGGGTTCGCGTGGCTCATGCGCAGCGTCGGCGTTCGGGCACGTCAGATCCGCATCGAACGACGCTCAAGCTCCCGCGCAGCCTCGATCGTGTACCGAGCCCAGGGCAACTCGTCCAGACGCTCGGCCTTGATCGGCTTGCCCGTCAGCTCGCAGATGCCGTAGGTCCCCGCGTCGATCCGCTTGATCGCGTCCTCGATTTCCTTCAGCAGCTTGCGGTCGGCCGCGGCAAGGTCGAGCGCGAGCGCCTGGTCGTACGTCTCCGACCCCTGCTCGGCGATGTGCTGAGGCGTGTGCGACAGCGAACCCGAGCCGCCCTGCAGCGCCTGATCCTCCATCGCGGTGATGTCGCCCAGAAGCTCGCTGCGCTTGCGCTGCAGCATCTCGCGGTACTTGTCCAGCTCCTTCTTCGCGAAGGGGCTCTTGCCCGTCATGCGCTCGACCGTGCCCGCGTCTGACCCCTGCATGCCCAGCGGAACCTGCGCCTTGGCGTTGGGGCCAGAGGGGATCAGAGGCCGACGGAGCGGGTTCTTGGGGTCCAGCAGAGGCTTGACGCCCGGGGGCATCAGCGTCGGGAGCTTGGGCTTGGGCTTCTTCATCATCGGCTTGGGCTGCACGATGGTGATGCCCTTGCGACCGGACTTGCTCTCGTCGGGCGCGGGCGCCGCGGCGGGCTTGACCTCGGGCTTCTTGACCTCGGGCTTCTTGACCTCAGGCTTCTTCAGCTCCGGCTTCTTGGCGTCCAACTTTTTGGCGTCGGCCTTGGGCGCCTCGGGCTTGGCGGCGGGCTTCTTGGCCTCGACCTTCGCGGTCGGCTTCTTCGCCTCGGGCTTGACCGGCGCCTTCTTGGCCTCGACCTTCGCGGCCGGCTTCTTTGCCGCGGGCTTGGACGCGGGCTTCTTCGCCGCCGGCTTGGGCGCGGTGCTCTTCTTCACGACCGACTTGGCCGCGGGCTTTTTGGCTTTCGCCACGGATTTCTCGCTCTTCTTGCCCACGCGCAACCCTCTCTGCAGCAAGCCCACCGGACCTCCCCCACCGCCTGACGCCGCCCGACGCCTCGGTGCGGAATCACGGCTTCCCAAGTCTCCCCCGGGGTCCCAAAAGGTTGGAAGGATATTCAAGCCCGGCCAAGCGGTCAAAGCCGACCGCTGAACCGCGCCCCGTGCTGCCGAATCGGTTCAGGCCCTCGCGGGCGCTCAGGCGTTGGCCGCGGCCGCCTCGGTAAACTCGCCCAGCTTGCGGAAGCGCTGGTAGCGCCCTTCGAGCAGCGCGTCGGTGTTGAGCGTCCGCAGGCTCTGCAGCTCGCCGACAATCCACGCGCGGAGCGCCTCGGCCGTCGCCTTGGGCTCGCGGTGCGCCCCGCCTGCGGGTTCTTCGATCACCGCGTCGATGATCCCCAGCTCCATGTTGTCGCGCGCCGTCAGCTTCAGCGCCCGCGCGGCGGAGTGGTTCGTCTGCTCGTTGGCTTCCTTCCACAGGATCGCGGCGCAGCCCTCGGGCGAGATCACCGAGTACCACGAGTTGCTCAGCATCGCGACCTTGTCGGACACCGCGATGCCCAGCGCGCCGCCCGAACCGCCCTCGCCGATCACCACGCTCACGATCGGCACGCGCAGACGGCTCATCTCGCGCAGGTTCACCGCGATCGCCTCGGCCTGCCCGCGCTGCTCGGCGCCCAGGCCCGGATAGGCGCCCGGCGTATCGACGAGCGTCACGATCGGCACGCCGAACTTCTCGGCCAGCTGCATCTTCAGCAGCGCCTTGCGGTACCCCTCGGGGTGCGCACAGCCGAAGTGGCACGCGATCTTTTCCTGGGTCTGCTTGCCTTTCTGATGTCCCACGATCAGGCACTTGAGCGGGCCAATGCGCCCGAAGCCGGTGACGATCGCGGGGTCATCGCCGAAGCGCCGATCGCCGTGGAGCTCGACGAAGTCGCGCGCGATCATGTTCACGTAGTCGCGCGTCTGGGGGCGATTGGGATGGCGCGCGACGCGGACGACGTCGGCGGGCTTGAGCTCGCCGTAGATCTTGCGGAGCAGGTCGGTGCGCTGGGCCTCGAGGGATTCGACCTCGGCCAATGCCTGCGCCGCAGCCTCGCCAGCCCCCGCACCCGCGGCGGCGGGCCCGCCCAGCTCGGCCAGACGCAGCCGCGCCTCCTCGAGCTTCTCTTCCAGAGCGACGACGGGCTTCTCGAACTCCATCCGGTAGTACGCTGCCATAGCCTCAACTATAGCGGGCGCCCGCGTTTGGAGGTCCGCGAGGACCGGGCGCCTCGCCTGGGAGCGTACGTATGCGGCTGCTGATCATCGGCGCGGGAAACATGGGCGGGGCGATCGCGCGCGGGCTGCTCGACGCCGGGGCCCTCGCGCCGGCCGAACTTGGGCTTGTCGATCCGAGCCCGGACACGCTCGCGCCCCTGGCCTCCCGAGGCTGCGCGACGTTTACTGGCGCTCCCGAGGCCCTGCGCTCCCTCGCGCCCGACACCGCGCTGCTCCTGGCCGTGAAGCCCCAGATGTTCGGGGCGCTGGCGCAAGAGATCGCGCCGACCTCGTGCGGGCGGCTCGTGGCGTCGATCATGGCGGGCGTCAACACTGCGCGGCTGGCCTCGGCGCTGCCGGGCGCGCGGCTCGTCCGCACGATGCCGAACCTCGGCGTCACCATCAACGCCGGGCTCACCGCGATCGCGGACTCAGACGAGCCCGACCTCGCCACCGTCGAGGCTTGGTTCCGCACCGTGGGCGCAACGCTCAGGCTGCCCGAGGACCAGCTCGACGCGTTCACCGCGGTCGCCGGTTCCGGGCCCGCGTACGTCTTTCTGCTCGCCGAGGCCATGATCGAGGGCGCGACGCGCGCGGGGATCGGCGCGAGTGATGCGCGCGCGATGGTCGAACGGACAATCTCGGCCGCCGCGGGGCTGCTGACCTCGTCGGACCTGTCGCCCGAGCAATGGCGCGCCCGCGTCACGAGCAAGGGCGGCACGACCCAGGCCGCGATCGAAGTCATGCAGACCTGCCACGTCCCCGAGGCGATCGCGAGCGCGATCCTCGCGGCGCGGGACCGTGCGCGCGAGCTGAGCCGCGCCTGAAAAGTCCGCCGCGGCAAAAGAGAACACGCCCCCGGGCGCGGGCCCAGGGGCGTGAGGGGTGCGTGGGTTGGACGTGGTCAGGGCCGGGCGATTACTTCTTCGAGGCCTTGCTCTCGGCTTCCATCGCCTTGTTGAAGTCGTCGGCCGACATCTCGGTGATCGAAGCTTTGGCGAGGATCGAGTCCATCGCCTTGTGCTCGACGATCTGCTGGACGACGCGCTGGACCTGGTTGGTCTTGATCAGCTCGTTGCGGAGGATCTCGGGGCGCACGCCGCGCTCCATCGCCATCTGCACGATGCGCCCGTTCACCTCGGCCTCATCGACGCGGACCTTGCGGTCCTCGGCGACCTTGGCGAGGATGAAGAACAGCTTGAGGTCGCTCATCGCGGAGCTGGTGGCCGCCGCGCGGAGCTCGGCCATGTGCTCTTCGATCTGCGCGGGCTCGACGCCGCGGTACATCAGCTCCATCCGGCGCGACTCGAGCACGCGGCCGGCCTGCGCGGCGCTGAGGCGCGCGGGCATCGCGATCTCGGTCTTCTCGACCAGGTGGCGCGCCAGCTGCTGACGCATCACGACCTGCTGCTGCACCGTCGCGCGCTGCGTAAGGCGCTGCTTGAGCGCGTCCTTCAGCGCCGCCTCGTCGGGGAAGCCCGTCATCGAGACGAGCTGGTCCACCGGCGCGGGGATGATGCGGTCGACGCGGTCGACCTTGAAGGTGATCGTGAGGTCGTTGCCGCGCACGGCCTCGATCTCGTGGTTCTCCGGGCCCTTGACCTTCACGGTCGCGGTCGCGCCGGGCTTGAGCGTCCCGATCTGCTTGGAGAAGTCGTCAACCTTGACGCCCAGGATCATGCCGACGCCGTTCTTGTCGGCCGGGGGGATCTGGATCACGGCGCCCGGGATGTTGTAGAACTCGGTCCCGTCCTTGCCCTTCATGATGCCGTGACCCGTGCAGTAGTCGCCGGGCTCGGAGCTGTCGCGGGGCTCGAGCGAACCTTCGTTCACGCGGAGCTTCTCGAACTCCTGGTTCACCATGTCGTCGGTGACGGCGATGATGGGCTTCTTGATCGCAACGCCGTCCAGCTCGGGCAGCGTGAACTCGGGCATCACCTCGACCTCGAACTCGATCTCGAAGGGCTTGCCCTCCTCGAGGTCCTTCTTCTCAAGGCCTGGGGCGACGGGGTCGCCGATGACGCGGAGCTTGTGTTCGGTCACCGCGTTCTCGTACGCGCTCGCGACCAGGCGGCTCTTGGTTTCGTTCTTGATCATCGCGCCAAAGCGCTTCTCGACCAGCTTGCGCGGCGCCTTGCCCTTGCGGAAGCCGGGCAGCTCGGCCTCAAGGGCCAGCGTGTCGAACGACTCGCGGATGTTGTCGGCGACCGACTCGGCGGGGATCTTGATGTGGACCTTCTTCAGAGAAGGGCCCGCGTCTTCGACTTTGACCACGTTCTTCGAGGCAGCAGCGGCGTCGGCCATGATTCCATCCTTGCGTCTGTCCGCCGGGCGTCACGCGCCCG
>JANRKN010000105.1:0-3380 GCA_033763435.1 Planctomycetota bacterium
TGCTGCATCACCGGCTCAGTGTGTGCCTGCCCCGGCGAAAAGTCACGCGGACCGGTTCAGGACGCGGAGGGCTTGCTGGCGGGAACCGAATCGCCCGGCGAGGCCTGCCCACCCCCCGCACCACCGAGCCCCTGGACCAGCGCGCGGAGGTTGGCCCGCATCATTGCCTCCCAGTCGCCCGAGCCGAGCGGATCGAGCACCGCGACGCCGACGCCCGCGGCCTCGGCCACGCGGCGGGCGGATTCCTGCGAGAACTGAGGCTCGACGAAGATCACCGGCGCCTTGCGCTCGCGCAGCGCGGACGCCACCTGCGCCACCCGCGCCGCGTCGGGCTCGGCGTTCTCCACCGGGCGCAGCACCTCGGCGACAGTCAGGTTGTAGCGCTCGGCCAAACGCCCCCACGCGGCGTGGTGTGTCACGATCGCTCGGCTGGGCAGGTTCGCGAGCCCGGCGCGATAGGCCTCGTCGACGGACTTCACGCGGGCGCGGGCGTCGGTGAGGCGGGTGTCAAGCTCGGCGATCTGCGCGGGCGAGAGCGGGCCCCGGGCCTCGAGCGCGGCGCGGACGCGCGCGCTGAGCGTGGGGAGGAGTTGTTCAACGAGCACGGGGTCGAGCCAGAGGTGCGGGTCGGCGCCGTGGCCGTGGTCGCAGGCCTCGGTGTGGACGTGGTCATCGGGGATCGGCTCGCCCTTGATGCCGACGGCGTCGGCGAAGTTGATCGCGGGCAGCGAACGCTGCTCGGCGAGCTTGGCAACCGCGGGCTCGAGCCCGAGGCCCACATAGACGACGAGGTCCGCGCGGGCCATTGCCGCGAGGTCGGCGGGCGTGAACTCATAACCGTGCTCGCTGCGGCCCGGGGCCATCAGCGCGCGAACACGGACGCCCGCGGGCGCGACCATCTCGACGAGGCCCTTGAGGGGCGGAACGGTGACGAGGATCTCGGGCTCCGCGGCGCGGTCGACCGTGCGGGCCGAGGCCGAGGAAGGCGCGCCCCGATCGCAGCCGACGAGCGTTCCCAGCGCGGACGCCGCGAGCGCGACCACCACCGGGGTGCCGATCCGTGCGAGTGCCGACCGCCCGAAACTCTGCGCGCCTGCCATGGCCCGACTCCTTATTGAGAACTGATCCTCAATAGTGTACCCCGCCCGCGGACGGCGGGTTCGGGGTGGGCCTTTGGCCCGAGTGCCAAGGGGCGTCGGCGGCCAGTCGGGGCGAGAATTGACCTCGGGCGCGCGTCGGCGAGACAACCGGGCGGGTGCGGGGTAGAATCCGCCCCTCGCGAGGAGCCCCCTCCCCGCGTGCTGGGGCGGTAGCTCAGTTGGTAGAGCGCATCGTTCGCAATGATGAGGTCGGGAGTTCGACTCTCCTCCGCTCCACTTGAAGGAAAAAGCCCTGCGTTTGCAGGGCTTCTTCGTTTTTGGGCTGAGGTTGGACGGTCGGTCAGGAGGCCTGCGTTGCCGGGCGTTCCTTGACAAAGAGCGTCGCGACCGCGGCCAGGGCCATGCATCCACCGCCGATGACGATCGCCGAGAGGGCGTTGTCGTTGAGCGCGGCCTTCATGAGCGGGCCGAAGGCGACCGCGGCGAGGATCTGGGGCAGGACGATGAAGAAGTTGAAGACGCCCATGTAAAAGCCCATCTTCTCGCGCGGGAGGGCGCTGGAGAGCATGGCGTAGGGCATGGAGAGGATGCTGGCCCAGGCGATGCCGACGCCGACCATGGGGATCAGCAGGGCGTTCTTGGAGAAGGGGACGCCGAGCATCGACAGGCCGTAGGAGGCCAGCCCGAGCGCGCCGAGCAGCAGGCAGACGGTGTGGATGGCCTTGGCGCTGAAGACGCGCGTGAGGCCCAGGAGCGCGAAGGCAAAGACGAACGCGACGCCGTTGTAGACCGAGAAGCAGACGCCGGCCCACGCGCTCGCCTGCTCGTACTCGGGCGTACCGGTGGGCGCGTTGAAGATGTGCTTGGCGACGCCCACGCCGAAGTAGATCCACATGAGGAACAGCGCGATCCAGGTGAAGAACTGGACGAAGGCGAGCTCGATCATCGTCCGGGGCATGGAGCCGACGCCCTTGACGATGTCAACGAACGCGGCGAAGGGGTTGCGGGCGCGGGCCTGCTCGCGGCGGAGTTCGTCCATGTTCTCCGGCGGATACTCGCGCGTGGTCACGACGGTGTAGGTGACCGCGAGAACGTAGACGATCGCGCCTGAGATGAAGGCGTAGCGCACGGTGTCGGGGATGGTGCCCGGGGCGGCCGCGTCGGAGACGCCGAACTGCTTGAGGATCCAAGGCAGGGCCGAACTGATGACCGCGCCCGCGCCGATGAGCACGCTCTGCATCGCGTAGCCGACCTTGCGCTGCTTTTCGGGGAGCAGGTCGCCCACGAAGGCGCGGAAGGGCTCCATGCTGACGTTGACCGCGGCGTCGAGCATCCAGAGCAGCGACGCGGCCATCCAGAGCTCGTGCGAGCTGGGCATGAGGAAGAGGGCGATCGCGGCGACGAGCGTGCCGCCGATGAAGTAAGGCCGGCGCCGACCGAGGCGGCCCCACGTCCGGTCGCTGTAGTAGCCGACGATGGGCTGGACGATGAAGCCGGTCAGCGGTGCGGCGAGCCAGAGCAGCGGGATGTCGCTCTCCTTGGCGCCCAGCCGGTCGTAGATCGAGCTCATGTTGGCCATCTGCAGCCCCCAGCCGAACTGGATGCCGAAGAAGCCAAAGCACATGTTCAGAATCCCGACCATGCTCATGGGCGGGCGATCGTGGGTCGCAAGAGCCGAAGCCATACGGGTCCTTTCCGCGCGGCCCACCACCAAGCCGCCAAACCCACCCCGGCCGGAAAAGGATAACGGACTTTGGGGGCCGATTCCTGCTCAAGCCTGAGTGTGAACGGGACGGCTCAGCGGCGGCGGATGGACCGCGGGTCGAGCCTGAGGCGTTCGACACCTGCGGCGGATTCGAGCTGCCCCTGAGCCTCGATCGGCCCTCCGACGTGCGCGAGGATCGCGTCGAGCTGAGCGCCCCCGAAGGGCTCGCCGGCAGGGTCGCAGAGCAGCGTGAATCGGGCGGCGCCCGAGGGCCCCCGAGTGACCAGCGTGGGCGGGATGCCGCCTTGGATGCACAGGATGGCGCACGCGCGGTGGGTTCGGCCCTCGCCGGGCTTCATGGCGCCCAAAAAGCACTTGGTGTCGACGATCTCGCCTCGCAGCGTGACCGCGCCCACGGGCTGCCAAGCCAGCGGCGAGGCGAGCCTCGGAGCCTCGGCCGCGGGCCTCAGCGCGCCGGCGTCGGGCTCGAGCTCGATGATCCGTCGGCCTTCGCGCTCGAGGGTCCAGCCCGTGACTTGCACGCGGGTGTTCAAGAGCGGCGCGAGGTCGCGCGC